>DATJGZ010000099.1:0-12194 GCA_035494535.1 Patescibacteria group bacterium | reverse complement strand
GAGCCGCCGAGGCCGACCGAGCCGGTAATTTCCGCTGCAATGTCCGAGATAATGTCGCCGTACAGGTTCGGCGTGACGATGATGTCGAACATATGCGGGTGCGCCGCGATCTTGGCCGCGCCGATGTCGATGATCATGTGGTTTTTCTCGATGTCCGGGTATTCCGCGCCCAGCTCGTCAAAAATCCGGTGAAACAGACCGTCGGTTAGTTTCATGATGTTGTCCTTGGTCATGCAGGTGACCTTTTTCCGCCCGTTGGCGCGCGCGTATTCGAAGGCGTAGCGGACGATGCGCTCGGTCCCCGGCCGGGTGATGAGCTTGAGCGAGGCCATTACGTCCTGGCTCTGGCGGTATTCGATACCGCCGTATAGGTCTTCCTCGTTCTCGCGCACGATGACGATGTCCATGTCGGGATGCAGCGTCTCCACGAACGGCGCGTAGGAGATGCAGGGGCGCACGTTGGCATAAAGGCCCAGCGTTTTGCGAATGGTGACGTTCAAGCTCTTGACCCCGCCGCCCTGCGGCGTGGTGATGGGGGCCTTGAGAAATACTTTCGTCCGCCGCAGCGAATCCCATGAGCTTTCGTCAATGCCGCCCGCGACGCCGCGCTTGTAGACGGACTCGCCGATCACGATCTCCTCGATTGCCAGCCGTGCGCCGGCGGCATCGAGGATGCGCAGCGTCGCGTCCATGATCTCGGGGCCGATGCCGTCGCCGCGGGCGATGGTGATGGGGGTTCTTGTACTCATGGTTTACTCTTTTCGGGTTGGGATTGCTGTTCGGCTTCTTGGACCTGAAGCATTTTGTCCAGCGCATTCTGGATATGGTCGTGGAGAGCTTTTTTTTGCGAGTCAGTTAGTTTTTCAACAAGAAGGCTTTGCTTTAAGGCAGTCCGGGAATATCCAACGGCATATTCAATAAGACGCAAGTCGTTAGGCCCTTTTGCATTAATGTCGACAATTTGGTCATCACCAGCATTTTTTATGATGATCATTTTGGCAAAATTGATTTCGGCCAACGCATCTTTTTTTTCTTTGATATAAATGCCATAATCGATTGATTTCGTCAAAAACAAGTCGGCGAGTATGAGGTTATAAAGCGTAGAATCCAAATTACGGTGAGTGTTCGATCGCGCTAAGCCGGAAATTGAAGAGAAAATCATACTCTTAGTTTTATTGCCATGTGATTGCACATAAATAAGCGTGAGTAGAAGAAGAACAATAAGCCCTGTTAAAAACTTTTCGGTGCGGCTGCGCATTTTGAATGGCGTCTTCTAATGCAATTTACGGTTCTGTTCGGTTTTGGCGGCGGCGAGCGCCTCGTCGGTGCGCGCGCCGGCGAGTTTGAGCACGGCGTTAGCGTATTCCTCGTCGGTGATGATGTTCTCTTCACGCAGCCAGCGGAACTTGCGAGATTCCGTTCCCGGCGCATTCAGCGGGTCGATGTTCATGAGCTTGGCGCGCAGCGCATCGCGACGGTGCTTTAATATCTCGGCCTCGATTTCCTTCTCCCGCCCATCGTGGATGATGCGGATTTCGGGCTTAGCCGGGATGACGGTGAATTCGGTCGACGGGCGGAACACGCGCTCGAAAAAATATAGCAGGACCGCGCAGGCGAGGCATGTGGCCATGAAGGTCAGACCGCTTTGCATAGCATGGATATTGCGCTCCGACTGCTCGCCCATAATGGCCGTGCCCATGACGATGCCGAAGCAGGCGAAGCCGGCAGATATATATTTCGCCCGCCAGTTCTTGCGCCCCGACAGGCGCCACTCCAGCGGGATCTGCTCGTACTTGATAGAGGCGCCGCTGCGGTTGTTGAAATACGAAAACGTATGGTCCAGCCGCTCGGGTCCAAAATCGAGCGTCGTTTTATAGCGTGAACGTTTCTGGCTGTAGTTCGTCACGGCCCGCTCCGTTCACTGCGCGCGGCTGTGATCTTGCCAATAGCAGCCTCGAATTCCTGCTCCGAGACGATGCCCTCACCCTTGAGCCACTTGTATTTGGCGATTTCGTGCTGCGGGTCATTGAGGAAATCGACCTCGAGATATTTGCGGCGGATCTCATCCTTCCGGCGGCGGTAGATCTCAGCGACAATCTGGTCTTTACCCTCGCGGTCGAAGACGAGGATGCGGCCCTGCGGCGTGCCGATGACGGTTGAGTCGAACCGGGCGAACCGCCCGACCAGCAGGCTTCCCCACCCTGCGATGACGAAAGCCCAGCCGAGCGCCGTCGATACCTGCGGGTTATGCGCACTGGGTCCGATCAGGAGGCAGGCGACGGCGGAGACGAGCAGGATCAGGCCGAGATAGATCGGAGCCTTTTCACGGTAGCTTTGCAGCGACTTCTCCGGGCTGATGTTTTCATAGAGAACGGAAAAGCCCGCGCTGGCCTTTTCATCATCGATGCGGTAGGTCAGCATCCTCTCGCCGAAATCGAAGGCGTTCCTGTGAAAAAACAGCGCTTTCTGGGTGAATTGCATGGTCCGCGGATTTTACACCAGCGGCCTGTCGAATCCAACCGCTTCCGGTTGACTTGGCGGGTTGTTCTGCGAAAATCAAGACGCACGAACTAACTAAATACTCAAGGTTGAAGAATGGCTTACACCCAGGGCATGCACACGGCAATACCGGCTTCGTCGCCGGGCGGGGTGATATGCCTGTGCGTTTTTGCGCTCTCGTACCTCGCCGTGCTGATGGAGGAATCCATCCACCTGCGCAAATCCAAGCCGATGACGCTGGGCGCCGGGATCATCTGGACGGTGATCGCGCTGGTGGCACCAGCCTACGGCGTAAGCCGCGAGTCAGTCTCCAACGCCGTCGCGTTCGCGCTGATGGAGTATGCCGGGCTGCTGCTGTTCCTGATCGTATCGATGGTCTTCATCAGTGCGCTGGAGGAGCGGAACGTCTTCCTCGTCACGCAGGACAGGCTGATCAAAAAAGGCTTCACGGTGCGGCAGATTTTCTGGATGACCGGGTGGCTGGCCTTCGTGCTGTCGGCGTTCGCCAACAACCTGACCACGGCGCTGATCGTCGGCGCCATCATCATGGCCGTCGGGCGCGGCAACAAGCGTTTTATTGCCTTGTGTTGCATCAATGCGGTGAATGCCGCCAATGCAGGCGGGCTGGCCAGCCCGTTCGGCGACATCACGACGCTGATGGTCTGGCAGTCCGGGCATCTGGGCTTTTTCGATTTTTTCCGGCTGCTGCTGCCGGCGCTAGCCGCTTTTGTCATTCCGGCGGCGATAATGGGCATGAGGCTGTCGAAGAAAAAGCCACCGCCCCGCACGGGTGAGCCGGTGGTGCTCAAGAGAGGCGCGTGGGTTATCGTCGGCATCGGCCTTCTTTCGATCGTGCTCACGGTTGTATTCCAGCAGGTGCTCGCCTTGCCGCCCTACATGGGGATGATGATGGGGCTGGCCCTCCTGATGATGACGTCGCGCTTTATCATCAGCAAGCCCGAGCGGGATGAGTTCGACGTCCTGCGGTTCCTCGCTGCTGCCGAGTGGGATACGCTGCTGTTCTTCTTCGGCGTGATCTTCAGCGTGGCCGGTCTTGCCTTCATGGGCTACATCGATGCGGCGGCGAAGGCGTTTTACAGCTTCGGCATCGGTATTGGCAACATCGGCCTCGGGTTGGTTTCATCTGTAGTCGACAACATACCGATCATGTACGCGGTGCTCTCGATGCGCATGCACATGGATCAGTTCCAGTGGCTGCTGGTGACGCTGACCACCGGCCTCGGCGGTTCGCTGCTCTCGGTCGGTTCGGCGGCGGGCGTCGCCCTCATGGGGATTGCGCGGGAGGAGTATACGTTCAAGGCGCACCTAAGATGGACCCCGGTACTGTTTCTCGGCTATCTTGGCGCCATTGTGGTCCACTTCGTTCTCAACTGAACTTTCCAGCCATGCGTTGTATTTTTGTTGGTCCACCGGGCCGATACAGCGCTCGATGAAGGCGTGCACGTCGGCTTCCTCGGCCACGAGCTCGTCGGTTGGAAAGAGTTCGGGCTTGTGTCCTGTGCCGTGGCGTACCCGCAGCAAGCAGAGATTTTCCGGCGATGCCGCCTGCAGCGTGGCCGCCATCTTGAGCGCGTGCCATGTTTTTGCAACCGTATCCTCGTCTCCGGTTGTGATCATGGTCGGCGTGTAGACCATCCCCGGTTTGACGTTGTGGTAAGGCGAAAGCCTCATGCGTTCGGCGAATCCTTTTTCCGTCCAGTATTCGGGAAAAGTGCCGCTACCGGTGCCGATGCGGTTCAGATCTGACACAGGCACGTGCGAAACCGCCGCACCGAAACGCACGGAATTCTGAACTACAGTTTCCAGGATAAGCCAGCCACCGTTGCTGCGGCCGGTGATGACGGTGCGTTCCGGCACCGAATAATGCCGCCGCCAAAGTTCACGCGCGCAGGCGGTAAGGTCATCGATCACGTTCTGGCGATTCATCTTCATGCCGTTGTTTGCCCATTCTTCGCCGAACTCGCCGCCGCCGCGGATGTTGGCAATGACGTAAATTCCGCCCGACCTGACCCAGCGTGCGATTGATTCACTGTATTGGGGTTCGACTGAGATGCCGGATGCGCCGTAGGCGAATATCTTCGTGGCGGCGGTGCCATCCAGCGCCGTGCTGGGCTGGCGGACGGTCCACATAGGCACGGTCGTTCCGTCGCGGGACCGTGCCCATATCTGTTCGACAATGCAGCCCTCAAGCGGTGCGGGCGCAGGATCGTCCGGCGTCACAGAGTTCGTTTCGGGATCGTAGATAAAATCGGACTCGGGTCGCGTGAAGGTGGCGAGACGCAGGCGCAGCTTCCCGGTTTCCTTGTCGATAGAGGTCGCACGAAGCTTGCAGACAGGCAGCGGAACGTCGGCGATATGCTTTCCGTCAAGATCGTAGACTTTGAGTTCGTCAGCGCAGTTACGATAGAAGGAGACGTAGAGTCTGTCGCCGTGGATAAAAGCGCCGCGCATTTTGCCGTCGGGGGGCTCGCTCACAAGGCGCGTAGTGGTCGCCGGGTCGTCAATCGGATAGCTCACGATGCTTGAACGGAAGTTTCGATACGCGCGCGCGAAAATGCGGCCGCCCGCTTCGGCAAGAGGGGTCTCGTTGGTGTGGTAAAATTTTTGTCGTTCCTTTTTCTCGACAGGATACTGCCATGAGTCATCATACTTAAAGCGCAGGCACAGCGACCGGTCAGCTCCGGTCGAGAAGGGTTCCGGGATGCGGTTGCGCCACGCAGTCGTAAGGTCAGCGACTGCCATATCCCGCGCTGATGTGGACGTGAATTTTTGGGTACGTTCGTTCTCCGCCTCGATCCAAGCTTTTGTGTCGTCGCTTTCTATATTCTCCAGCGGGTGGAAGGGATCGAAGATCCGGTAGCCAAAATAATCGCCTTGTCGCCGTGACTGGCGCAGGGCCTCGACCTGGGCCTTCTCCAGAGTCTTGATCATTGCCTCGGTCGGCGGCTGAGGAAGATTTTTAAGCGCTTGCGTATTGTCATTAATCGCGCGGTACAGATCGCTTTTGAAGAGATCGACGTACCACTCACGGTCAGACGGCAAGGTGTCGATCCATGTGGGCAGAGCCGCATTATCGACGGGCGGCCCGGAAGAATCGTCCTTCCGTTTATTCTCGTAGACAGTGCCGTCCCGCGGCGCAGGCGGCGCTGGGGCGACGCGATTGAACTCGCGCGCGAGTTTTTTGATATCCCTGTTCATTTTGGCCGATATTATTGAAAGAGGTTTTATACGTCAAATGAAAATGCGTTGGCAGCGCACGGCCATTGCGGTCTAATCCCGGCATGCTCCCGCAGGAAATCATCAGGAAAAAACGCGACCGCGACGCGCTCAGCAAGGACGAGATCGAAAGTTTTGTCCGCGGTGTCACCGACAAATCGGTGGGCGAGGGGCAGGTGGCGTCCTTTTGCATGGCCGTGCTGCTCAACGGCATGACGGGCGCGGAGCGCGTGAACCTGACCATGGCCATGGCGCATTCCGGCCGTACGCTCGACTGGAGCCGGGAAAATCTCAGCGGCCCGGTGCTTGACAAACACTCGACCGGCGGCATCGGCGACAAGGTGAGTCTGATGCTCGCCCCCATCGTCGCGGCCTGTGGCGGCTTCGTGCCCATGATCTCGGGCCGCGGGCTCGGCCACACCGGCGGCACGCTCGACAAAATGGATTCCATTCCGGGATACACGAGCCAGCCGGACACCGAGCTGCTGCGCCGCGCGGTGAAGGAAACTGGCTGCGCCATCATTGGCGCGACGTCAGACATCGCGCCTGCCGATCGCATCATCTACGCCGTGCGCGACGTGACGGCAACGGTCGAGAGCCTCGATCTCATCACCGCGTCGATCCTGTCGAAGAAACTGGCGGCGGGGCTGCAGGGTCTCGTGATGGACGTGAAATACGGCACGGGCGCTTTCATGCAGAAATTCGATGATGCGAAGGCGCTGGCGCAGAGTATTGCTGGCGTCGCCAACGGCGCGGGCCTGCCGTGCACGGCCCTGCTGACGGACATGAACCAGTGCCTCGGTCGCACGGCGGGTAACGCCATCGAGGTGCGCGAAGCAATCCAGTACTTGCGCAACGAGAATATCGACCTGCGTCTGCACGAGGTGACGATGGCGCTGACCCGCGACCTGCTGATTACAGGCAAGCTGGCGAAGGACATGAAGGAAGCGCGCGCATTGGCCGAAAAACATCTGAAGAGCGGCCGTGCGGCGGAGATTTTCGGCAAAATGGTGGCGGCGCTCGGCGGACCGGCCGATATCGTCGAGAATTACGAGAAACATCTGCCGTTGGCACCGGTAGTGCTTGAAGTTCACGCGAACGAACGGAACGGCGTGATCGAGGGCATCGATGCGCGCGCGCTGGGTCTCGCCATCATCGAACTGGGTGGCGGGCGCAGGCTAACGACGGACAAGATCGATCATAGTGTGGGGCTCGGCAACGTGGCCGCGATCGGCGTAAAAACTGAAAGGCCGCTGGCGACCGTTTATGCGCGCACGAAGGAGCAGGCCGAACGCGCTGCTTCTGTCATTCGCACCGCCTATAAAATCGCGCCCGCGGGGACGAAGGTTCCCCCCGCGCCAGTCATTCGCGAAAAAGTGGCAGGATAACGAATTTTTTGTTGACATAACAATGCGGTTGGGCCATAGTGTTTTGGCAGCTTGCACTTTGTGCCGGGCGGTTTTTTAAAGGCAGAATGTTTCACCCCCGGGTTCGACCGCAGCGATGACTGCAAAACAGCCGTTGAACGAATTTCGTTCAGGGCTGTATTTTTATGTCCGTATCCTCCCGATCGCACATGCAATTCAGCCCCGAACGTGACCTCCGCGGCGTGCTATGGCATTGACGTGCCCGCCGTTGCACGTCGCGGAGCGTCGACTACAACGGACTGCCACTCATTGCATTGAAAATAACAACGAGGGTGTGTGTGATACCGGTCCGCCGTGTTAACGAACTTCGGCGGACCGGCGGCGATGTTGCTTCAACTGCCGTTCAATTCATCCATCAGCGGAAGTATTGCGTCGGTCGCATCGTCAGGGCTTAAAGGCCCGTCGTGGCGCCAGACGATATGCCCATCGGCATTGACGATGAAACTGGTCGGCAGGCCCTCGACTCCGAACGCGATTCCGACTGCGCCATCACCATCGAAACCGACCTTACTGTAGGGATTCTCGCGTTTGAGATATCGCTCAAGGCTTTTTTCCTCGTCTGTGACGGCGACGCCGTAGATCGGAATGGATTTCGACAGTTTGATAAGCACCGGCTCCTCGATGCGGCAAGGGCCGCACCAGCTAGCGAACATGACTACCAGCCGCGGCTTGCCTTTGAGATCCGCGTCTTTGAGACCCTCGACGGTGAACGCAGGCACCGGGCCGAGATCGTGGACGACCGGTTTTTCGCGAAATGGTCCTATATGCAGAACGGGGTTGCCGTTGGGATCCTCGAACTTCGCCGTCAGGATGGTTACGCCGATCATACATGCCAGCGTCATCGCGACGGCGAGAATTCTTTTAACGAGCGGTGATTTCATGGCTTAAACGATACAGTCGCGCCCGCGAATTGAAAAGTCTCAAAAGCGCAGAAGATTACAGACTGCCAAACCGGTACTGCTGCGCGAAGCCGAGCAGGAAAGTGGCGCTGATCTCGCCGTTCCTACCCGGATTATGAACCGCCATCATCCAGTCGCGGCCGGCGTTGGTAACGCGGCTATGGTTCGCCATCTCGAAATGCTTGATGACGAAATCCTTCCCCGCATTGAGCATCACATTGCCGATCTCGCCGCGTATTCTTGTACTGCCACTGAGCGGCGCGGTGAGGATGACTTCGGTATCGGCGCCGTCCTGTCTGAAGGTCGCATCGACCAGCGAAACGCTGGCTGGTTTGAGTTTGCGCTTCTGCGCGAATGATTCAATAAGGCGTTCCCTGCCCAGGCGGCTCATGGCTTTCCTCCCGAATGTGATGATTTCAGGGATGGTACGCCTGAGCTGCCAGCCTTGTCAAATTATGAAAATCAAAGCAACTAACCTCTTACTAGCCTTACAGAAATCAATGATAGCTTGCTGGCTGTGTCGCTGTTGCCGTCTCGAAAACGACGGGCCCAGACGAGCCCATAGAGTGGGCTGACCGAAGACCAGTACCAGCCTTCGCTCGCGAAGCCGCTTTCATTGAAGCCCCCGATCGCTTCATGATTCTGGTAGAGGAGATCGAGTTGGCGGCTGGTTGGTACGCGCCAGTCGCCGTGTCCGTGCAGCATCGCGCGCGAAGCGATGCGCATAGCATCGAACCATACCATGATCTCAGGTAAGTCGACTGGGGTCGTGAATAAAGGCCGCCCGGTGTCACATGAAATACCGGCGTAAATCGTGCCATCGGGCATCCGTTGGCCTATTCGCGGCTCGCATGTCTTGCGGGCCACGTGAGCCGGGAGGCTCAGCGGTTTTCGTTGTAGATGTGCCATTGTCATCTCCGTAGAAATCGGAGTGAGGGTGCGCCGTTCATTGTGGGCGCGCCGATGTGTTTGTCAGACATATTGATTCCTTGTGCTCGTATGAATGTGAATGGGAATGCAAACCGCGGCCGCGATCAGATCGCGTCGGACGGATTCCCGGCGTGACGTTCAGTTACGAACGGCCGGTTACGAGCAGGGAGGATACGCTGCGAAAATCAGACCGGAGGGAAGGGGGAAGACGCGGTCGTACTGCGCCCGAAAAAAGAGCGCGGATCTCAGGTCTGCATGTACACCGCATCTGGTCATGATGCGAAATTATGCGCCCGTTCTATTATTTATGTCAAGAATTCTTCGGCGCAGGGGTTACAACCACAGGACGGTTCTGATATGACATTTGCAGCCATTCTTCCGTCGACATGTGCCGGCTTTCGCGCATGACTTCGGTCCAGCCGATCTTGGTCACCTGCTCAGGCCCGAAGTCGAGCTTGCCTTCCCAATCGACTTCGCCGTCGCGCACATTACTGTAAACGGTCAACTGGTCGCCTCCCTCAACATAATGGAGGCCTTCATAACCCGCCTTGCCGTATTCGTGCACCGCCCAGATCGTGCCTTCGGTTCCTGTTTCGGCGAAAGGCTCAAGTGCGCCGTAAATGATCTTGCCCTCATGTTCGAGCTTTGCCGGCAGTTCGTCATAGAACATGTCGGCCCATTTCTGAGGCGCTAGGTTCTTCTGCAGGCCGTGATGATATTGCGTGTAGTCGTATTCGACCTTGCCCGCCCACAGCACATCGCCATCGGAAACTGTCTTGAAGACTTTCACCAGATCGCCCGATTTCAAGGGAACCACCGGCGGTCGCGCGCGCGGCCGTGTATCCATGTTCGAGATTGCATCCTCATACGGCGCCATAGCCCAGTCGGTTGCGCCGCGAAACACGCGGGCGAGCCCTTTGAGCTCCCGATTTGTCTTATCAGCTTCCGCCTGCCGCTCCGGCGATTCCCACGGCAGTTCGACGGTCTGCGTCCTGAGCACGCCGTAAATCGGGCTATCACTCATAGGTTCCTCCACGGATTTTTATGATGGCCTGACTTTGGAACTTTAAAATAATCCTGTCAAATTCTTTTGAGCTAGCCCCGTACGCAACGCAGCGCAGATCGATAGACTTTGTATTCCGACTGCTTCTGCCCGGTATCGAAACGCAGGGTGATAGCGGCGAGATCTGGCATTAACCCCTTGTCGAGTTGCGAAGACCAGTACCAGCTCGCGCTCGTCATGCCATGCGTGGCGAAACCGCCGATGGCCGCGCGGTTGTTGAACAGGACGGTCAGTTCGTTCTCAGACGGCGATCGCCAGTCATGGTGGCCGTGGCCATCGAAGCGGGCGGCATATTCCATCGCCTCGTGCCATTTCATGGTGCCCGGCGCATCCTCAGGCGTTACATACATGGGCCGGCCGGTATCGGGTGAGTCGCCGGCGTAGACTGTGCCGTCCGGCATTTTTTCACCGATGGTGAGAGGGGGTGATGGATTACTGGTCATGGTTTCTCCAATGGTTGTGAGTTGAAAAACGGAAATTACGGACGGCGGGCGCAATTGCGCCGGGCGAACGGAGCGAGCCTTTGAATAAGGCTCTAGTTCAGGAGGGTGGTGTAGCCCATCGGCGGATAGGCGGCGAAGATCAGACCCGAAGGCACCGGGAAGATGCGGTTATGCTGTGCCCGAAAAAGGGCGCTGGCCGATTCATGTGAAGCCGGTAGGTTGTACACGTTGAGGTCCCGCATTGATGTTGTAATTTCGCGACTATGCGCTCTTTTTTGATATTATGTCAAGATTTCCTACAAATGGCCTGATCCCTTTAATTCTCCGTCCGGCGTGATAGACTCCGATTCCATTTATACGAGCCCTTTCAGCCTCATAGGAGGACCGCGACATGACCGTAACCGGACAGGATTCCCTCAAGACCCGCAAGACGCTGAAAGTGATGGGCAAGGATTACGATTACTTCAGCCTCAAGGACGCGGCGGCGAAGATCGGCAATATCGACCGCCTGCCGTACTCGCTGAAAGTGCTGCTCGAAAACCTGCTGCGGTTCGAGGATGGCAATACGGTCACTGAAGAAGATGTGCATGCCTGCGCTAAGTGGCTTAACGACAAGGGCAAGGCCGAGCACGAAGTGGCGTATCGTCCGGCGCGTGTGCTGATGCAGGATTTCACCGGCGTTCCGGCCGTAGTCGATCTCGCAGCAATGCGCGAAGCGATGAAAGGCCTCGGCGGCAACGCGCAGAAGATCAACCCCCTCGCAGCCGTCGATCTTGTGATCGATCACTCGGTCATGGTCGATGCGTTCGGAAACGGTATGGCGTTCCAGCAGAACGTCGAAAGAGAGTTCGAGCGCAATGGCGAGCGGTATGAGTTCCTGCGCTGGGGTCAGGAGGCATTCCACAATTTCCGCGTCGTGCCGCCCGGCACCGGTATTTGCCATCAGGTCAATCTCGAATATCTCGCGCAAACTGTGTGGGTGGAGAAGGACCAGACCGGCAAGTCGGTCGCTTATCCTGACACGCTCGTCGGCACGGACTCGCATACGACGATGGTCAACGGCCTCGCTGTGCTTGGCTGGGGTGTCGGCGGTATCGAGGCCGAAGCTGCGATGCTGGGCCAGCCGGTGTCGATGATGATTCCGGAGGTCGTAGGCTTCCGCATGACCGGCAAGTTGAAAGAGGGAGCGACCGCAACCGACGTCGTTCTCACGGTCACCGAGATGCTGCGCAAGAAGGGCGTTGTCAACAAGTTCGTCGAATTCTGCGGGCCAGGACTCGATGCCCTATCGCTCGCCGATCGCGCGACCATCAGCAATATGGCTCCCGAATATGGCGCGACCTGCGGCTTCTTCCCGATCGACGCGGAGACTATCAAATACCTGACCTTCACGGGCCGCGATCCGGCGCGCGTGGCGCTGGTCGAGGCCTACGCGAAGGAGCAGGGCATGTGGCGCGACGCAAGTTCGGCCGAGCCCGTCTTCACCGACATGCTCGAGCTCGATCTCGGCACGGTTGAATCTTCTCTCGCCGGGCCGAAGCGCCCGCAGGACCGTGTGCCGCTCTCGAAGGCGCCGGACAGCTTTAAAAAGTTCATGACCGAACTGAAGGCGGAGCCGAAATCCGTCGACGTCAAAGGCAAGGAGTGGAAACTCTCGCAGGGCGATGTCGTCATCGCGGCGATCACCTCGTGCACG
>DATJGZ010000098.1:0-2876 GCA_035494535.1 Patescibacteria group bacterium | reverse complement strand
TATCCTCGTCGTGCCGAACCTCGAGGCCGGCAACATCCTGTTCAAGTCGCGTGCGCTGATGTCCGGCGCGGCCCTCGGCGGCGTGGTGGTGGGTGCGCGGGTGCCGATCATCCTCAACAGTCGTTCAGCGGAAGCGGAGGAACGCAAGACCTCGGCCGCTATCGCGCTGGTGGCGAGCCGCAGCACCGTCGTGCCGCCGAAACCATAAGGAACATCCGTGGCCGATCAGGAAACCCCTAAAACCATTCTCGTCATTAACGCGGGATCGTCGTCGATCAAGTACGCCCTCTACCGCGCCGACGACCTGACGAAGATCGAGCACAAGACCATCGAGACCAAGAAGGCTGGCGGCTATGAGCCCGCGATGCAGCAGGTGCTCGACCTGATCGAGGCGCATAATGTCGTGGCGGTCGGCCACCGGGTCGTGCATGGCGGCACGAAATACAATGCCCCACAGCGGATCGACGCGAACATGCTCTCCGACCTGGAGACGCTCATTCCGCTCGCCCCGCTGCACGAGCCGCACAATCTCAAGCCGGCGCAGATGATCATGGCGCGGTATCCTGACCTGCTGCAAGTTGCCTCGTTCGACACCGCCTTCCATCGCACCATGCCGCATCTGAATCAGATCTACGCCATCCCGCGCAAGCTGACCGACGAGGGCGTGATCCGCTACGGCTTTCACGGCCTGTCCTATGAATATATCGCCTCTGTCCTACCGCAGGTGGCGGGGCCCGAGGTGGCGAAAGGGCGCGTGCTTATCGCGCATTTGGGCAACGGCGCCAGCATGTGCGCCATGAAGGACGGCAAAAGCGTTTCGACCACCATGGGCTTCACGCCGCTCGATGGGCTGATGATGGGGACGCGCACCGGCGCCATCGACCCCGGCATATTGCTGTACATGCTGGAGCAGGGGGAGACGCCGGAGCGGCTGTCCGAGATCTTCCAGAAACAGTCCGGCCTCAAGGGCGTCTCAGGCCTGACCGAGGACGTGCGCGAGCTGCTAGCCGCCGGCACGCCGGAGGCGCAGGAAGCGCTCGACCTCTTTGCGCTCTATGCCGCGCGGCAGGCGGCGTCGCTGGTCGTCGACCTCGGCGGGCTCGATGCTATCGTCTTCACCGGCGGCATCGGCGAAAATTCCGACATCATGCGCGAGAAAATCTGCGCGCACCTCGCGCATCTCGGCGTAAAGGTCGACGGCGCGCAGAATCACGCCAACGGACCCGCGATCAATGCTAGTGACAGCGCAGTAAAGGTTTTTGTCGTGAAGACGGACGAGGAACTGATGCTCGCGCGCCACGCCAAAGCCGAACTCGATCGGCCGCCCGCGGCGAATCCCACGCCATCCGCACCTGTACCCGGAAGCCCGTGATTTCAATCACAGTCCGCTAAAAATATTTGCCAAGCATCCATCGGAACCGCCCATGCCCCTGTCTGTTGGACCGCATTATCTAAAGCCATCGAAGAAGGGACGGGGACTCATGGAAAACCAGAAGAATCCAGGAACGCAGCGCACAACGGAAATCGGTATGCGGCTGATGGAGCGGGCGCGCCGCCGGGGCGCGGCTCCTTACAATGCCGGGCCGGAATATATGGACGAATGCCTGCGCCTCGACGAGAAGCACCGCTCGAGCTTCTGGCGGTCGGTGATGTATCAGATGATGGAAGAGGAATTCAACGCGACAGTGGCGATTCCGAGGATTTCATCGCGCCGCTCCGAGTGACCGCCATTTTCTAGCCGCCGCTGCTCGCAGTCTGCGCGTTCGAAGCAACCGTCTGCATGGTCGTGTCCAGTGTATTGAACACGGCCTTCAGGTCCGTGCCCATGCTGAATACGGCAGCGACGATGGCCAGCGCAATACCTCCGGCGATCAGACCGTATTCGATAGCGGTTGCGCCCTCATCACTCAGTAAAAATGAAAGTATTTTCCTAGGCAGTATCCTCATGTTGTTACCTTACTGTCGCTTTGTGAGCTGGAGGTGTGTCGCAGAGTGTATACTAAGATAATACAGCCGACCCCCTTAACGAAGCGTAATTTATGCCCTCGGTTTATCCTTCATTTTATTAAACTCCCGCATTTCCCGGGGTGCAGGAGGGCTTTAAAGCGTAAATTCCGGTTTAATCAGCTTATATTGGTCGTTTTGCAGCACCGCCGCGCGCTCCCGCTGATAGCAGGCGCGGAATGTATCAATATCGGTGCCGATGTTCTTGAAGGTCTCCGGATTGTGGATGTCCTGCCCGTATTCCTCAAGCTTCTCAACGATCTCCTGCATCGGCATGACCATCATGCCGTGGCCGCTGCCCGAGGCGTCGAGCACGAAATGGCCCCGGTCCTGAAACTGCTTGGCAGACTGGAATTTCACTGCCAGTTCCTTGATTAGGAAGCCCCGGCGCAAATCCTCGACCGCTTCACGGCTGAACTTAACGGTCCCGGCCTTTTCGTCCCAGCCGCCGAACGGGCTGTACTCGGCCGGAATCTCCTCAGCCTTGTAATAGGAACCGGCGCGTTCGATCATCTGGAGCGCCATGTCGGCGTATGAAAGCCCGCTGCGCGCGGTGCCGAAGTTATTATCGTTCGGGCCCTGCTTTTGTATCTCCTTGTAATAGTAAAGCGCCGTTCGGAAATTGTCCTGCGCCGCGCGGGCGGCGTGGAGCCGCATGTCGTCCTCGAGCGTGCCGTCGTGCCAGGCGGCGAGCACGAGATCGAGCTGGCGCCGTGCCAGTGCGTCGATGCTGTCGGGCACGCCCGTTTTGGCGATGTTCTTCTCGGCTTCCGGGAGCTCATATTCCATCATGCGCTCGAGGCCGTAAGCGCGCCGGCCGTCGTATACGCCAAGAGCATCATTCTGGCTCGGGGCGATGATGCGGTGATAAT
>DATJGZ010000097.1:0-3251 GCA_035494535.1 Patescibacteria group bacterium | reverse complement strand
CCCCGACAGCAGCACGTCCACGCCGGCAGCGGATAATCCGGCTTGCAGGGCCGATTCCAGCATATATCCCGAGATACGGGTGTCCTTGCCAATCAGGACCGCGGGACGCTCTCCCTTGGTCAAATGCCAGTCCGAGGAAGTCAGTACCTTGCCCGCCGAATAACCGAGATGCATGACGAACTCCGGTGTGATAGGCGTCTCCCCTACGCGCCCACGAATCCCGTCGGTGCCAAAATATTTTCTAGTCATTCAAAATCCGTAGACAGTCTGTAGATAATTAGAAATGGAAAAATTTTAGCCTGCGCGGCAACCAGGTATTTCAACAAAGCTTGTTCCCGCCTTGGACCGGGCTTGAGCCAGATTCTCTGCTTAACAGCAGCCGCGCTGGCTGCCGCAGCCTGTTGAACATGCAAATTTGGCTTGTTTAAGAATTACTCGCCCTGCACTGCATTATAAACCGCTAATGCGTCCCGGGTTGCTTTTACATCGTGCACCCGAACGATGCTAGCGCCTTTCGCTACCGCGAGCAGCGCTGCGGCGACGCTGGCATGAATCCGGTCGCCCACTTCACTGCCTGTAATTTTCCCCAACATGGACTTGCGCGACAATCCAACCAGTAGCGGCACATTCATATCCGTAAAGCGTTCAAGATTACGCAGCAGCTCTATATTGTGCTTCAGCGTTTTGCCGAAACCAAAACCCGGATCGATTACCAACCGCTCGCGCGCAATTCCCGCGGCAACCGCTGCAGCCAGGCGCTGCCGTAAAAAATCTTTTACTTCCGCCACCACGTCATTATAGTGCGGCTCGACTTGCATACTGCGCGGCTCCCCCTTCATGTGCATGAGACATGCCGCCGCGCCGCTCGCGGCAACTGCTTCAAGCGCGCCCTCGGCCCTCAGCGCATTGACATCGTTTATCATGGCGGCGCCGGCGGCTATCGCAGCACGCATCACCTCCGGCTTGGATGTATCGACGGAAACCGGTACGTTCCTCTCCACCAGTGCTTCCACGACCGGCATGATGCGTCTCATTTCCTCTTCGACACTCACCTGATTGCTGCCGGGACGAGTTGATTCGCCTCCAATATCGACCAGATCAGCTCCCTGTTCGATAAGCCGCAAGGCATGGCATGTGGCGTTCGCCGCGGAAACATAGCGTCCACCATCCGAGAAGGAGTCCGGCGTTACATTGACAATTCCCATGATGAGAGGGCAGCCGGCGGGGAAGGGAGAATTGCTCAGCCGTGGGGGAGAATTGCTCAGCCGCTGCAAAAGATGCATAGAAGGAGCATGGAAAGAACCTTGAGGAACAGAGGAGAATAGAGGAGAAGCACGCACAAAAAAGGTGGGGCGAACCCCACCTTATTCATCCTTATTCTTAAAACTCTTTGCCAGTGCCCGGCTTATACTTCCTGGGCCGGCGTGGCCGTCGCGGCCGGCGCTCCTGGGGGCGTATTGTCCTTTGGAGGAGTCGGAGTCACTTTGTTAGGCTTGGGCGGCCGCGGAGCACGACCTTCCATGATATCGCCGATTTGATCCGAATCGATGGTTTCCCACTCCAGCAGGGCCTTGGCCATGACTTCGATCTTGTCGCGATTCTCCTCTATCAGCTTGCGCGCCAAGCCATACTGCGCATCGATGATACGGCGAATTTCTATATCCACCTTTTGCATGGTCGCTTCGCTTACATTCTTGTGTGTCGTCACCGAACGGCCAAGGAAAACCTCCCCCTCATTCTCGCCATATACCATCGGGCCAAGGGTATCGGACATTCCCCACTGGGTCACCATGCGCCTCGCCATCTCGGTCGCACGCTCGAAGTCGTTGGACGCGCCGGTCGTCATCTGCCCCATGAAGACCTCCTCGGCGATGCGTCCCCCGAACAAGACCGCGATACTCTGAAGGATCTCCTCGCGATCCATGCTGAAACGATCTTCCGTAGGGAGCTGCATCGTTACGCCCAGCGCACGGCCGCGCGGAATGATGGACACTTTATGCACGGGGTCGGTTTTCGGCAATAGTTGCGCCACCACCGCATGGCCGGATTCATGGTAGGCCGTGTTGCGCCGTTCACGCTCGGGCATCACGACGGAACGCCGTTCCGCTCCCATGAAAATCTTGTCCTTGGCACGCTCGAAGTCGTCCATATCCACCAGCCGTTTATTGCTGCGGGCCGCGAACAGGGCCGCTTCGTTCACAAGGTTGGCCAGATCCGCGCCAGACATACCAGGCGTGCCCCGCGCGAGAATTTCCGCATGCACATCGGGAGCAATCGGCACCTTGCGCATGTGGACATGAAGTATCTGTTCCCGGCCCCGGATATCGGGTAGCGGGACAGTTACCTGCCGGTCGAAACGCCCGGGCCGCAACAGCGCCGGGTCCAGCACATCAGGCCGGTTGGTCGCCGCGATAACGATCACGCCGGCGGTCCCCTCGAAGCCATCCATCTCCACGAGAAGCTGGTTCAAGGTCTGCTCGCGCTCATCATTGCCGCCGCCCAGGCCTGCACCGCGCTGGCGGCCGACCGCATCGATTTCATCGATGAAAATGATACAGGGAGCATGCTTCTTGGCTTGCTCGAACATATCGCGCACACGCGCGGCGCCAACACCAACGAACATTTCCACGAAGTCCGAGCCGGAAATACTGAAAAAGGGAACCTTGGCTTCGCCTGCGATAGCGCGAGCCAGAAGGGTTTTACCGGTGCCCGGATTGCCGACCATCAACACCCCGCGCGGAATACGCCCTCCAAGCTTCTGGAATTTGCTCGGATCGCGCAGGAATTCGACCAGTTCGGAAACCTCTTCTTTGGCTTCCTCGCAACCGGCGACATCCGCGAATGTCACCTGATTGGTGGATTCGTCCAGCATCCGCGCCTTGCTCTTGCCGAACGAGAACGCGCCGCCGCCCCGGCCGCCACCTTGCATCTGGCGCATAAAGAAAATCCATACCCCGATCAGCAGCAGCATCGGGAACCAGGAAACAAAAATATTCATCAGGAGCGAGGGCTCTTCTTCAGGCTTGGCGTCAATGATGACGCCGGCCTTGAGCAGATCACTCACCATCCACGGGTCTGAAGGCGTATAAGTCGTGAAACGCCGCCCATCCGACTTGGTGCCCTTGATCGTTCGTCCTTCGATGGTTACTTTGGCGATCCTGCCCTGCTTCACCTCTTCGATGAACTGTGAATATTCCATTGGAGCTTGAGCGGATTGGCGTGTGCTGAACTGGTTGAACACCGTCATGAGC
>DATJGZ010000096.1:0-5270 GCA_035494535.1 Patescibacteria group bacterium | reverse complement strand
TTCTGGCCGATGCAGCGGCCGGCAATGGATGTTTTGGCGTGACCACCGAAGTCGACGGGGTCATCCGAAAAATTCCGCTTCTTTTCAGTTTCACTGATGTTAAAACGGGGGAGAAGGACTTGTATCCATCGCTGGCACTTGAGGCCGTACGGGTTTCACAAGGCGCAAAGACAATCGTCAAGGTGCGCGAACTTGTGACAAAGCAATTTTTTGACGCGCCATTGCAAATGCGGGTGGGCGACTATGATATCCCGTTCGATACCGACGGCCAGTTTTACACCTATTTCAGCCCGAAACGTCCGGATGCTTATATTCCGGCATGGACTGTGGTCAACGGAACAGCCGACCCCGCTAAGATCAGGGACAAGATCGTTTTCGTGGGCACGAGTGCGGAAGGGCTTAAGGATATCAGGTCAACTCCCGTTGATGTCCTTGTTCCCGGGGTCGAGGCGCACATAAATGTCGTTGAGCAGATACTCTCGAAAAACTATCTTCTGCGCCCCAAACTTTTTGAACGGGCCGAGAAGTATACCATCATCGGGACCGGCTTTTTGATCATTCTGCTTCTGCCGTTCGTGGGCGCCGTGGCAATGGCGATTTTCACAGGCACGTTGGTCGCCAGCATTATTTTCATGTCGTGGTACGGCTTTCATGTACAGCATCTGCTTCTCGACCCGGTTTATCCAAGCATTTGCGTCATAATCATCTTCGGCCTTTCCGTCCTGCTTAGCTATATTCGCACCGAGGCCGAGCGGAGGCAGGTCAAGTCGGCCTTCGGCCACTACATATCGCCCGACTTGCTCGACGAGCTAGCGAAGAACCCCGACAAGCTAAAGTTGGGCGGCGAGACGCGCGAGCTGACTGTCATGTTCACCGACATTCGCGGCTTCACGACCATCGCGGAGTCAATGAAGCCCGAGGAGCTGATCCAGCTCATGAACGACTTCCTGACGCCGATGTCAGATCTCGTCATGAGCAACCGCGGCACCATCGACAAGTACATGGGTGATGCGATGATGGCGTTCTGGAACGCGCCGCTTGACGACACCGAACATGCGCGCCATGCGTGCACCGCCGCCCTCAAGATGAACCGGGCGCTTGATCCCATCAACGACGGGCTGCGGCAGCGTGCACAAAATCTCGGACGGCCGCCGCTGCTGCTCAAGGCGGGCATCGGCGTCAACAGCGGCTCGACCAGCGTCGGCAACATGGGCTCGAAGCAACGCTTCGCCTATTCCGCCATCGGTGACACGGTCAACTTGGCGTCCCGGCTCGAAGGGCAGACCCGCACCTACAACGCCAGCGTCATCATCGGCGAGGCGACCCAGAAACACGTCCCCGACTTTGCGACACTCGAACTCGATCTCATCCAGGTCAAGGGCAAGACCGAGCCTGCGCGGATCTTCGCGCTGGTCGGCGATGAGGCCTATGCCTCGCCAGAATTCAAAAAATGGGCAGCCACGCACTCCGACATGATGAAGGCGTACCGCGACGCAGATTTCGATCTGGCGATGCGGATGATGGAGAAGTGCCGTGAACAGGCAGAGCCGCGCTTCAAGAATCTGTACGCGTTATACGAGGAACGCATCCGGGAAATGCTGGCGCACCCGCCCGGCGAGGACTGGGACGGCGTCTACGTCGCGACTTCCAAGAAATGATTACGATCCGGTAGCGCGCTGCGGCGTCCAGGCATTAAGCTTCTTGATGACCTCGGCCTCGGGCATCGGCTTGGAATAGAAATAGCCCTGCGCCATGTCGCAGCCCATGCTGCGCAGAAGCCTGGCTTCTTCGGGATTTTCCACCCCTTCGGCGATCACGTTCATATTCAGGTTTTTGCCGAGGCCGACGATGGAGCGCACGAGTTCGAGGCTGCGCGGATCCTTGTTCATGATGCGGATGAAGCTCTGGTCGACCTTCAGCGTCTGGATCGGGAAGTAATAGAGATAGCTGAGCGAGGAATAACCCGTGCCGAAATCGTCGATATAGATGCCGATGCCGGCGTCGCGGCAGGCTTCAAGGGTTTCACGCGCATTTTCCGGCTGCTGAATCAGCAGGCGCTCGGTGATCTCGAGCTTGATCTGGGAGGGCTCAACGCCCGCGTCACTTATGATCTTGAGCACGCTGTTGAGGAAATCCTCCTGCACGAAGTCGTGGCTCGAGAAGTTGACGCTCATATAAAGCGGCTTGGGCGGCTTGACCGCGTCCTCGATCCGGCGCAGCGCCTTGCACGATTCCTCCAGCGCCCATTTGCTGGCGGTGACGATATAGCCGGTCTTCTCCGCGATCGGGATGAAAATGCCGGGTGAAATAAAACCTTGAGCCGGGTGCGGCCAGCGCATAAGGGATTCGAAGCCGGCGACCTGCCCGCGGGCAAGATCGACGATCGGCTGGTAATGCATCTGGAGCTGCCCCTTCTCGAGCGCCTCGCGGAATTCGTTAGCGATCTTGACCGAGCCCATGACGTCGGTTTGCGCTGTGTATTCGCGCTCCATTGCTTCGATGGGCGGCCAGGCATCGTTCTGGGTGAACATCTCGACGCGTTTCAGCGTGTCGCGGTAGCGGGCGAGAATGACCTGCGAGACCATCTGAATGACCGGGTCGGTCGTCTTCAGGCGCAGTGCGAAGTCGGCCTGCGTGATTTCGAGCATCTTGCAGTCCTTGAGCGCCTTGACGGTGGCGACGCGGGGGGCTTTGTCGACGATGGCCATCTCGCCGACGATGGTGCCCGGGCCGCGCGTGGCGACCGGCACGATCTTGCCGTCGGGCTTCTCGATAAAGACCTCGACCTGACCTTCTTCAATTATATATGCGCAATCGCCGGCATCGCCCTGGCGCATGATGATCTCGCCGGCTGCAAATGTTCTACGTGCGTCTGTCGGTGAAGGCATTGAAGTTATGTTTCTATTTTGTTGTCCCCGCAGTTTATTTTGCGGGATATAGATTATCGTACCGTTAATGATGAAGCGTGCGGGAGGCGAAATCAACGAAGCAATTTGGCGCGAAAGGCTTGGCAAGTGATTGTTTCAAAGGCATAATGCGAAAGCTGCGCCGAATAACCATTTCAATAATATGGCATTTTGGACATTCATACTCATCTATATCGTCTTCCGGCTGAAACAGTTCGTTTGCGATTTCCTGCTGCAGACCGACTGGATGGCCATGAACAAGGGCAAGCCGGGGCCGGAAGGATACAAGGCCCTATTTTCCCACACCGGCGTCCACGCCGCGGCCACCCTGCTGATCATGCTGGTATTCACGCCCGCCCTATGGTGGCTCGGGCCGGTGGATTTCATCGTCCACAGTGCCGTCGACCGATTCAAGGGCGTCATGACCTATAACCACAAATGGGGTTATAACGACCGCATGTTCTGGTGGACGTTCGGCCTCGACCAGGAAGCCCACAATTTCACGCACATGGCGTATGTCGCGCTAATGGCGATCCACGCCGGCGGCGTCCACATGTAAGCCCGAAAATCAGGCGGCCGCGCGGCCGCCTTGGCGGTTGCCGTGATTGTGGCCGCCATGTCCGCGACCGCGGTAGCGGAACGGGCGCTTCTGGCCGCCGGAGCGATTGTCGTCCCTGCGGTTATCGTTCCGGCTGCGGCCATCGCCGTTTGCCTGGCGCTGTGCCGGCTGAGCCTGTCGCGG
The DNA here is from genome assembly GCA_035494535.1 of Patescibacteria group bacterium. Classification (GTDB taxonomy): domain Bacteria; phylum Pseudomonadota; class Alphaproteobacteria; order Micavibrionales; family Micavibrionaceae; genus JACQIJ01. The sequence continues at coordinate 1,622 of DATJGZ010000096.1, read as the reverse complement.
TTGCGATGTCTGAATGGCGCCCGGCGTCTTGCGGTTGACCAGACGCTGGATTTCGCTCCACTTCGCGTGATCATCGGGCAGGAGGAGTGCGAGTGCTGATCCGCTCGATCCGGCGCGGGCCGTGCGGCCGACGCGGTGAACGTAGTCCTCGACGCATTGCGGCAGGTCGTAATTGATGACGTGGCGGATCTGCGGCACGTCGAGACCGCGCGCGGCGATGTCGGTCGCGATCATGATGCGGGTCTGACTGGCGCGGAAAGCGTTGATCGAGCGCTCGCGCTGGTTCTGGCGCATGCCGCCGTGAATGACGCTGACCTCGATCCCGCTGCGCTCGAGCTTGTAGGCGACGCGGTCGGCGCCGTGCTTGGTGCGCACGAACACGATGATCGAGCCCTCGCGCTTTTGCAGTTCAGCGACCAGATCGCCGAATTTTTTGTCCGGCTGGGTGTTGACCGTTTCATGCGTGATATTGATCGCCGAGACGCTGACCGGGTCGACGCTGATGCGTTCCGGCTGTATGAGGTAGCGCTGGGCCAGTTTTACGATTGCATCGGGGAAGGTGGCAGAAAACATGAGCGTCTGCCGCTTTTGCGGCAGCGTCCGCACGATGCGGTCGATCTGCGGCGCGAAGCCCATGTCGAGCATCCTGTCCGCTTCGTCCAGCACAAGGACGGTCGTGGCGCGGAACATGTTCGGCGTGCGCTCGAGGTGGTCGTTGATGCGACCCGGCGTGCCGATGATGATGCGCGGACGCATGCGCAGCTGGTCGAACTGCCGGTTCATGGAGGCACCGCCGATCAGCAGCGCGCTGCTAATGGGGTTATTCCGGCCGAGCAACTGGTCGACGACGGCGAGAATCTGCGCCGCCAGTTCACGTGTGGGCGAGATGATCAGCGCCGCTGCCTGCGGGTCCGCCATCAGGCGGGCGATCATCGGAAGCGCGAAGGCGGCCGTCTTGCCGGTGCCGGTGCGGGCGGAGCCGAGAATATCGCGGCCTGCCAGCGCCACCGGAATTGCGCGCGCCTGGATGGGCGTCGGAATGGTGTAGTTCATGCGCGCGAGCGCCGCCGCCAGCGGGGCGGGCAGGGCGAATTGCGTGAAGGAATTCGTGGTTGTCGTGTTCGTTTCAGTAGTAGTCATAATTTAAGTCTTTCTTTGTACACAATAAGCGTCGGGTCCCGCGTCAATGCGGTGCCCATACGAGTTTGCAGCGGGTGATGCCGGAAACTCTTGACTGTTTTTCAAGGGAAAAGTTCGCCGAAATCGCGGGTCTGGATGCCTGAAAGGCAAACGCCCTAACCTGATTGCTAAGAGGAATATACGCTATTTTACGTTAAACGCAAGGTAATAATGCGCTGCAAAAACAGCGCGGAACTTAAGCCTTCCAGCCCGGTTGGACTTTTTAGCACCGACAGGAGGACTTCGATGAACAACGGCGGGCGGCTTCAGGGCAAGACGGCCATCATCACCGGCGCCGGCACCGGCATCGGCGAGGCCATCGCGGATAAATTCGCGCAGGAAGGGGCGGACATCCTACTGGTCGGCCTGCCCGACGACCCGCTCGAGGACGTGGCGAACACCATTCACGACCGTTTCCGCGGCGCGCGTGCCGCGATCTACAA
>DATJGZ010000095.1:0-14493 GCA_035494535.1 Patescibacteria group bacterium | reverse complement strand
ATATGTACGCACCATGGAACAAGAAGCAGCAACGTCGCCACCGGCGCAAATGACAGGTTTGTACTTGCGCAATCTTTCCCCGTCCTCAGGTTCAACGTTTTATGCATGGTTTCTTAAGTAGCAGTATATATTATGGCGAGTTCGTGAATTGTTGGAGCAAGAGTATTTCAGAACGTCACGGTTAGGAATAAGGAAGGGTTGCGCCCAAAATCAGGAAGGCGCATACATGCGGCGGATGTCTTTCTCTGCCGTGGCGAGTGATTTTGCCAGCATGGGCACGCGAACGCCTTCGGCCAGGACCGGCTTGTCGGCCTCGGTGAAAAAGTTCTTCCTCAGCGAAAATGCCGTGACGGCCGTCGCGGCTATGACGGCGGCAACGCCGGCAAATTTGATCAGCAATCCCAAGCCGCCGCCGGCGGCCTTTCCCAAATCGCCGCCGCCGGATTTCTTGCCCGATCCGGAACTGCCGCCCGATGATCCCGAGCTGCCTGACCCCGAAAGCACGGGCGCGAAACCGGGCGCGTCGTCCCACGAACCGCTGGCGCCGCCGCCGCCGGAACGGCCGCCGCCAAAGCCATTGAAGCCGCCGCTGCCGCCGGATCCGCCGCCGGAAAAGCCGCCCCTGTAATAGCCGCCGCGGCCGCGCATCCACAGCCAGTCATCAGATGTATCATTCCCCGTCAGGCGGGAGCCGCCTTCGTCATAATGGGCTTGCGTAACCGGTGTGATCGTCAGTGTGTTGTTCTTGAGGCCCGCCCGGACCCTGTCGCGGCCCTGCCGGTATTCTTCGGCCTTTTTCTCCATAGGGACATCCGCGCCCATGATTTTCGCTTCGAGCGCCAGCCCCTCGCGCGTATGGGCGCTGACCAACTGTTTGTATTTGTACAATTCCAGATCAAGCTGTGTGCGGTAGATATCGACCTGCACATGTGCGGGGAGATCCGCGATTTTATCATCCGCCAGCAAAACGGCATAACCGAGCGCGTCATAGGGAAGATGCTTTTTCTGCGGGTCGTATTCGACGGCGGATAGCGTTTCCACCAATCCGCGCTCGACCCGGTCATAGACTTTGCCGCGGGCGTAAGAATGTACAGAATAAGAGGCCTGCTCGTTATACGCCCTGATCTTTTTGTCGTCGAAATTGCCAAGCCAGTAGCCCGTCAGGCCCGCTACGCTGGAAATGCCCGTCAGCGCCAGCCCGGTCCAGAAATTCGTGCTCATGCCAAGGACGGGGCCTATCCATTCCATTCCCTGCGCGACGCCCACCGCGCCGGGGATCAGCGTCGCCAGGGAAATCAAAGCCATGGCTTTGCCCGACATGTTCGTGAAGCCGAACAGATAGCTGCTTTCTACCTGCGCGTAGCTCAAGTCTTCAAGGCTGGGGGCGACCTCCGCTCGATCTTTCATGCCGCCGATTCCCCGCTGTTGTTTTTTAAAATGTCAGCCATCGCGCGGCTGTCACGGCTGATGGCTTCAAGAATTTTTGAATTGTCGGTACAGGTCTCCCTGACCCGCCGGGCCATGGCGACATCCGGCGCGCTGCCCCATCCTGTATGAAGGATTTTGCCAAAAGCATTCAGGTCCACAGGAATGTTTCTTGAGAGCGCGTTCTTGTAACGCTGGTAGGATTCAATATCCATTTGCACAAAAGCGTGGAACGTCCGCCCGTCCTTGACGCGGCCGCTGCACAGTTCGATTACCTCGGCGCCTTCGTCCTGCAAAAATTTAGAAATATCAGTTCGCATCTGCCTACCAAAATTTTACGTAATGTATTTTATATACATAACTATTGTCAATAAAAATAAGCTTCGAGATTAATAAGGCCGGGAAATTTATATTGACATAATAATAGATTGTGTGTGAAATTTCCCGGCGGGAATTCGCAGACTGTTTTTTAGAAAGGACGCCCCCTGCTTCAGACAAAAAATACTTCCGCGGGCTATATCCTGACCCTGACGGCCACCGGCGCGACGCCTGCCGAAGCGCGCGCGGCGCTTACCCGCGCATTGAAGGAAGCATTTGAGGACAAGGCGGCCGACGGCCTGCCCGGCGACCCCGTGAAGAAAGCAAGGTTGCAGGCCCTGCTGGATCTCGACAACGTCTCGTTCCTGAAGGAAATCGTGAAGCTGTATCCCGAGGCAAAGCTGCTGGCCGGCCCGGCAATTCCGTCACCCGAACGCAACGACAAGCTGGTGCCGCAGGCGCTGGCCTATCAGGTGTTCGACGAGGCGACGCCGGTCCATGAAACGGCCGTCGAGGCGGACAGGACCTTTACCTCTTTGGTCCTGTTGCGGTCGGCGTTGACGAACACGGTGAAGGGCGGCGAATTTCCGAAGCTGTCGGATCAGGGCTATGAGGATCTGCGGAAGATGAATGCGGACATCATACGCACGGCCGACGATCTGGAATTGATGATCTATTCCCTGACCGCGCAGGATCTCGGCAAAACGATTAAGTTGCTCAACGATCATGACACGCATTTCACCGAAAGCGCGCGCGACCACGACCACCTGCTGTACGAAATGAACGCGGAGTATCCGCAATATTTCCCCGGCTTCGAGGCGCTGCCGGGCTCCAGCCAGGCGAGCTACCTCGCGGGCCTCGACAGCGATTTCAATCTCGGCCAGTTCGTGCAGGGCGAAAATTTGCCGTGCAATCTCCAGAAGATCATGCAGCTCGACCAGCATGCGCGCGATATCCGCATCCTGACGGAAATATACGACTTCATGGGTGCCGCCGGCCACGCCGTTCCGGGCAAATCGATCCTCGCGACCGACGAAAATCTTTACGCCTATCGCACGGCGTTTGATGCGCTAGCGCTGGGCGATCCGCTCAAATCCTACGCCGTTTACATGCACCAGCGCGGCGCGCGTGTCGGACTTGCGGGATCGGGAGATGATATTCTCGCGGACAAGGAGAAATTTGCACTATGCCGTATTGCCGCGCTGTCCCGCGCCTTTACGCAGGATCAGGGCGCGCAGATCCGCGCCGTTTGGGACGCGCTGCCGCCGGCTGATCGTGCGACGCTGACCGAAGAAATGGCCATTACCGGCCTGAACCGCGACGAGAAGCGCGGAATTCTCGTCTATTATTCACCGGGCCTCATTTCGAATACGATCGCGGCCGTCAAGGATTTCTCCAAAGGACTCGATCTGGGCCTGCGCGCCATCGCCAACACCTATCGCGCCGCGCGGGTCTGCACCCCGGAAACCGGCTATGGCCAGACGACGATGGACGTCAACGACCTCGCCAAGCAGGCCAAGACCGCGCCGGAAAAAATCGTCGAGCCGCACAAGGCCGCGCCCGCCGGGCCGTTCAAGCGCCTCGTTCTGGAGATGTGATGCTGGATTTGCCCGGAGACAGGCAGGCGTTCATCGGCATCGGCGGCGGCTCCGACTGCATTCAGGCCTCCGTGCTGGCCCTGATGGGCGGCAAGACGGCGTGCGCGATCTCGATCCGCACGGCTAAAACGGCTTCGCAAGGGGCTTCGGGAAAAATGGGCGAAGAGCGGTCCGTGCAAAACCACGGCGGCGAGGTTGCGCCCGGCGTTTTTCGCATTACGCCGCAGACAACGGGCAGCGGTCGGTTTGTTGAATTCATCCCGGCGGACCGGCTGCCTGTATATCTCATTATTGATCGCGGGGACGGGAGCCTGACCGCGCAGATCGAGGCAGCGCTGACGGATTTCGGCGGCGTGGACACGGTTGTCGCGGTCGACACCGGCGGCGATTCCCTTTATCGCACAACGGTGACCGATGCCACCAAAGCGACGCCTGATCAGGATATCGCGTCGCTCAAGGCCGTCAACGCGCTGCGCGGCCCGCGTCTGCTGTCCTGCATCGTCGCCAAAGGGGTCGACTCGCCACCCTATGCCGACCAGCTTTTGGCGCAGGCCGGCGCGCACGAGATCCGCTTCTCGGCAGCGGAAGCACAGGAAATCCTCGCGCTGTATCGGGCCATGGAATTCGACGGGTCAAACCCGGACCGCTACGGCAAGACCGCCTTCGCGTGGCAGGCCGCGCTGCGGGGCGAGCGTGGAAGGGTGCGCTTGCCGCTGCCCGACAAAGTCGTTAACGATCCCCGTAACCCGTGGAATCCTTATGTTGATATAACGGCGGAGATGGCGGGTTGCCACGTTATGCCGGTGGAAGCACATTTAAGGGCGATCATGGCGCCGCCGATATTGCCCCCGCGTTTTAATTTCTGAATCAATGCTTACAGTTACTTCGTCACTGGAATCGTCAGGCTTCCTTGCAACCACCAACGCCGTTGCATCGAGAGTCAGGCGCTTCGATTGGATATCGTAAAATTGATAATTTCTGAGCGCGTCGACCAAAATGGCCAGCCATTGCGTTTCTTGCAGTACCGGCGGGAGCTCGCGAATAGTTTCTTCCCATTCGGGATATCGCGCGGAGCTATATGTTTGCAGAAATTTCATATGGAGTCGCCATAGGAAGCGCAATATCCCGTGCGATGGATAAGTGAGCTCATGCACGATCAGAGTACCGCGACCGGGGCGCAACATTCTTGCGGCCTGACCAACCAGGCGATCGAGATCAGCATACTTTGCGAGATAGGAAGACGTGATGCAATCAACGCTGTTACTGGTCAAAATCACATCTTCGGGCCGGCCATGAATGAACTCCACATTGGTCAGGCCCATAGCTTTGGCCTTCAGCCGGGCAATCGCGACGTAGTCCTCTTGCATGTCGACACCCGTTACCTGACAACGTGGATAACGGCTTGCGATCTTCAAAGTCAGGATGCCGGTGCCACAGGCCTGATCGAGAACACGCCGTGGATGCGGCGGCATGTGTTTCAAGATGAGATGCTTCCACCAGGAATCGAGCCCCACGGTGCTTAAACCGGCAACGCGATCATATGTGTCGCCGTTGCTGCGATAGAATTTTTCTGCAACGGGCCTACCCAGTTTTTCCTCTGCTGCAATCATCGTTGCTCCTCAAAATATCAGTCGATGCCAACGAAGTTTCCACGTGCGGGTTCCGGCCCGCTTTAATGACAGCGTCATTGGCATAACCAACCTGGGAACTAAGCGCGCTTTTATTTGTTATTTTCGATACGTGTATTAAGGCGCGGCGGCCGAACGGATGGGCAATGGACTGCAAATCCTTATATGTAGGGTCGATTCCTGCCCGTGCCTCCATCTGGTTCGCAAAAAGCCGTTTGTCGGCGCGCGCCGTATTCGCGTTAGCCCAGGAATTGGCTCTGAGGTGTCTTATGTTAGGTGCAAAGGAAACGGGGCCGGCAACGCCAGCCCCCGAGACGACCAAATCAGACGAAGGTGCACGCACCGGACAAAAGGAATTGCTAATTGAAATGCAAATTCGTTACGCGGCGCAGTCTCAAAATCTTCCCCACATAGTGGTGACGGGGACTCGAGAAGATTTCGCCGAGCTTGCCGCCCTTATCGAACTGGCCGATGGAAAAATAATAGCAGTCAAACCGAGACCCGCAGATTCGGCGGGACCGCACGTCCAGTTTCTCCGACACATAATTATTCGACCTGCGCCGGGGAGGGCCGTATGTATCAGCGTGTCTAATGAGAATGAACTTTTAATTGAAGGCGATAAAAGTAAGCTGGCGATTCTTGCAACCAATGTCCGCGTATTTGGCGGGGAAGAGAAAGAAGCGCACCGCCAGCATATCGATTACTTCCCGCATCATTTTTACCTGGCTCCGGAGTCTGTTGCGGTCGAGCTCGAGTTTTATCGGGATAGCCTTGTATTAAGCGATAAGTGGGCCCCGATACTCGAATTACAGCCTGAAACCGGAACGGGATATCAAATTGGCTCTGTATACCTAAAGAATGGGAAGCAATTTAGGGGCGTCATGATTATAGGAGGGCGCATCACAAGCATCGACCGCGAGCACAAAATTCCATTTACCGAGGTTGAGATCGACAAGATCCTTATCGACCACGGAAACTGATCAGTTAACGGCGGACAGAGTAAGCGCGTTCCTGGACAAGGGGCAGGTTAAACGCAGTGGTCTCTCGGCGCCGTTCGCGTGGTCCCACACCATTTAAATCTAATTTCTCGACTTCGGACTTGTTCTGCAGCTTGATGGCAAACTTCACATTCGTCGGCAGTGCGATTTCCGTTGGGCCCGAACGGTGATCCGTAAAGGTGATCACATAATCGTCAGCCCGTGCCATAGCGGGCAGAAGCCACAGCATGGCGATGAAAACAAAGAAGCCGATTCGCAAGGCGTTTTTCTCTTTCATAGCCCCTCCTATCCGTCGAGTGACTTCTAAAATTAGGGCATCGGGACTTAAGGTCCAGCGGACTGTAATCTGCACGGCAGCTCGCTTCGATTTCTAATACGTAGTCGTCTGCGACTGAAACAACGCGGTGGTCGTGCCTCCGTTTATCCGGGCGCCCATGAGCTGCGAACGGTCATACGCGACGCCGGCTATCGGTACCTTGCCGCTGTAAAAATAGATCAACCAAGGCCCGATTTTTGCGGATGGCCTTCCCATGAGCTTCATCAGATCGTCGACGCTCGATCCCAGCCAGAAGGACTCATCGCCCGCCTTTCCACGCAGCCGTATCGATGCGGGAATAAAAGAAGGAGAGAGATTTGGACAATAAATCGTCTCCTTGGATTTTCCCGCGATCTCCGCATAGAAACTGGTTATCGAGTGCCGCGAGCCCCCCAGTTCTCCGGATGAAAGCCAAATTCGCTCTGTGTATTTTTTGAATGGCACGGAGTAACAGAGCCAATTTTCGCTAGTTCCGGCATCTCCTCTGTGCTGGATATATCCCCTCCGAGCCTGGTTCCGAACCTCGCTCAAGGTCGTATCCTCCAGCTGCACGTCATTTTTACCGAGCATCAGCGTGCTTGCCGGCGGGGATTTTAGCGTCGGTGTCACTTTGCCGGTGTTTGGCAAAGCTGGCGGAGGATAGTGATTGACTTGCATTTTATGGTGATTGGTCTGCACTTTTTTGTGCGGCCGGGCGATAGCAAGCGCGGGGACGAGCAGGACGACCAGAAGACCGAAGGCTAAAAAGCGCATTTACTGAGCCGGTGTGATAATGCGAATTACGACAATCGGGGAGATTATCTCATCTCTGCGCGCAGAAATCATGTATGTTCTCATGGGCAGGAGCTCAATTTTTAAGCCAAGGAGAAGTTATGCCGAACACCGTCCATCTGCACCGTGTCCTGTCAGCAAAGCCCGATAAGGTATATCGAGCCTTCATCGACCCTGACGCCATGGCGAAATGGATAGCTCCCAACGGTTACACCTGCAAGGTGCATCACATGGATGCGAAAGTCGGGGGAAGCTATAAAATGTCATTCAAGAATTTTACAACGAATCAAAGCCACTCCTTCGGTGGCCAGTACAAAGAACTGATACCGGGCAAAAGCCTGCGCTACACGGATCGTTTCGATGACCCAAACCTGCCGGGGGAGATACTGGTGACAATTACTCTGAAGGAGGTGTCAGTCGGGACGGAGATAAATATTACCCAAGAAGATCTTCCCGACTTAATTCCGGTCGAGGCGTGTTACTTAGGTTGGCAGGAATCGCTTCTCAATCTGGCGAAGCTCGTCGAACCGGAAATAAATAACTAATTTATGAAATCCATCAATGTGATGGAGGGAGATATCGAACGTTTTTTCCCCACATCCGGTCAGGATAGCAACCCCGCCTATCGAGGCGTCAGCGCTCTTGCTTCTATCGTGATCATTGTCGCATTCGCCTATGTCGCGAGCGCAAAGCTTGGATTCACGGTCGCTTTCGCAGCCGAGCAGGTTACGCTCATCTGGCCTCCGTCCGGCATCGCGCTGGCCGCGCTGCTGCTTGCGGGCTTGCGGGTTTGGCCGGGCATTTTCATCGGCGCTTTTGCCGCGAACGTCACGACGCACGAGCCGGCACTTACCGCTTTCGGGATCGCGGCAGGCAATACGCTGGAGGCGCTTGTCGGTGCCGCCCTCTTGCGCCGCGCCGGTTTCCACAACGGGCTTGACCGTTTGCAAGACGTGCTTGCGCTGACGCTGTTTTCGGCCATTCTCAGCACGATCGTCAGCGCGACTATCGGCACCTTCAGCCTGTGTGCGACCGGCCTTCAACCCTGGCATTCTTTCATTGCGCTCTGGCGCGTGTGGTGGTTAGGCGACGCCGGCGGCGCGTTGCTCGTGGCGCCCGCAATCTTGGCCTGGGGCAGCGGATTTTCGGCACAGGGTTCTGCGCCCTCGCTGCGCCGGATCGTGGAGGCCGTCCTGCTTTTTGCGGGCATCGTCCTGATGTGCGCCGCGATTTTCGTGCGTTCGCCCGACAGTCATCTGTCGGGGCACAGCGTCATATATATGATTTTTCCTTTTATCATCTGGGCGGCGTTGCGGTTCGGTCAGCGCGCGACGACGATTGTAACCTTAATCGCCTCGGGCATTGCCGTACTGTCGACGGCGCGTGGGCTGGGGCCGTTTGGATCCGATTCAATCAGCCAAAGCCTGATACTTCTCGAATCGTTCATGGCAACGGTGGCCGTGACGGGCCTGCTGCTAAGCGCGGCGATTGCCGAGCGAAGGGCGGCGGAAAAGAAGCTGTCGATTTATGCGGGCGAGCTCGAGCACATCAACCGGCAGCTCGACGATTTCGTGCATATCGCCTCGCATGACCTGAAGGAGCCGTTGCGCGGTCTGATCCTTCAGGCGTCGTTCCTGCTGGATGACCTCGGCGAGGAGCTGGATGAGGATGCGCGAAAGCGCCTGCGCCGCATGATCGATCTCGGCCAGCATATGGGGCATTTGGTCGAGGACTTGCTCCATTTCTCGCGGCTCAGCCGCGAGAAATTGATGAAGCAGGATATCAATCCCGAAGCGATCATCGAGAGAATCAGGAGCATGGCGGAATCGTGGCTGGACGAGCGAAAGGCGCGTATCGCCGTCGTCGCCCCCCTGCCGCGCCTTCGGGGCGATAGCACGGCCATGGCCGAGGTGTTTCGCAATCTCATCACGAACGCGATTAAATACAATGACAAGGACGAGCCGCTGATCGAGGTCGGTTTCACCGAAAGCCTGGAGACGCCGAGCGGCGTTGAATGCAATGTATTCTATGTCCGCGACAACGGCATCGGCATCGACCCGCAGTATCACGACGAAATCTTCCACATTTTTCGCCGGCTTCCCGATGCAGCGCGGTTCGATCAGTCGGGTACGGGCGCAGGCCTGACCTTCGTGAAGAAAATCATCGAGCGGAATGACGGCCGCATCTGGCTTGAATCGGCGCCGGGCAGGGGCTCGGTATTTTATTTTACCTTCCCGAGCGCGGGTAATGGTGGACGGCAAGCATGAACAAGCGCAGCAGCGACCGGACGCTTCTTGTAGTGGAAGACAGCAGCGATGATTACGAGGCGCTCGCTCGCGTAATGAAAAAAATCGGCTTTGCCGTTCCGGTCGTATGGTGCAAGACAGGCGCCGAAATGCTGGAGGTCCTTCAAAAGGCGACGGAAAAACCCGGTCTGATCCTTCTCGATCTTAACATTCCGGGAATCAACGGCGCCGAAACCCTTCGCCGCCTCAAGGAGGATTCGGCTTTGAAAGCGATACCCGTAATCATTTTTTCAACGTCCGCGAGCGCGCGTGACATTGAGAATTGTTACCGGCTCGGTGCAAACAGCTATATCCAAAAGCCGTTCTCCCTGGCCGAAATAACCGACATCATGACCGCGATCAAACGTTACTGGTTTGAGGTCGCGGTTTTGCATGAGTAGCGGAGTGCTAGGCACTTAATTCCCGCAGTCAATTTATCTAAAATGCTGCATATAATTTACGGGTATTTAGCATCAATGCGTTATCCTGGAGAGAATAGGATCAGAATCACTTTCGCATAGAGTTTACTCAGGATGTGAGGCGTGGAATCCGCAGGGTTTCGTGCCGGTTACGGTTGCAGCGGGCGGCGCTATTTCCGCCATCGGGTGAGGAAAACAAAAAATTGAAGTGCGCAGAGCGCGGACTGTCGAGGTCCGCGATATGAACTGCGCCTGAACAATCGGGAACAGAAGGCCTGGATGGACGGAAGGATCGCCTCTTATTCAATGGTAGATGACGTTGGCCATATCATCGGCGACGACGGGATGACCTATTCCTTTAGCTGGGCTGATTGGCTTTCGCCGACCGTAAATGTCGAAGCGGGATTGCAGGTCTGTTTTGACCGTATCGGGTCGAAGGCCATCCGGGTTTATCTCAAGCGGGCCGGGTAAAAACTGAAAAAACAGAGCGGGAAGGGTTAGACATGAAAGAGTATCTCGAGCGATACCAGAATCTGAGGGAAGACGAGAAAAAGCAGGTGATGGCCGCCGCCCAATGGGGCGACGGGCCGTTTACCCGCAAAATATTCAGTTCGCATTTCCCCAAGATTGATCCTGACGATGTGCCGAAACTCATCGGCCATCTCAAAGCGATCAAAGCATCATAAATGGTCGGTCCCCGCGATCCCAGGATGTCGGTGTGGGTCGGAATTACGATCACCTTTGTCATCGCCTTAGTTTCGTTTATTGTGCTCTTTCGTGGGGTTCTTTAGCCAAGGTGTCTGAGTGAAAACGCTTTCCTCGCCGGTAACGTTTCTGTTCAAGTATATTTTCCCGTTCGGGTATCTTTTCATTTTTCTCTATTCTTCATGGTACCTGTTCGACAAGAGCGCCAATCTTGACAGGCAGTGCGTTGCTTTTCTGATTGTCTGCCTGATTTTTGCCGGATATGGATTTTTACTCAGCTTCCAGCTCAAGCGGGTTCGCATTGACGAAAAGAACGTCTATGTCTCGAATTACCTGCGTGAGATCACGGTACCGGCCGCCAATCTTCGGAATGCGACCGAAAGGGGCTGGATGCTTCCCAGCACCATACTTCTCGAGTTTGAGCGGGAAACGGAACTCGGCGACCGCATACGCTTCATTCCGGTCTTTTTGCGGGAATGGGAAATCATTGCGGATCTGCGGAAACTTATGCGCGAGAGTTCGTAAAAACGGCAAATCTCCAATTTTTCATAGTACCGTAGCGGCTAGATTGGGATTGGGTTTGGCTTAACCCAGCGGTGACACTCCTGCATTCTTGCATATACCTTTAATCCCTCACTTAAACATGGACTTAAAGCGCTGAAAATTCAAAAAATTTTCTGATTTTTATGGAACTTTTTTTGGAGATGCATGATATTCTAACCACTTCCGGACCAATAAGATAGAAGTGGTTTTTAAAGTGCCAAAACTTTCGCGCATACATTTGCTCGCCTTCGCCGCTGCGCTGTTGGCGTTCATTCCCGCCGCCCAGGCATTGACCCCCGCTGACCTGAACAATGCCGCGCATCAGAGCGACCGCATCCAGCGCGAGCAACTGCAGCGCCAGCAGGAGGACATAGACCGGGCTATCGAAACGGGCCGGCCGCAGACGACGATCGAGGCGCCGTCGCCGCAAGTGCAGCACGGCAAAGGCAGCGGCTGCCGCCTGATTACCCGCATCGAGCTCAAGGACACCGTCCATATGAGCAAGGCCGAGATGGAATCGCTGGTCAGTTCCTATGCCGGCAGATGCCTCGGCGTCGACGATATCCAGAACCTGCTCTCGGCCATCACCGCCTTCTACGTTAAAAAAGGCTTTGTTACGACGCGTGTCTACCTTCCGGCGCAAGACCTGACCAAGGGCACGCTACAGATCAAGGTGGTCGAGGGCAGAGTCAGCGATATTCGCCTCGACAATGGCACGGGCATCGATCACCTGTGCAACATATTCCCTAACGATATCGGCGAGGACCTGAACCTGCGCGACTACGAGCAGGGTATCGACCAGCTCAACCGCCTTCTCTCGAACAACACGACGATGGACATCCAGCCTGGCGCCAATCCGGGCGAGAGCATCGTGATTATCAAGAACAAGCCGACCAAATTCTGGCACATGAGCTTTACGGCCGATGATTACGGCACACGTTCGACCGGCCGCAACCAGGCTGGCGTCACCGCCAGCTTTGATAACCTGACATCCCTCAATGATTTCCTGAGCGTCACCCAGCGCAAGACGGTGCCTTTCGGCGACGGCCTCAAGGACTCGAATGCGACAACGGCGCTTTGGTCGATTCCTTACGGATACGCGACTTTTACGACGGGCGTTACCTGGTCCGCCTATGACAGCACCGTGCCGACAGCGAGCGGCAACCGATTGCATCTCGAGGGCGAGACGCGCGATGTATATGCCACGCTCGAGCGCGTGGTGTACCGCGATCAGTTCGGCAAGGCGACTGTCAACGCCACGCTGACGAACGATGTTACGGACACCTTCATCGACGACCAGAAAATCGGTGTGTCCTCGCGTACGTTGACCTGGCTGCAGCTCGGCGCCAACTACAACACCGTACTGTGGGGCGGCACCGCCAATCTTGGCGTCGGCTATTACCGCGGCCTAAATCTTTTCCACGCGCTGAACGATCCGGACGGCTTACCGGGTTTTGTTCCGCGTGCGCAGTTCACGAAATACACATTATCTGCCGGCTATAGCCGGCCATTCGCGGCGGTGGGGCAGAAATGGCTTGCTTCGACGCAATTCAACGGGCAGTACGCACCGACGACACTGTACGGTTCGCAGCAATTCTCGGTTGGCGGCATCTATACCGTGCGAGGCTTCTTTGAAGAGCAGCTGGCCAATGACCACGGCTATTTCCTGCGCAATGATCTGACGCTGCTCAAATCCTATACGATATGGGGACATCCGGTGGGTTTCCGGCCGTTCGCCGCCTTCGATTTTGGCTCGGTCGGAAGCGATAACGCGGCCGGTACCGCGGCCGGCACACTGGGCGGCGCCGCTCTGGGCTTTGATCTGTCGAGTGGGCCTCTCGATTTCAATATTTACACCGGGTACCCGCTTTTTTATCCCGACAGCGTGACGAACGAGCGTTTCAACACCTTTGCTAGATTAACACTGACGTTTTAGAGGAGTAATGATGATGACGAACGCAGCACAACATAAAAGAAGGAATCGCGCTCTCATCGTCGCACTTCTGGCCGCGACATATTTGGCGAGCCCCGCAGCCGCGCTTGCGCAGGTTACATCGGCTAACTCGGCCACCCACGTCTATAATGCGCCGAACGGCGTACCTGTCGTCGACATCGCCAACCCGAACAGCGCCGGCCTCTCGCATAACCAGTTCACCAACTATAATGTCGATAGCAACGGTCTGGTTCTCAACAACGGGGACTCGTCGCAGATGCAGCGGCAGTCGCAGCTCGCCGGAGCCGTTTCCGCCAACCTCAACCTGACCCATTCGGCCAGCATAATCCTCAACGAGGTCGTTTCGACCAATCGTTCGACCTTGGCAGGCTACACGGAAGTGCTCGGCACATCGGCCGACGTCGTTGTCGCCAACCCGAACGGTATCACCTGTAACGGCTGCGGCTTCATCAATACGTCGCATGTAACGCTGACCACCGGCAGTGCGGTCATTAGCGGCGCGGGCGCACTGACGGGCTTTGCCGTCGACAATGGCGACATCCTGATCACAGGGCAGGGGATTGATGGCAGCGCGCAGGACTATCTCGGACTGTTTGCGCGCTCGATTGCGTTGCAGGGGCAGGTCAATGCCAAGCAACTCGACATCGTCGCGGGCGCGAACGACATCGACTACGCTACTAAGGCGGTAACCGCGCATGCGGCTACGGGTGCGGCGCCGACGCTGGCGATCGATTCCTCCGCGCTCGGCGGCATGTACGCCGATCGCATCCGGCTGGTCGCGACTGAAGCTGGTGTCGGCGTGCATATGCTGGGCGATGCCGCTGCGGGCGTGGGCGACTTCAGCCTCGACGGCGCCGGTCAGATCGAGGTCGGCAGCCATGTCTCGGCGGCGAACGGTAGCGTTCAGATAACGTCGACCGCAACCGGCGCGGACGCCATCAAGGCGAACGTGGCAACGATCTCGGCACAGCACGACATCAATCTGGCAGCATTGTCGGGCGACGTGCATCTCATGGGCGGCGTTCTGACGGCTGGCAACAATCTTATGATTGACTCCGACACTCTGACCGATGCGTCGACGACCGACACGATCATTGATAACAACAAACGCTATGCCGGTGGCGCGCTGAGCCTCACGCAGACGGGTGCGGCCACGATAGGCAGCGGCATGACTTGGGGCGCAGACGGGACTCTCAGTCTGTCCGCCGACACTCTCACGATCAATTCAGGCGCGGCCATTGAAAGCGTAACGGGCAATGTGTCGCTGGCGGGCAATGGTCTTTCGAACGCAGGTACGGTCTCTGCCGCGGCGGGCGGCGTGACCATCCGTATCGACGGAACGGTCACGAACTCCGGCACGATCTATTCCGCGGGCGTTCTGGACATCGCTGACGGATCGGACGGTGGAACCGAAGACGTGACCAACAGTGGCCAGTTGCTCTCGGATAACAGTTTCGCCATTAAGGTCGCGACCCTGACGGACAGCGGCACGCTTCAGGAAGCGGGGGGCGGGTCGATTACAGCCGGGACGGT
>DATJGZ010000094.1:0-3091 GCA_035494535.1 Patescibacteria group bacterium | reverse complement strand
GAGGCGGGCGCGCTTTTGAAGCAGGTCAAAAGGCTCGGCCTGAAGAACGCGGAATTCGCACCGAGCGCCAGCATGGGCGGCATGACGATCCGCGTGACGGGCGACGCCGAGATTGAGAAGCTTTGCCAGCTTCGTCCCGAGTTGCGGCAGTTGTTGCGGCCGGGCACGATGGCTCCGCCGCCGCGGCGCCCGTTCGCGGAGATGCCCGAGCCACCGGCGCCGCTGCCTGACGGAACCGCCATAAAAAATGCGAAATGGGATGTCGCGACGTCACGCGACGGCGTCGGCATGTTCTACGCCGATACGACGCGCATGACAGCCGCGGAGCGCGCCACCCTCGTGAAATCGCTGGAAGAAAACAAGGTGCCGTTCGAGATAAAGGAAAGCACTTATCTGGGCACGCCGCCGCGCGAGGTGATCGGCGTCAAGATGCAGGACTACGTGGCATGGTCAAGCAATCCGGAACATTTCCTGAATCAGCCGCCGCCGGCTGCGCCGAAGCCCGACGGCAGCGCCATCAAGAATGCGGCATGGCAGCCGGCCACATCCCGCGACCAGGTCGCCATGGCCTATGCGGAGACGGAAGGCATGACGGCGGAGCAGCGCGCCGCGCTTGTAAAGTCTCTCGAAGAACACAAGGTGCCGTTTGAGATCAAGCAAAGCGGCTATCGCGGCGGCTCGCGCGAGGTGATCGCCGTAAAAAGGGACGACCTTGCCGCATGGGGAAATGACCCCGAGCATTTCCTGCGCCAGCCGCCGCCGGCCGGCCCCGGAGTCACGCCGAAGATCAGCCAGGACCAGCTGGTCGCGCAGATGAAGAACGAGGTCGAGGATTTCAAGAGCCGCGGATTTGTTGACCGAATCCTGCCGGACGGAACGCCGCTGTACAAAATTCAGACGCCTTGGGAGTCGGGAGGAAAGAAGGGTTTCCTCGAGATGAAAATTCCCGGCGTGGATCGCCGCCAGCCGGCCGTCATGTTCGAGCAGCAATACGGGCTTACCGGCGTGTCGAAGGAATACAAGTATCCGCCGGGCATGACGGCGCGCGACGTCGAGGATTACGCGGTGACCGTGTGGCACAAGCAGATTCGCGGCGAAATCACCGCAGCCCAGATGGAGGAAAAACTCGGCGCCGTTCGCTCGATGATGGAAGATCTCAATCCCGAGCTTAAAGTGCTTAACGCCGGCGCCATGGAAAGAGGCACCTATCATGTCATTCTGGGCGCCACGAGCGGATTTAATCCGAACGATATCCAGCATTTCCTCGACGGCGCCCGCGCAGACGCTGCAGCAATGAATACCGAAACGGCAACCCTTATGGGGGGGCTTGGCAGACGGGGCGTATTGATGGGGTGGGTCCCCTCGGTTGAAACCCTGAAGGAAATCGATCGTCAGGTCAGCGTGCCGGGGTACCGGATACCGCCCGGCGCCGCGCCCTTCACGCAGTCGGCGAAGTGGCAGGAGGCCACGATCACGAGTGGCCAAAAGGTTACGCGTGCATCGCTGGCGGGCATGAACGAAAAACAGATCGAAGCGCTTGAAAATGAACTCCGCGGCGCGGGCTTCCACCCGTTTCGCGTGCAAAGCCAGACGCTGGGCGAGACGATGCGCATCCCGCCGGAGGAGCTCGAGGACTTCAACAAGTGGCAGCGCGGCGAATTCGTCAACGCATCCAACCCCAATCGGGTTGTTCGCCCGGGCGGCGGTAACAACGGACCGGTCATGTCGACCGCGGATGCGAACGTTCCGCCCACCGAGATTCAGCCGGGAAGGGTCGAGGGCGGAAATTACACTTATACGACGCCGCTTGACGAAGGCGAGGTGCTGGTGCGCCGCCGCCGTGCCGGATTTACTTCGGACAACGAATTTGTGAACGAGGCGGCGAAATCGGCGCGCCGCGAGGCCGGTTTCCGCTCGAATCTGGGCGAAACCCCGATCGATGCGTCCGTTCCGCCGGCGCAGAAAAATACCGCCGGTTTCACCGGCAATCGCCCGCGTCCGGATTTCAGGGCGGCGGCGGAAGCCGAGAAGCGCGAAATCGGCTTTACCGCGAACCGCTCGGGGCCGCCGAAGTCAACACTCACCGCCGCTGAGAACGAGGTTACATCGGCAGACCGCGTTGTTGAAACCACAAATGCCGCCAGAACGGCGACGGTGGCCGGAGAAGATGCATCGAGAGCGGCGCGTCTGCGCGCGATTTTTGCCGGGACTGAGGAGCAGCACACTTGGCAATTGACGCGGTTGCTCGGCGGCTCGGAGGAAACCGCGGGTCGCGTGGCGACGATAGCGAAGACAGGCGGGGTCGTACTCAAGGTCCTGGGTCCGGTTGCCGGCACGATCATGACCTATAACGAGGCCAGCGAACGAGTTAACGGAAACAGTTATACCAAGCTGCTCGATGCGAACGGCCTGGGTCCGGACGCGGCGCCGCGCGACTCCTATCAAAACTTCCAGGACAAAAATATCGTCGACGGCGTCGCCATGACGATCCCGGCCGGCGTGACGCAGGCCTATTGGGCGTTGTCCAGCGGCCTGCGCTGGGCGGTCGGTGATGTGGATCACCGTAAGCTTCTGGCGACGGTCGTCGCGCGCGCCAATTCCGGAACCGAGACCGCTAAAATAAAGGAATCCGTCTACCAGTACGTCGACTCCGCCTTGCCCTGGTTCCATTATCTGACGGCGCAGAAGCAGCAAAACGTCATCGACAACATTATGGCGATGAAGGAGGCGGGCAGGTTGCAGGACTGGTCGCAGCTGCCTGGCCTGGTCGGGACGCCCGGAAATATGACGCGTCTGCAGGATTCCCCCGGCTACTTTGCGAAGGTCAACGGCGCCGGCATCAAATTGCCGGACGTCAACAAGACCAACGCGGCATTTTACGGCACCGATGCGAAAACCAATCCGGGCCTGTCCGCCGAGATCGCCGAGGCCGCGAAGATGGAGAATATGCGCAAACGCTCGCAAATCCCTGATATCGACTGGGTGCAGGCGCGCCAGAAGCTGGAAGAAGGCGGCAAGGCCGGCCTGATGAATTTCCTTTCGGGCCAGATGCCGGCGACCATGTGGCAAAACACGAAAACATTTTTCTCCA
>DATJGZ010000093.1:0-21680 GCA_035494535.1 Patescibacteria group bacterium | reverse complement strand
CAATGGCGTGCGGCCCGACGCGTCGGTGCGCGGGGCGGCGAATTTGCTGGCATGGGAGGCAACGGACATGGCTTAGCTATCTGTTAAAGGGTAAATCGCAGGGCGCGAAACTCTTCGTTTTTTTATCATAGAAAAACGCTTTGGTCTCGCGGGCCGGGGTCATAACAAGCGCCACGGCGCCCGGCTCTTTCGCCATGGCGTCAAGAGCGTCGAAAAATCTCGTCACGGCGTCGTTATAAGTCCTGGCCAGTCCGCCTGACACCGATGTCGGGAATTTTCCATCGACGCCGTAAAGGCTTATGGCGGGCTCGGCCCATATGACACCCGTTTCACTATTTTCCTCCGCGTCCCACCGGGGACCCAGCGCATTTAATTTATCGAACACCGAGCGCGCGAAATCGGACGTCAACTTTCCGCGAATGACATCCGGGCCGACCGTGGCGCTCCGAAGAATGTATTTAGACATTCGACGCTTTCCCTACCTTAAATAGTGCCGGGACCATACACCAAATCATCTGGAAAATCAAAGAACGGGCGGTATAATGCGGGCATGCGGCTGATGCCTGTGATCATATTGGTGTTTCTGTGCTGTTGGACCAGTCCCGCTGGGGCGGATCGAGGTGTCACAAGCCGCGTCATCAATGCGAAGCTTAAGCTGTTCGAATGGCTGCCGCCAGGCTTTGGGCAGGGGAATAAAAGGTGGCCGCTGGTGGTCTTCTCGCACGGGTATCACGGCTGCGGCCCGCAGTCGAAATTCCTGACCGAGGGTCTGGCCAAACACGGCTATGTCGTGGTCGCGCCCAACCATGAGGATGCCTCCTGCGGACGGCGGTTGGAAGGCTCCAATAGTGAGACGCCCGACACCCCGACACTGGATGCAGACGCTTTTTTGGCAGAAGTGAACGGCGACAAAAATGCCGACCATGGCCCTCGTTTGGGGCGCCGCCTGCGCGACCGTCTGGCGGGCAAATCGGGCGCCCGGGCCCGATTTGGAAACCCGGCGTCCTGGAATCAAGACAGCTTCAAGGACCGTTTTGAGGACATCGAATGGGTGATTAACTATGCCCTTTCAGACAAGCAGCTTGCCCCCTTTATCGATACACAACGTATCGGTCTGGCAGGCCATTCTTTAGGTGGATATACGGTGCTCGGACTGGCGGGCGGGTGGCCATCATGGAAGGACAAGCGGGTGAAAGCCGTGCTGGCTTTGTCGCCCTACGGCCAGCCCTTCGCCAAACAGCACACGCTGCGGGGCATCGACGTGCCGGTGATGTACCAGGGCGGCACCCGCGACACGGGTATTACTCCTTTTATCAAGGGCAAGGACGGCATGTACGACCAGACGCCTTCGCCGAAATACTTCGTCGAATTCGCCCGCACCGGTCACTTCGGTTTTACCAATATGACCGGGCCGCATGACCGCATAAACGACTATGCTTTCGCCTTTTTCGATAAGTACCTTTTAGGGCAGGACAGCGAACTGCTGAAGACAGGTGCCGAACCAGGTGTCACGGATTGGCGCGCGGCTCCCTGAGGCGCCCCCTGTACAAAGCGGAGTGGCGGTCTATATGATTTCGCCGTTAACCGTTTTTCAAAAAGGGAACCTGTCCATGAAACGCCTGCTCCTGAGTGCTCTGTCCGTTGCCGTTCTGTCCTATGCCGTCCCGTCGCATGCCGCTGGACAGGCCGCCGACCGTGTCATGCCTGCCGCCGCGCCAGCTGCCGCCCCCGCGTCGATTTCCGGCGTCTATAACTTCGACCCGAGCCACACGCACATTAGCTGGACCGTCGAGCACATGGGTTATTCCCACTTCAACGGCAAGTTCGCCAATGCCACCGGAACGGTGACATTGGATGAAGCCCATCCGGAGAACAGCAAGCTGAACGTGACCGTCAATACCTCTGACATCGTTACGGGTGTGCCGAAGCTGGACGATCACCTCAAGACCGAGCAATTCTTCAATGTCATTAAATTCCCAACCGCAACCTTCGTCAGCGACAAGGTCGAGCCGACCGGGAAGGATACCGCCAAAATCACTGGGACTCTGACCCTTCTCGGCGTCTCCAAGCCCGTAACGCTGGACGTCAAGCTCAATAAGTCCGGGGAGCATCCGATGATGCACAAGAACTGGGTCGGTTTTGACGCGTCAACGACCCTCAAGCGCTCCGACTGGGGTCTGAGCTACGGCATCCCGATGGTCTCGGACGAGGTGAAGATCGAGATCGAGGCTGAGGCAGGCGCCGCCTCGTGACCGCCGCGCCGGAGAAGCTTCCGGCGTATTTCATACCGCATGGCGGCGGGCCCTGCTTTTTCATGGAGTGGGACCCGCCTGACACCTGGAATGTGATGGAGGAGTGGCTGCGCGATTTGGGTAGCCGGGTGAAACCCAAGGCCATCCTCGTTGTGTCGGGCCACTGGGAGGAGGAGGATTTCTGCGCCGGCAGCAATCCGCATCCCGAGCTTATTTACGACTATCACGGCTTCCCGCCGGAGACTTATGAGATCAAATACAGCGCGCCCGGCTCTCCCGCGCTGGCGGCGGAGGCCGTCAGCCTGCTGAAAAAGGCCGGATTGCCCGCACGCCTCGATCCGCAGCGCGGCTGGGATCACGGCGTCTTTATCCCTTTCAAAGTTATATATCCGAAGGCAGATATACCGATCGTCCAGCTCTCGCTACATGAAAGCCTTGACCCGGAAATGCACCTCAAGGCGGGCCGCGCGCTGGAATCACTCCGGGCACAGAACGTGCTGATCGCGGGCAGCGGCATGAGCTACCACAATCTGCGCCGGTTCATGGGCGGCTCAGGCACCAACGAAAAATCGGACCAGTTCGATCACTGGTTGACCGAAACGGTCACTGCCCGGCCCTCCGAGCGCGACCGGCTGCTGGCGCAGTGGGAAACGGCACCTGCCGCCCGCGACGCCCACCCGCGGGAGGAGCATCTGATCCCCCTGATGGTCGCGGCCGGTGCCGCCGCGTCCGACAGCGGCGAGAAGGTCTATGCCGACCGCGTCATGGGTGCTTCTTTGTCGGCGTATAAATTCGGCTGACATTTTAAATTTGACCCCGGTAAAATAATTATGTTAATGAAATGCCGTTACGGAGGGAATGGCATGGGCGGCTTACTTGAAATCGTTTCGGCGTTGTTTGGGCCGACCTACCACGACCACTATTTCCTGGCTACTGGTGATACGCGCGAAACGCTTTTGCAGGCGCAGGAAGCGCTCAATGCCGAGCGCGCGCTGCTAAACGAAATCAAGGAACATTTCGGCGCCCGCTATGTGTCGCTGGCGAGCCCCGCCGAGGCAAAAAACTGGGGCATGGAATCGGCGGGAGGGTTCAAAATCCATTTCAAGCCGATCCGCAAGCCCGAGGGATGGTATCAGCCTGAGGAGTGGGGCGACCGTCAAAATTACCGGAACACCCGCGCGTATCTTCCGCCCGAAGGTCCGGCTCAGGAATATCTGAAGCAGGCAAAAGCACGCTTTGACGCCATTCAGGCCGGTCCGCCCGGCGCGCATGACTGGAGCACATTCCACGACGAAGCCTCACGCTCGACCGGCGACTGGTGGTACTGGGCGAACGCGAGGGCGCGCAAGGTGCTTGGCACCCCCGAAAGCTTTTATTTCAACGAGCCGGCAGGCCCGGGCGTCTTCGTGATGCATTTCCGAAGCACCGACCAGAACGCCGGATTGCCATCCGGGATATCGGGCATCCGCATCGGCAAGGAAGACGCGAAGCTGCTCGAGGAACATCCCGACAGCGCGGTGTGGCGCGCCAACCGGATCGAGCAGGGCAAACAGGCGACCACGGTTGTTGAAAGATCGCTCGCGCGCCTCGGCCGCAACCCCCACTGATTGACTCCGGATAAAATCCGGATAACTCATTGTCCGGGTAAAAATATCTGGTACAGTCCACTCACTCTCGAAGCGGGGAATCATGTGCGGCATTGTCGGCGTATTCGGACACAATCCGGTCAACCAGGTCATTTACGATTCACTTTCGATGCTTCAGCACCGCGGCCAGGACGCGGCCGGGATCGCCACCTTCTACGAAGACCGCTTTTATCTGCATAAAAACAACGGTCTGATGACCGACGTCTTCAACGTCGGCAATATGGCAAAGCTTCTGGGCAATATGGGCATCGGCCATGTCCGCTATCCGACGGCGGGCTGCGCGTCGGTCGCCGAGGCCCAGCCTTTCTACGTGAACTCGCCGTACGGGATCGTCTTCGCCCACAACGGCAACTTGACGAACGTGGGCGAGATCGTCGAGGGCGTGTTCGAGAAAGACCTGCGGCATCTGAACACCACGTCGGACAGCGAGGTGATGCTCAACGTGCTCGCCCATGCGCTAGGCAAGAAGGGCCTGTCGCACCCCAAGCCCGCCGACATCTTCACCGCGGTCGAGGAGGTGCACCGGCGCTGCAAGGGCGGCTACGCGGTGATCGTGATGGTCGCCGGCGTCGGCATCCTCGCCTTTCGCGACACCTATGGCATCCGCCCGTTGGTGTTCGGCAGCCGCGGCAAGGGCGCCAAGAAGGAATACATGATCGCGTCGGAGAGCGTGGCGCTGCAGGTCAGCGGCTTCGAGCTCGAGCGCGACGTCGAGCCGGGCGAGACCGTGTTCATCGACATGAAGGGCAAGCTGCACACACATCAAAGCGCCTTTGCCAAAACCAAGGCGCCGTGCCTGTTTGAATACGTCTATCTCGCGCGTCCGGACTCGATCCTCGATGGCGCGTCGGTGTACCAGTGTCGCATCAACATGGGCGTGAAGCTGGCGCAGAAGATCAAGCGTGAGTGGAGCGACCTGAAGATCGATGTCGTCATCCCGATCCCGGAGACCAGCCGCACTGCAGCGCTTGAGATCGCAACGCTGCTGGGAATCCCGTACCGTGAGGGCTTCGTCAAGAACCGCTATATCGGCCGCACCTTCATCATGCCGGGCCAGTCGATCCGCAAGAAATCGGTGCGCCGCAAGCTCAACCCGATCCCGCAGGAGTTTCACAAGAAAAGCGTTCTGCTGGTCGACGATTCGATCGTCCGCGGCACGACCATGCGTGAGATCATCGATATGACTCGCGAGCTCGGCGCCCACCGGGTCTATGTCGCCTCGGCGGCACCGCCGGTACGCTATCCCAACGTCTACGGCATCGACATGCCGGCGCGCTCGGAGCTGGTCGCGAGCGGCAAGGATATGCGGCAGCTGACCAAGGAACTCGGCGCCGACGGGCTGATCTATCAGGACCTCGATGACCTCAAGGACTCCATCACCGAGGCCGCGCCCAAGCTGAAACATTTCGATGCCTCCGTCTTCGACGGCAAGTACGTGACGGGCGACATCACCGGAAAATATCTCGATATGCTGGAAAAGAAACGCAACGACACCGCGAAAATGACCGAAGATGTCGCGAGCCATATCACAAGAAACCTCTCGGCCAATCTCTAACGCGGCCGGGTCTGTGATCATCCTGCCGGGGCCCGAGACCCTCGGCGGCTTCGAGAACGAGCGCCTGCTGGCCCGCCTGCGCATGGTCGATGAAAAGGTCCGCTCGGTTTCGTTCTACTATCTCTATCTCCTGCTGCTGCGCCCCGGCGCGAAGCTTTCGGACAAGGATCACGAAAAACTCACAGCGCTGCTCGAGGTCGCACCGTCGGCCGGTACTGCCGGCATCTGGGTGACGCCGCGGCTGGGCACGCAGTCGCCATGGGCGAGCAAGGCGACGGACATCCTGCGCAACACCGGTCTTGAAGCCGTGGCGAAGATCGAACGGGCGAAGGCTTACCGCGTCACCAACGCGTGGAAGCTGCCGCCGCTGGCCGCGCTCCTGCACGACCGCATGACCGAAAGCGTGTTCTTCAGCGCCGATGATCTGCCGTCGATCTTCGCGCCGCGCGAGCAAAAGCCGCTGGGTCATATTGACGTGCTAGAGCAGGGACGCAGCGCGATCGAGGAGGCGGATGCGGCGCTTGGTCTGTCGCTAGCACCGGACGAGATCGACTATCTGGTCGCTGAATTCACCAAGCTCGGCCGCAATCCGACCGATGTCGAGCTGTACATGTTCGCGCAAGCCAACAGCGAGCACTGCCGCCACAAAATCTTCAACGCGAACTGGACTATCGACGGCAAAAAGCAGCCGCGCTCGCTATTCCAGATGATCAAGAATACCTATGAAGCCTCGAACGAGGGGGTGCTGTCTGCCTACCGCGACAATGCCGCCGTCATCAGCGGCTGGCCGGGCGGACGCTTCACGCCCGAGCCCAAAACCGGTGTCTATCGCTACAAGCCGGAGGATATCCATATCCTGATGAAGGTCGAGACGCACAACCATCCGACCGCGATCTCTCCGTTCCCTGGCGCTGCTACGGGTGCGGGCGGCGAAATCAGGGACGAAGGTGCCACTGGCCGCGGCGCCAAGCCCAAGGCTGGCCTGTGCGGCTTTTCGGTTTCAAACCTCAACCTGCCGCAAGCGCCGCAGCCGTGGGAGAAGCCGTATGGCCGGCCCGCGCACATCGCCGCGCCGCTCGACATCATGATCGAGGGGCCGCTTGGGGCCGCCGCTTTCAACAACGAATTCGGCCGCCCAAACCTCGCCGGTTATTTCCGCGCCTATGAGCAGGAAAGCGGCGGTCAGGTCTGGGGTTACCACAAGCCCATCATGCTCGCGGGCGGCATGGGCAATATCAGCGCGGCGCATGTCGAAAAAGGCACGATGCAGCCGGGCTACAACCTCGTCGTGCTCGGCGGACCGGCGATGTTGATCGGCCTTGGCGGCGGTGCCGCCTCGAGCAAAGCGGGCGGCGCCGCCGGCGATCTCGATTTCGCCTCGGTCCAGCGCGACAATGCCGAGATGCAGCGCCGCGCGCAGGAGGTCATCGACCGTTGTTGGCAGCGCGGCAGCAAGAATCCGATTGCTTTCATCCACGACGTCGGAGCGGGCGGCCTGTCGAATGCCTTCCCCGAACTAGTCAAGGACGGCGGGTGCGGCGGCACGTTCGATCTCAACGCAATTCCGCGCGGTGAAGAAGGATTGAGCCCGCTTGAGACCTGGTGCAACGAAGCGCAGGAGCGCTATGCGCTGGCCATCGCGCCGGGCGATATGAAGTTGTTTGAAGATATCTGCAAGCGCGAGCGCTGCCCGTTCGCCGTGATCGGCACCGCGCAGGCAGAGCCGCAGCTGACATTGTCCGATGGCAGCGAAAAGGCCATCGATCTCCCGCTGTCGGTGCTGTTCGGCAAACCGCCGAAGATGGGGCGCGCTTTCCTGCGCCAGCCCGAGAAACCGGTCAAGCTCGATCTGTCCGATGTAAAGGTTACTGAAGCCGTGGACCGTCTGCTGGCGTTGCCGGCGATCGCCTCGAAATCGTTTCTGATCACCATCGGCGACCGCAGCATCACCGGCATGGTGGTGCAGGACCAGATGGTGGGCCCTTGGCAGGTGCCTGTCGCGGACTGTGCGGTGACTTTAAGCGCCTACGACACGACGCGCGGCGAGGCGATGGCGGTGGGCGAGCGCACGCCGCTGGCGATCACGAACTCCGCCGCCGCCGCTCGCATGGCAGTAGGCGAAGTTATTACCAATATGGCCGGCGCCTTCATCGGTGAACTTTCCGACATCAAGCTGTCAGCCAACTGGATGGCGGCGGCCGGAGAGAAACTGCAGGACCAGAAACTGTATGACGCGGTCCACGCTGTGGGGATGGAGCTTTGCCCTGCGCTGGGTTTGACGGTTCCCGTCGGCAAGGACTCTATGTCGATGAAGATGAAATGGCAGGACGGCGGGATCGATAAATCGGTTGTGGCGCCGATCTCGCTTATCGTCTCGGGCTTCGCGCCGGTGCGAGACGTGCGTCGGACACTGACGCCGCAATTGCGGGAGAGGGACAATACCCTGATCCTCGTCGATCTCGGCTTCGGCAACAACCGGCTCGGGGGCTCGTCGCTGGCGCAGGTTTACGGCCGCTCTGGGGGCGAGGTCCCAGATGTGGTTAAGCCCGAGGCGGTGAAAGCGTTTTTCGACGTTGTGCAGAAGCTGAACGGTGACGACAAGATATTGGCGTACCACGACCGCAGCGACGGCGGCCTGTTTGTCACGGTGCTCGAGATGGCCTTCGCGGGACGTACGGGGCTGGAGGTCGATCTGTCGCGGCTGCAGGGCGATACGCTCGCGCAGCTGTTCACCGAGGAGTTGGGTGCTGTCCTCCAGGTCGTTGACGGTGACGCCGCCACGATCGTCAAGATGTTCGCGGATGCCGGTGTTTCTGCGTTTCCGATCGGTCGCGCGGTGACAGGCAATGAAATCCGTTTCCGGCGCAACAATGCCGTGGTCTTCAAGGGTGAGCGGGCGGACCTGCATCGCAAATGGGCTGCGACCAGCTTCCACATCCAATCGTTGCGCGACAATCCTATCTGCGCGCAGCAGGAATACGATTTGCTGCTCGATGCCGAGCGCTCCGGCCTGCATGTCGAGGCGACGTTCGACGTCGCCGAGCGTGTCAATGCCCCCTACGCGATGGGATCTCGCCCGCGCGTCGCGATCCTGCGCGAGCAGGGCGTCAACGGGCAGGTCGAGATGGCTGCGGCCTTCGACCTCGCTGGTTTCGAAGCGATCGACGTGCATATGAGCGACCTGCTCGAGGGTCGCGCAGATCTCAAGAATTTTACCGGCCTTGCCGCCTGCGGCGGGTTCTCGTACGGCGATGTGCTCGGTGCCGGCTCTGGCTGGGCGCGCACGATCCTGTTCAACCCGAAGCTCAAGGACATGTTCCGCGGCTTCTTCGGCCGCAGCGATACATTCTCGCTTGGCGTCTGTAATGGCTGCCAGATGATGGCGCAGCTGAAGGAGATCATTCCCGGCGCCGCCGTCTGGCCGCGCTTTGTCCGCAATGTCTCAGCCCGGTTTGAGGCACGGCTGTGCATGGTCGAGGTGCAGAAGACCAAGGGCATCTTCCTCGACGGTATGGAGGGATCCCGGATGCCGATCGCCGTGGCGCACGGCGAGGGACACGTAGGGACAGAGATGCCGGAGCTGATTGTCGGGCTGCGCTATGTCGACACCTATGGTCAGCCGACCATGACCTATCCGTTGAACCCGAGTGGTTCGGTTGACGGCGTCGCGGGCTTGACCAGCACCGACGGCCGTGTGCTGATCATGATGCCGCATCCCGAGCGCATGTTCATGGGCGTGCAGCACACATGGACGCGCGAGCTGCGCGAAAGCCCTTGGCTTAGGCTGTTCGACAATGCCCGCAAATGGGTCGGGTAGACGTTGATTTCCGATTTCAGAAAAAGAAAATGGGCCGATTCTGTTGCGAGGCTCGGCCCGGGCCCCACCTGCGATTGTCTAGATCGCAGGGATTGGTGTGTAGCTACTGACTGCGATTAAGCAGCGATAGCAACCTCGCGGCTGTTATCATTCGCTACGACGAAGTTGTCGTTGGCATTTACATGCCTGACCCGATAACGGCGGTATCATGCCGGACACCGTCAATCGCCTTTGCCACGCGTGTCGATCCTGTTTCGGCCCCACAGAAGCGGCCCGCTGGCCGCTTTTGGTGGAGCCGCCGGGCACTGCCCCCGGGTCCACTGCGTCTATTTTACGATGACGTGTAGCGTCATAGTCAGGTCGCCCTGACACTAATAATTATAGGGCAAAAGCCCGGAATTTCAAAGAATTAAGGCTGCGGCGTGGGTGCGGCGGAAGGGCCCGAAAGTTCCAAAAGCTGAAAAAGCCGCTGTTTCAGCTCGTTACCCGATCCGACCACCTCTACAGCGCCCGCGGCCAGAAGCCCCTCGGCCTGCGCGGTGCCGTGGCGCGCGAAGCCGATCACATGCATTCCGGCGGCGACGCCCGCCTTGACACCCGGTGGGGAGTCGTCGATCACGATGCAGTCCTCGGGCCCATACTCGTCGCCTAGTTGCTCCATGGCGTGCAGGTAGACATCAGGCGCGGGCTTGCCGCGCGCGACGTGGTCGCGGGAATAAATGTGTGGGAAAAAAACGCTGTGCAAGCCGATGTGCTGCAGCTTTTTATTCAGCCCGGGAATGCCGCTGTTGGAGGCCACGGCAACGGGGATTTTTGCATCGGTGAGCGCTTGCAGAAGCTCGGGGATGCCGTCGATGGCCTGCAGGCGCGCCGTCGCCTTCTCATTAAAGATTTCCTGTAGTTTATCCTGATAGCCGTCGGGCAGCGTGCGGCCGGTATATTCGGTAAAGACTTCAGCGCGCCGGCGCATATAGTCGCCGTATTCAAGCCCGGTGAGTTGGGCCCGGATAAACTCGAGCGAGAGGCTGAGGCCGTAGAAGGCATACGCCTCCTGCTGCGATTCCTCAATCAGATCCTCGGAATTAATCAGAACCCCGTCGCAATCGAAGAGGACAAGCTTTTTTCTTGTCATTTTTTTCCTGTTTTTCCCTGTTGCCCCGTTCTATCATAATTAACAGCTATCGCCAACCGGAGTGTCCCATGCAGCAGTATCTTGACCTTATGCGCCTTGTGCTGGAGAAGGGCACGTTCAAGGAAGACCGCACCGGCACGGGCACCAAAAGCGTCTTCGGCCATCAGATGCGCTTCGATCTGTCCGAGGGCTTTCCGCTGGTCACTACAAAAAAGCTGCATCTGAAGTCGATCGTTCATGAACTGCTCTGGTTCCTTGCGGGCGATACCAATATTAAATATCTGAACGACAATGGCGTGCGCATTTGGGACGAATGGGCGGATGACAACGGCGACCTTGGCCCGGTCTATGGCCACCAATGGCGCAGCTGGCCGGCGCCCGACGGCCGCCATATCGACCAGATCTCCAACCTGATCCACATGATCAAGACCAACCCGGATTCGCGGCGGCTCATTGTCTCGGCCTGGAACGTGGCTGAGGTCGGCAAAATGGCGCTGCCGCCCTGCCACTGCCTGTTCCAGTTCTATGTCGCGGATGGCAAGCTCTCGTGCCAGCTCTACCAGCGCAGCGCCGACATCTTTCTCGGCGTGCCGTTCAACATCGCTTCATATGCGCTGCTGACCCTGATGATCGCGCAGGTTTGCTGCCTCAAGCCCGGTGAATTCATCCACACCTTCGGCGATGCGCATTTGTACAAGAACCATTTCGCACAGGCGGAATTACAGCTCTCGCGCAAGCCGCACAAGCTGCCCGAAATGCATCTCAACCCGCATGTCACGGATATCTTCGGTTTCAAGTTCGAGGATTTCGAACTGGTGGGGTATGAAGCTCATCCCCACATCAAGGCCGAAGTGGCGGTGTAGCGTGACTGACGATCTCGATCAGCGCCCGAAGCGGGACGACGACGAACCCGAAGTGGTGATGGAGGACAAGGACCGTCCCCATATCGTCTTTATCATCCTTTTCCTCGGCGTTCTGGTCCTTTCGATTGCCACGGTTGGGCCCCTGCTGTTCAAATAAAAAAGCGCCGCGAAAATGCGGCGCTCTTTGAAGCCTTGAATTCTGCGATGAAGAACAAGTCAAAATCCCGGACGCGGAGGCGCGCGGGACCTGATGGATCCCATCATTCATCCTTTCGCTGCGTTGGCCTATCTTTAAATCTTATCGCAAATAAATTTAAAAATGGTTACCGGAAGTGCCAGAAGCTTCCCAGCGTCAATCCCAGATGCGCGACGCCGGTTGCCCGATGATAAGCCGAGGGGCCGGTGTAATAGGGGGCTGAATTCACATGATAGATACGAGCGACGCGCATCCGTTTGACCAAATGCTCATCCTCGATCCGCCAGACGCCGTCGCTGCCCCGGCATGCGGTGCCTTCGGCCTTGCGGCCGTCGCCGACGTTCCGGGTGTAACTGCGGCATTCGCCGTCTCCGTCTGCGTTTGCATGCACAACGATGCGGCGCGGGCGGTCGAAGTCGTCGTCGTCGGACGATGAACTATGGGCGGCGGACGATTCGCGCGACGGGCGCTGCGGCGCGGGCTGTTGATCGTCATCGGTATCCGTCCTTGCCGTCTTCACTTCCACCTTTGCCGCTTCATGTGACGGGGCTTTGGCAGCCAGCGGCATGCGCGCCGACCATTCATCAGCGCTCGGCGGAAACGGAATGGCGGTGCCCGGCATGAACGAGACCTTTTCCAGCGCCGGTTGCGGCGGCAGGGCAGGTCCATAAGCTTCGGCCAGGCGCGGTCTCGACTCTTCCCTGATCGGCGTCGGCTGCGGCGGCGCGGCCATTGCCGGCGTCATGCGGTCCGACGGTGTCAGGCCCAGCAGTTTTGCCGGCGCCGGCTGTGGCTTCCTAAGTTTTGGCAATGCGGAGTCCTCGCCCGGCAACGGCGTTAGGATGTCGTCGTCCACTTGTGGAACAGGTACGCGCGGCATTTGATTCACAGTCAGATCGGCGGGCGGCCCAAAGGCGCCGGCATATGCGGGCATAGACAGCGTCGTCAGCAGGAAGGCAAGGATCATGGGGCGTTTCATGGTTTACTCTCCGTTCTGGTATCCGAGGTCAGGATCAGGCCGTCGCGTTTCATCACGCCGATGACCTTGGCGCGGTAGGGTTCGTTGTAGTAGGGCGTCCGCGAGTGGTAGTACGCGATTGCAGTGCCAAGATCGCGAGTCTCGTTCAGGTTCTCACGTACGATCCATGCCGCGACGCCGGCATTGGTGCAGGCATCGTCACGCACCCAGCGCCGTGCCGTGGCCTGCGATACGCCCCAGTGCGATGCCAGGAGCGGCAGCCACGACGTGTTGATTTGCATGGGGCCCAAATCGTAAGTGCCGTTACTGTTCGGGCCGACTTCCTGTCCGATGCGTCCGCCCTCGACATGATAGATGCCGGTCAGAACCGCGGGCGGCACCGAATAAAGATGCGCGGACATGAAAAGGCAGGTCGCGAGAATCTTGTCCATTATGCTTGTTTTCGTGCGATCCGGTGATGATATGATTGGTAGTGCGGAAACGCGGCTCTCCCTTAATTCTTTTCATAAAAAAATTAAGGTCACTTGAAGAAAACGCGGCATTTTAATCGAGTTTGATGGTTTCAGACGCCATTCATTGCGTGTGTCTGTAAACTCGGTTACTTTTTAGTAGGAACTGCCGTCCAAATGAGGATCCTTCATGCGTCTTGATATTTTTCCGGTGCTTTTTGCAGTAATTATCCTGTCTTTCCCGATTTGCGCGGCAGCCGGCGAAGCTGAGTACACCGGAGCCGGTGGCGGAGGCGCGCCGGTAGCGACTCAGACCGGCCCCGACATCGAAGCGCTTAAGGCGCAGGCGGCCGCCGGCAAGGTCAGGGCCATGTATCTGCTCGGCAAGGCATATGATGACGGCGACGGCGTTACGCAGGACTATGTCGAAGCTGCCAAATGGTACGAGATGGCGACCGACAAAAACGATCTCGTTGCGCCCGGCAAGCTCGCCGTTCTTCTCGCCAAGGGCCAAGGCGTTCAGCAGGATTATGTTCGTGCGCGCACTCTGTTTCTGATCTCCGCGCAGAACGGCGACCGGGATTCGCAGATGTATCTGGCCTTCCTCCTTGCAGGAGGGATCGGAGGCAAAAAGGATTACGACGGCGCGGCCACGTGGTTCAAGCGCGCCGCCGGTGCGGGATCGCCGGTGGCGCAATACAATCTCGCCGTGCTGTACGACAAGGGCCTCGGTGTTCCTCGGAACGAGGAAAGCGCCATGAAATGGTATCGCAAGGCCGCGGAAGACGGCAATTCCGATGCCGCTTTCGCATTGGGCGAGGCTTATTTTAACGGAAGGGGCGTGGGACGGGATCTGATCGAAGCCTACGCTTGGCTCAGCTTTGCAGACGCCATGGGCAACAGCGAAGCGGCGACCGTGCGCGCCAGCATCTCGGGCGCGCTCACGACCAAGGACCTCACAAAAGCGCAGATGCAGTTCAAGACCTATCTTGATGCCTATGGGCGGCAGAGCGAAAGCGCCGAACAGTAGGCTACGCCGGCGTCTCGCCGTCGAGCGCGGCGATCAGGGGCTGAAGATGCTTGCTGAATCGCGCGGCGCGCGAGACCGAGGTGTTGTATAGCGGGCTGCGCACCTGCGACAGGCTCGCTGTATTGACCGGCCGCTCGGTCCGATGGAATTCAAGACATGACGCCTGCCACCCGAGACCGCAGAATTTGATCATTTTGCGCGTCTCCCCTTCGAGGTCGGTGACCAGATCTTCGTAACGAATTTCCAGGAGATGTTCGCGTGGAAGCACCTCCTTCCAATGATTCATGAGGCGTTCGTAGAGGCGGTATTGATGCCCGAGCTCGGCCAGATCATAAGCAAACGGAACCTTGCTCCTGAACAAAAGCGCATAGTTGGAAAAGCACGTATCGAGCGGGTCGCGTACGACATGGATGATGCGCGCCTTCGGCAGTATTTTTGTGATGAGGCCGGCGTAAAGATAATTGGACGGCAGCTTGTCGGTAATGTGCGCGGCGGCGGGGCCGTGCACGCGCAGTTTCCTTGCGTACGCTTGCCCCATGGCGCGCAACTCTTTTTTTCCGAGAAGCGCCAAACGGTCCAGATATGCGGCGCCCGGTGGAACGCCTAGCGCCGCGGATACAATCTCGGGCAAATAAGGTCGTTCGCCCGCGACTGCAATCTGCGAATGGCTCGCGAGGATTTGCTCGACCAAGGTGGTTCCGGAGCGGGGCATCCCGACGATGAACACCGGCGCCGCTTTCCCGTAGCCCCATCGCCAGCCCGTCTGCGCCCGCGCGAACTTTTTGTCATACCGGCGCTGTATGTCATCCACCGCTTCGCGCATGCGCTTTTCGTCATGCTCAAATGTCGAGCGCTTCAGCCGGTTGCCCGTTTCATAGGCCGCGAACGCGTCGTCATAACGGCCTACGTCTTCGCGTGCTTTTCCAAGCGCAAACCATAAATGAATCTGTTCTTCCAGTGAAAAGCGAGGTGCGGCGCGCGCCATGGACTCCAGCGTCTTCAGGTCCGGATCGTCCGGCGCATATTTCTTGATCACCGACAGGTTGAAATGCGCCTCGGGGAATTCCGGACGAAGAGCGATTGCTCGCGCGAATATTTGTTGTGCCTCATCGATCTGGCCGTATTCCGCCAGCGCGTTACCGAGATTATTGGCCGCCTCGGCGTAATCCGCCTTCGCGGTGAGCGCCTGCCGGAAGTGGGTAATCGCTTCTTCCGTCCGCCCCTGCGCCGCCTGGATATTGCCAAGATTGTTATGGGCTTGGGCATGCGCTGGCTCAGAGGCAATGGCATGTTCGTAATGCGCCGCCGCTTCTGTGGTTTTTCCCTGCCTGGCCAGCGCCAGCGCGAGATTGTAATGCGCCACCGCGTCGTCGGGGTCGCGCAAAAGCGCCTTTTGCCACTTGTCAGCGGGGTCAGCCTGCGTCATGTGCAATAATTAGCGGAGGTTTCCGGCCGAGTCCATGTTACAGGCGGGCCGACGCGTCAGGGCGCGGGCGCGGAGCTAGGCCCGGAATGATCCAGCCCGTCGTCCCCGTTTTTCATGCCCTTGCCGTGGGTGTGCTTGTAGATCTTCTCGCAGCCATCCTCGGTGATCTTCAGCGCCACGGCGTCGTTTGATCTCAGGAATTTCATGATCGCGGACCGGTTTTGCTCGAGAAGCCTGACGGTTTCGTTCTTTGACACAGGACGCTCGAAATAGATCAGCGCCGGAATGTGCTCGGGGCAGGCCTTGAGGCTGCCGTACTTCGCCTCCATGCGGTTGCGATGGAACTGCGAGATGCGCAGGAAATCGGCGTCAGCGGTAACTACGGCTGCATATTTGTTGTCGATGGCGTGCTGCCAGATATCATGTTCGTCGTCGTTATGCTCGTCATAAAGTCCGTCGGCCCGCGCGTGCGACGAGCGCCCGAACAGGCGGACCACGTCGTAGAGCGTGCGATACGGAATGTTCTCGTCGAGCAGCATCATGTTCTTCGTGCTCGCCGCGCGGTTGAATTCTTTCGACAGCGTTTCGGGCAGGAAGCGCGCCTGATAGGCGCGAACGGCCTCCACGTCGTGGGTGGCAATTTTTTCTTTTTTGAGCCGATTGCATATCTGCCGGTCGGTCAGGCCGTCCATGATCAGGTCGAGGATCGGCTGGACCTCGACGTTCTTCTCGCGCAGGAACGGCCGGCCGCCGAAACGGTCGGGATGCGACACGACGGCCCCGAAGATTTCCTTCAGGCCGGGCTCGTGCGGAAAGCTCCTGTGATGGCTCCTTTTCCTGCCCTTCGACAACTCAGCGATTTTCCCTGTTCTGTACTCTTTTAGTTTTATTTTTTTGTATTTCAGAACAGGAATGCGCCGGTGTCAACCGGTTTGGCAGTTTGGAAAATTATCGGCTGATTATGCTTTTTCGTCGAAGGCGTGGAAAAGCTCGTCTTCCATTTCCTTCGCCGTCTTGATGATGGCGAGGTCGGCGCGATAGGCCGTCTTTGCAATCTGCAGGTTTACGGCCTCCTCGCCGAGGTCGATGTTCGGAACGCCGACTTGGCCGGCGGCGTTGGCGAACGGTGAATCCGGATCGAAGGCCGGAACGAAAGGCGGGGTTTTGGGTACAACGACCGTGCCGACGCTGCCGCCTGCTTGCGTGACCTGCTGCACCGTCTGCGGCGTATATGGCGGACGCGCGGGATCGTCGAGCGAGCCTGCAGTTTCCAGATTAGCGATGTTGCCTGCTGAAACCGCGACTTTTTTCTCTGCAGCGGCGAGTCCGGACAGAGCGACGTCGATGGCGTTTATCATATATTTACTATATCATGATGAGATTAATATTGCCTGAAAACCCTTTTCAGATTCGGGGTCAAAAACATGAAACATCTCAAGTCTCTGGCAATAATCGGCGTCATCGCCGGCCTCTTCGCCGCCACGCCCGCGCATGCGGTGCCGAAACCATCGTCGATGTTTTGGTGGGAAGGTCCTTTCATCGATCACTGGAAGCATCTGGATTTCGTGCCGCATATGGAAGACGCGAAGCATCCGCAGAACAGCCAGTGGGGGCACGTGAAGCCGACCTGGAAGCCGGATGACTGGATTGCGCAGCGCGCGAGCGCCGACGAGCTCGTCCATGATCTCTATGCTTCGGACGTCTTCGTCCAGCAAAAGATGAACCGCAGCGTTCCTTTGTTGATCGTCGGCCCGGGTTTCTACAAGCTCGGCGGCTACGACAAGCGCCGCGTCACAGCCCTGCTGGACCAGGTCTATGGCATCACGACATCGGCGCCGGACGGCATGTATCTGATTAATGACTGGACCGGCATGCCGGTGGGGGCCTACACGAAATACGGCCTGCAGCTGCAGTAGCGGAAAGCCGCAATAATTTCAAACCGGCCATCACAATGTGATGGCCGGTCTGCTTTTGTATCGGGCGCTAGTGAATATTGAAGCGCAGATTCAGGCCGACATCCGGTCCGCCGTAGACGACCGGCGGAGGCGGATAGTAATAGCGCGGGTAATAACGCGGCCCGGCATAGGCATAACCGTAGTCATAAGGATATGAATAGCCATAGACGACCGGCGGTGTGCTGTAAAAGCCGAAGCTGACGCCGCTGCGATCGTGATGGTGGTGGTCCCAGTGATGATCGTGGTGATCCCAGCGCCGGTCGGCCCGGGCGGGGCTCGTGGTCAGAGCGGCGGCGAGAACGACAGCCGCTCCGAGAAGGATGAGTTTCGATGTGGTTGCCACGGTGCTTCTCCTCTATGATGAGTTTACGACCGCTTCTAGCCTTTTGACTTGTGCATGTGCGGCGGCTTCATATTCATGAACACGCGGTCCGCGATCTTCTTCTGATCGTCCGGCATCGCGTCGTAGAGATCGTCGAAAGCCGACCGCAAATTTTTCAGGCCGTCGACATGCGCCTGCGCGATTTCCTGATAGTTTTTCAGGTTGTCCTTGGCGGTCATGTTTTCCTTGTTCTGCCGCTTTTCCTGAATCAATTTTTCCATGTTGGCGGCATTCTCGCGCATCGCCTGCGCCACGTCGTTCCACTTCTTCTCCTCATCGGGCGTGATTTTGAGATCGGAATGGAGGTGCGTTATGCGCTGGTCCACCGTCTCGCCCTTCATGCCCTTCATATTCATCCCGGTGGCGTCGCCATGCGCAAATGCAGGCGCAACAGGCATCGAGATGACAAGTGCCAGCAGAGCCGGCAGCAGAATTTTTGATCGGGTCAAGGTTTCCTCCTGTGCGAATATTATTGCTGCTGACAGGATAACCGCCGAGTGCGGCGGTTTGTTCCGCGGCAAGCGCGGTGGACGCAATCAGAAAAGGGGTTGTCTCTGTGCCATCCGGTTGTGGTAAAATAATATTGCCGATCAGGTCCCTGATCCCATGATCCGCGGGGAGTAACGTAAGTAATGAAACGCGATATCGACAGCGGGCAGGTCTTTACCCGCCGCGCCTTCGTCATCGGCGCGCTGCAGACCGGGCTGCTGACCGTGCTCGGCTCGCGGCTCGCATGGCTCTCGGTCGTGCAGGGCAGCCGTTATCGTGTATTGGCGGAAAAGAACCGCATCAATATGCGCCTGCTGGCGCCCGCTCGCGGCGAAATCCTCGACCGCAACGGCACGCCGCTTGCCGTCAATGCCCAGAATTTCCGTGCCATCCTGATCCCGGAGCAGACCGACGACCTTGCGGCCGCACTTTCGCGCCTGCAGAAACTGATCCCGATCACCCAGCGCGACATCCAGCGCGTCATGAAACAGGCGCAGAAAAGCGCCTCCTACGCGCCGCTGGAGGTGAAGGAAAACCTGACGTGGGACGAGGTTTCGCTGATCGAGGTCAACCTGCCCGACCTGCCCGGCATATCGGTTGACGAGGGGCAAATCCGCCAGTATCCACTCAAGGACGCCACCGCCCATTTGGTCGGCTATGTCGGGGCGGTGAACAAGTCCGAACTCGACGAGGACAGCGACCAGTTGCTGTCGCTCCCCAATTTCGCCGTCGGCAAGAGCGGGTTGGAAAAGACGTATGAGGATCAGCTGCGCGGCACGGCCGGCGCGGCGCAGGACGAGGTTAACGTCGTGGGTCGCGTGGTGCGAGAGCTCAAGCGCGACACCGGCGTGCCCGGCAAGGCGCTGCAGCTCACTATCGATGCGCAGCTCCAGAAATACATGCAGGACCGGCTGGGGCAGGAAAAAAGCGCCTCCGGCGTCGTCATGGATGCACTGACCGGCGCGGTCTACGCTCTCAGCTCCTCGCCCGGCTTCGACCCGAACAACTTCACCCGCGGCCTGACGCCCGAAATGTGGGAGGCGATGTCCGACGATCCGGCGTTGCCGATGAACAACAAGGCGGTGGGCGGTCTTTACCCGCCGGGCTCGTGCTTCAAGATGGTCACGGCTGCGGCCGGCCTCGAAACCGGCGTTATAACCGAGAATACGACGCAGTTCTGCCCCGGCTATTTTCAGCTCGGCAACGCGACGTTCCACTGCTGGAAGCACGAGGGCCACGGGACGGTGGGGATCCTGGACGCCATTACGCGGTCCTGCGACGTGTTTTTTTACAAGATGGCCGTCGATATCGGCGTCGACCGCATCGCCAAATACGCCAATCTGTTTGGCTACGGCCAGAAAACCGGCATCGAGCTGCCTGAGGAAAAATCCGGCCTCATCCCCACGGCCGCGTGGAAAAAAAACTACACGGGCGAAAGCTGGCAGCCCGGCGAGACCGTCGTCACCGCCATCGGGCAGGGCTACAACCAGGTCACGCCCTTGCAGCTCGCCGTTATGTCCGCGCGGCTGGTCAGCGGCCGGATGGTCAGCCCGCGGCTGGTGTCATCGGTCGGCGGTGTGGCGGTGATCCCTGACAAATGGCCGGCGCTTGCCGTCCGTCCGCGCACGCTGGCCGTCATCCGCGAGGGCATGAACCGGGTCTGCAATACGCAGGGGGGCACAGCCTTTGCCGCGCGCATCACCGACGCGCGCTTCCTGATGGGCGGCAAGACGGGATCGGCGCAGGTCAAGCATATGACGCGCGCCGAACGCGCGGCGCACCAGAAGAACGAGGAATTGCCGTGGAATCTGCGCGACCAGGCGCTCTTCACCAGCTTCGCGCCGGTCTACAACCCGCGCTACGCCTGCGCCGTGGTGGTCGAACACGGGATGCACGGGGGCTCTGCCGCCGCGCCCATCGCCCGCGACATTCTGTTCATGACGCAGCAGCGCAACCCGGCGGGCATTGAATTTCCCGACGTGACGACGAAGGAGGGATAGTTGGCGGGCTCCATCCATATCCATGACGGCATGCGTGTCGGCCAGAAGATCGGACAGCTCGACTGGGGCCTGATCGTGCTTCTTGCCGTCGTCGGCTGCGTCGGCATTACCGCGCTGTACTCCGCGGCCGGCGGGCATCTGGCCCCGTGGGCGGCGCGGCAGATCGTCCATTTCATGCTGGGCGGCACGGCCATGCTGATCATCGCCCTGACCGACATCAAGTGGTGGCATCGTCTGGCCTATCCCCTCTATGCGGCCGGCCTCGTGCTGTTGGTGGTCGTCTGGGCCTTCGGGACCAAGGGCATGGGCGCGCAGCGCTGGATCAATATCGGCTTTTTCCAGCTCCAGCCGTCTGAGCTCATGAAGATCGCTGTCATCATGGCGCTGGCGCGCTATTTCCACGCCGCCGGCGGGCGGGAATCGCGGCGCATCCTGTTCCTCATTCCGCCGGCGCTAATGATCCTGCTCCCCGTCGGGCTCGTGATGCTCCAGCCCGATCTCGGCACCGCCATGATGATCACGCTGGGCGGGGCGGGCATGTTCTTCATCGGCGGCGCACCGATATGGCTGTTCATCGGCGGCACGGCGGCCGCGGTGGCTGCGGCCCCCGTTGCCTGGCATTTCATGCATGACTACCAGCGGCAGCGCGTGCGCATTTTCCTGCACCCGGAATCCGACCCGCTCGGCGCCGGTTATCACATCACGCAGTCGAAAATCGCGCTGGGTTCGGGCGGCGTCAACGGCCGGGGCTTCCTGCACGGCACGCAAAGCCACCTGAACTTCCTGCCCGAGAAGCAGACCGACTTTATCTTTACGCTGTGGTGCGAGGAATGGGGGCTGATCGGCGGTTTTGTGCTGATGGGTTTGTTCGCGCTCATCATGGTCTATTGCGGGTGGATCGCCTCGCGCTGCCGCCACGATTTCGGCCGTCTTCTCGCCTTCGGCCTGATGATGAACTTCTCGCTCTACTGTTTCGTGAATGTGGCGATGGTGATGGGCTTCATTCCCGTGGTCGGCGTACCGCTGCCGCTTGTGTCATATGGCGGTACGGCGGTGCTGTCGATCCTCGCCGGCTTCGGGCTGATCATGTCCTGCCACATCCACCGCGACGCGAAGCTGCCGAGGATGTGATCACGCGGGTGCCGCCGCCGGACCTTGCATGAATTTTCTGCGCCACGACTTCTCAAGTACGACAAGCGGCTCGAGTTCCGATTCAAGATGGCTGACGAACTGCCGCTTTTCGGCTTCGCTGCGGTCGGCCCAGCTCGGGTTCAGGTAGCCGTAACGGATTTGTGTGTTTCCGGAGCCCAGCATTTGCGCCGTAATCCGGTCAGCTTTAACGTCATCCATCGTTGAGAGCGCCCGTTTGATCTGCGCGGGATCGGACGATTTTATGCCGAGCAGATTGCCTAGCCGTTCTATGTCGTTTCGGCGGAGCCCGCCGTCTTCGACGACTATATTCTGTGGCTTTCCCGCCGGACCGCTCAGGATAAGCGCGTCCGGGCAATG
>DATJGZ010000092.1:0-12758 GCA_035494535.1 Patescibacteria group bacterium | reverse complement strand
GCTCAAGCAGGACGTGGTAATACACATATTTACCATCGGTGGTTTTAACGCAACCAAACGGCTGCCCGGCAAGCGTTCCCGGGGTCGAACAGTCAGTGGTATCAAAACATTTTCCAGCGGTCGCGGGAAATGTTTCGAACGTGTTCGGCGGGGTGGCGGTATTCGCGCCGCCGCCTTGAGTAAATTCAAAGTCGGCAACCGCGCCGTTGCCTAAAGTGGGAATTGGATTCGAGATTATGCCGAGCGCATCGTCAATTTTTTGGCAGACACTCTGCTTAATATCGACAAGAAATGCCGTCATTTCATTCCCCGTCGAATCAGTTGTCGGGGTCGTACCAATGTTTGTTACAAACCAGTCCGCATTGTAATACCACATTCCGGGCGAGCCGCTATCCATGACATCGCCAGGTGCCAGTTGATACGTAGCGCCGCCGCCGTCGGGGTGAAACACGCTGCGCACATGTTTGCCACTCGGGCTGGTGAATAGCGCACCAAAATCAGACGGACCATTGAACTCAAGCTGGTCGACCGATATGTTGTTATCGATCATCATGCGGATAATGTCCGTGCGAACACCGGCGGGATATTGGGTGATTTGCGCGCCGGAGATCAGGCTTTTCTCGCTCGTCGCCTCGCCGCTGCCGGAGCGCGAAGACTGAGTCACCGCATAGGACAGCGCCGCGAAAAGCGCAACCGCAATCAGGATAAGAAACAGCACATTGCCGCTTTCCGATTGCCTGTTCGCCGCGCCCCCGGCTTTACGTTTAGTGTTTTTCATGCCCGCACTCCGTTTCATGGAATAACAAAATTTATTGTAACATTTGTTACATAACAAAAAAAACATTCAATAGCCGGGATTATCAGCCCGTTAGTCGGGTTTGTCTACCGAAACCTTGCTAATTTTCAGAACTATGTCCAGTTGGTTGCCGCCCGCCTTACATTCGCGGCCCACGCACATCTTATTGATTGATATGCGCCAGCCCGACCCGCCATTCTGAACATGACCAACCGCCTCACGCCATTCACCGAAATTGCTGGTAGATCTGGAACTGATCTGAATTTCCGAACCATTGGATTTTATTTCGACATCCGAATATATGTGCGCCAGCGTCGCGGCAAACGCCTTCACATCCGAAGGGCTGACCGGTATTGCCTTTAGTTTCGGCACAACCGGCTGCAAGGCCTTGACGTCCGCCAGATCGGCGCGGAGTTTCGTCAAATCCTTCATCTCGATAAACGCGAACAGACCGATTGTCAGCGCGAACGCCCAGGCAATACCCCCGGCCATCAACGCCGTCTTGCCGGCGTATTTCGGCAAATTTTCAAGAAAGCGGTTCAAATCGTCCGCCGCCTGCGGACTGGCGTATTTGCGCAGCGACTTCCAGTCGAAGGACTTCAGGGATTCAAGCGCTTTCAGATCCACTGTCATCCCCTGCCCTTGATGCGTACGCGGCCGTCTTTTTCCAGCCCCGGCTCGACCGAACATCCGCTCAGAGCGCCTGTGCATGTGCTAAAGCTCGGCGGCACCAGCGCCTGCCACTCGACCTTCCCCTTGTCGACGCTATAAAGGACCATCGTCCCGTCGATCTTCTGCAGCGCATCGAGGAGCAACTGGATACGGACCATATGCTTGATCGCGTCGCTCTGCAGCGCGTTCGACGCATTGATCATGAGGTCCGTGGCCGCTTTGTCGGAGGCCATCCTGACCGACATCAGGTCACGCTTCACAAAATTGCTTACAAGAATCGAGCTGAGCAGCAGGATAATCGCCACGAACGAAACCAGCAGGCCGGAATAGAGCAGGACATTGGCGGCCGCCCGGGACAGGACTTCGGTGCGCAGCGACATGTTGCGCCACGACACGATCGATGCGACCTCCGGATTGATTGTGACGAAGTTGGCGTCCATGCTCTGGATGCGCGGCAGCAGCGTCCGCGCCGCGCCGAGATAAACTTGCATGCGGCCGGTCTCGGGGTCCCACCGCAGAGCCGAGGCCTGGCCTTCCTGCTCATACAGATAAACCGTCTCGCGATCCCAGTATTCGCTGTTGCCCGGCAATGCCGCCGCTAGCGGGCACCAGCTGTCCGGGTTCGACGCGAGCGACGACGACGGACAGGCCAGATACCAGCAGCGGCCGTCGGCAATGGTGTAGCAAAAATGGACGCGTTCGGTGCCGCAGGCCTGCGAGGCGACGTTCCAGACGGCTTCATCTTCGGTCCCCGGCACGTGCGGAATGGATCCGCCGATCAGATCCTGCGGCAGGTACGGCGAAAGTTTCGTTTTGAATGTCTTGGCCTCGCCGGCGACATATTCACCAATGCCGGGTTTGGGCCCGCGAGCCGGCGACGGCCCTTCGGGCCGTGTCGCCGTCAACGGCGGGATATCATCCGGAGGAGCCGTCATTTCAGGGACCTCCTCCCTCGCCGCCGCCACCCATGGCGCCGTTCATCATGCCGCTCATCATACTGTCCATGCTCATGTTCATCACGGTCAGCGCATAGATGGCGCTGCCAAATGCGACGACAAGAAAGACACCGGTTAATGCTAAAGCCAGCCATACAATCAGCGAGTGTTTGGTTTTCGCCGCACCGGAACGCATATCGGCGATAGACTCCAATACTGTAGCAACTTGGCCAAGATCGGACAAGCTGGCCAACTCCAGGCGCTCGGCCCGCGTCAGCGGCGCACGGTCGAGCGCCGCGCCCAGCATGACGCCGCGCTGGAGGTCCTGGCTCGATTCTTTCCAGTATTCAGCCACCTCCGGCACCGTCGTCGCCTCCGACGACTGCTTCAACGCCGTGTCGATCGCCACCTGGCTGCGCAGCATCCGCGCCGCGGCCATCATCGAATCCGAAAAACCGAGGTCGCGGAGATAGCCGCCTATGAGAGGTATTTTCCGGACAAGCCGGGCGGTCGGCCAATCGGTCTTGCCGCGGTTGATCCAGAAGGAAATGATGCACCACGCCATCAGCAGCCCCATGCCGAAGGCGACGGCAATCAGGACATTCCAAAGCAACTCGAGATTGCCGACGACGTACAGGTAGTGCTCTTTCTGGTCGCCTTTTGGCTCGTTATCGCGAAACCATTTAAGCACCATGCCCTTGCCCCAGAAGAGCGACTGCACGATCGAAACCACATCAATTCCCAGCCATGCCATCGTACCCATGATCTGGCGCGAATTCTTACGCTTTTGTACGATTGAATGGATCGCGTGCGGAATACCCTCCTGCAATTTGTTAGCGCGTTCGGAGGCGGCCAAAATCGCCAGCGTGCCGTGGTCGAAGATGCGCAGCGCCTTGAGGGCGTCGATGACGCCGAGGCCGCGGGCCAACGCTTCACGCGCGGGGGCGAGGATGTTCTGCCGCTTCGGGTTGGTCTCGGCCTGAATGATGCGCCAGAGGGCCACCCCCGGCGACACGGATGTCGAGCGGAACTGGATGCCGCGCAGCAGCTGTATCTGCCACCAGTTGGAGCGCGCGAGCAGACGCTCGAGCGGCGAGCGCTCGTGCGGCCGTATCTTGA
Source organism: Patescibacteria group bacterium (assembly GCA_035494535.1). Taxonomy (GTDB): domain Bacteria; phylum Pseudomonadota; class Alphaproteobacteria; order Micavibrionales; family Micavibrionaceae; genus JACQIJ01. The sequence continues at coordinate 9,236 of DATJGZ010000092.1, read as the reverse complement.
GCGGGAATCCCCCTTTTTTGGTGATTTCGTTGCGGACGTCGTCGACCGTCGGCATGTAGAAGGATTCGACCGCTTTTTTCGGGCCGGACGCAGAGTCGTAGACGACCTCGGCAACCCACTGCTGCATTAGATGATTTCTTTCACTAGACGTCCCGGCTTCAGAGACTACTCATAATTATATTATAAAGGATTTAGATGATATGAAAATGGTTATTCTTCAAGGTGCGAAAGGGCCAGACGCGGATCGACCAGGCCGCTGACCACCAGATCGACCAGCCCTTCCCGGCGATCGTGGATGATAATCCCTTCTTCCTCCCTGATATCATTGATATTTTTGATCAAAGCCTGATAGATGTCGTTCCGTGCGCCGGGACCGAGCGTGATCAAGATGGCATCCAATAGCAGCGTCCGACCTGAGATACCGGTGCGGCTGCAGAGGTCGCAGCCGCTTGTATTATGGCGTCGGACGGGCGTTTCGGCCGGCAGCGCGAACTGCGCTAGTTCATGCTCGTCGAGACACTGTTTGATCGTCGTTTTGTGGGCGCAGCCCTGGCACAACGTGCGTATGAGGCGCTGGTTAAGTATCGCGCCGACCTGCTGCGCGAGCGTATAAGTCGAAGACCTTTCCCGCTCGGCCGGCATCAGCGACCGCAGGCGCTCGAACGTTTGCAGCGCGGTATCGGCGTGGATGGTCGAAATGACAGTATGTCCGGATTCTGCCGCGCGCAAAGCGGTCTCGACCGTATCGGCATCGCGCATCTCGCCGATGACGATGTAGTCGGGGTCGTGGCGCATCGCGGCGCGGATGAGATCGGCAAACGAGCCGCCCGGCATGCCGGGACGCACCTGCCACTGCGTGGCGTAGCGCAGTTCGTATTCGATCGGATCTTCGATCGTCAGGACATGCTTGCGGCGCCTATCAATTTGTTGCACGCAGGCGTACAGGGTCGTTGTCTTACCGGATCCGGTCGGACCCGACAGCAGGATCAGTCCGCCACCGCCCTTGAGTTCCGGCGACAGAAGTTTGGCGAGAAAGTCGCCGACGTCCTCGTGCCGGCGGAACAGTTCGTCGAAACTCTTGAGCGAGGCACGGTCGAGCAGACGCAGCGTGAGCTTCTCGCCCTCCTGCGCTTGCGGGCCGGCGGCGACGCGGATATCGATGTTGCGGCCCTGCCATGAAAAGCTGAATCGCCCGTCCTTGGGCGTGGTCTTATCGCCGAAGTTCAGGCCCGCATCGCGTTTGAGCAAGGTTGTCAGACGCGCCATCGCGTCAGCCGGAAGCAGGTGCATGGGAACAAGGTCCCCATCGACGCGATATTTGATCCAGTTCGGCGTGTCGGCATTGTTATCCTGCAGCAGATGGATATCCGACGCACGCATTTGCAGGGCCTCAGCCATCATGTCGCGCTGGAACTGGTTGAGCAGAAGACCATTGTCGACGTCTGCCAGCCATTGCGCCAGCGTCTTCTCGCAACGATCGGCCGAGAGGTCATGTACGCGGCGCAGCGTCGCTTGCAATTCGGCGCGGTCCCAGATCTCGACCTCAAGACGGTTGACCTGAAAGCCCGAGCGCTGCGCGGTGGACACCAGCGCGTTGATCTGCCGCTCGTTGAGTTCGCGCAGCGGCGCCACGCGCAGCACGCCGTCCTGAAGACCGATGAGATGGATCGAAAGCGGCAGCCACGACTGCACCGGCAGCACCGAGCGCAACAGATCGCCCGTGGCGCGGTCGCGTATCCCCTCCTCTTCCTGCTCGGAAGACCCGCCGACGCCCGCCATATCCAGCAACTGCTCGGTCGAGCGCGGCACACCGACGCTCAAGAGCTGCGCGCGTTCCTTCTGCACCATGTCGAGATAGCGCTCGCGGCCTTCGGAGGCGCGACGCTTGCGGCGATCCTGCCACTGGCGACGCTCGACGCCGTCCGGCGGAACGGCGATGCGTCCGCGCCGCTCCATTCCCTTGCGGTTCTCGGGGAGAACCGGCGGCTGCGGTTTCGGCGGTTCCTCGTCCATTTAGCGGCTCGCGTTTCGCGTGAGAGCGCCCGCAGTCGATGCGGATGCCGCTGGCGCGGGTGAAGCGGCCGGAGAGGCAGACGTCGGGGAAGCCGATGCAGGACCCGCCGCGGCGGCGGGTCCGCGGCCTGCGGACAGCGAGCGATCAAACAGCAGCAGCACCTTCTCGTTTGCGTTGTTGAATTCGACGCCGCTCGGCCTGACTTTCACGTTCCACACGAATCCGCCGAGGACAATCTGCTGTCCTTCGGTGACGATGCGGCTGCCGCCCGGGCCCGAGATAATCGCCCGCGTTGCGGCATGCGAGGTGACCGTGAAGCCGTCGAGTATGCTGGCCGGATCGATATTGCTGCCACGCGAACGCGCTGATGACGCGACCGTTTCATGGGGCTCCAGCGTGCCGGCAGATCTGCCAATCAGTTTGACGGCCTTCGAATCCTGGCTGATTGCGCCGGTGGATGAGCCCTTGACGGGCAGCACAAGCACGCCGCGCGTGCCGTCATGAATGATCTGGACGTCATCGAGAATTGCTCCCTCCCGCACCGGCGACCAGCTTAAAGTCAGCGGGCAAGCCTCGACGGGCTGAAGAATCGTACCCGGCGCGCAACCGTCCTTGCCGATAGAAAGTCCGTCCTGCTCGTTCGCCAGCCGTAAATCCTGAATCGTAAGCGGCGCATCGCCGACATTCACAAGCGATACGGTGACCGCCGAGGTGGTGTCGATGGCTGTACCAAAATCCACATCCTTCTGCGAGGCCACCAGCAAGCCCTTGCCGGGAACGGCTTCGGGGAATGTCTCCGCCTCTGTCGACTTCGTCGGGGAATACTTGCCTGACATATCGACGCTGGTCACTTTGGTGTGGCCGCTATGCTCAATCACGAGTAAACCCGTTGCTTGTCCGCTCAGCACCGGCGACCACGTAACTACCGCCATGCAGGCTTGTCCGGACAAAAGATGTGCGCAATCGGTTTTCACCGAGAAGCCGGCTTTTTCGGCAGCCTCGATGTAGACCGAGTTTATGTCGATCGCTTCGGTCGTGGTGTTGCGCAGCACGACGCCTTTGACGACGGACTGGCTCGAGACGATATCGCCGAAATCCAGCTTGTCCGGAAGCGCCTGCACATCATTCACGAAGCTTCCCTTGGATCCTTCGCCGGATTCGACGGCGCCGCTGGCGGCGGCGGCGGTCAGGCGCGCCCGACCGTTGTGACGGATGAGCATCTCGACCCGCCAGGCGCCGGTTTGGAGCGCCTTTACGGCGATGGACACCGCGCAGACGCTGGCGGCGGGCAGATCTTCCTGCGCGCATTGATTCGATGTTATGTCGGCGGAGACGGTCGACGACGGATAAAGCTGGATTGCGCCGACCTGCAGAGGATGGCCGCTGTCGTTGCGGAAAAGAATGACGACCTGCGCGGTGGAACCGACGCTGATTTTTCCGCCATCAACATTGGCGACAACCGGTACGAGATCGGAGTTGCCTGCATTGGCGCCCGCTGCGCCCGGCATACGGGCGTTGGGGTCGTTGAACGCATTCGCCCATGCCGGCTCGGCCTGCGCGGGGCGAAGGCCGATCAAACAAAACACGAAGGCCAACGCCGCGACGAAGCCGAGACGCCGCAGAGAGTATTTCGACTTCGGGTTTGCTGTCCTGATCCTGTGCATTTCTAATTATATCACTGTCTGACCGATCCTGTCGCCGGATCGAGAAGCTCGGCGGGAACGGATGTTGCAACTGAATGTTTCATCGGCGGCGAAGAAGCGACGGCGACCGAAGAGCCTTTTTCCGGGGTCGCATCGAGCAGCGCCTGCGGCCGGATCGCGACCGGCGCGGGGGCCGGAGCCGGTTTTTCCTTCGTGCTATCGCCGGTCAGCGGACTGAAGTTATAGCTGAACGTCAGATCCTTAGCCCGCGAACGTCCTTGCGCGATGGCAGCGCCCTTGACGCTGCGGTTATATTCCTCGTCCTCAGGGCTGGTGAAGACGATCACGCGCGGCCTCAACATGATGACAAGCTCGAGATTGCCGGCCGTCGCGGTCCGGCTGGTGGGAACGATCGGCGTCGCGGTGACGCCCGGGCCGCTCGAATTCAGACTGTCATTCTCGCGCACGAGGCCGGCGATCAGCAGGGAATCGCCCGGGCGCACGCGGACCTGCGTGTTAACCTCGCGCTCCGTCGTCTTCGGCAGCTGGACGACGGTATTGCCGCCGTTGCCCGAATTCGAGTTGGTCGTGCCGGTCGAGAAATTGAAGTTGTCGATCGAGGCAACGTTGGTCAGGGACAAAGCAATATTGGCGTAGACCGTCGCATCATCCCATGCGCTGTCGATGGTCATGGTAAAGCCCGTGTCGACCGAGCTTGTGTCTACCGAAGTCGTCGCCTGCCCGTTATCCAGAGTCTCGGAAATTTTCGAGACGAAGTTCTGCTTGTCAGCCGCACGCAGCTTGGCCTGCGAGCCGGAGAGAACCGTGATCTGGGGCTGCGAGATCGTCTTGACCGAACCGTAGGTAGACAGGAAGGAAATCAGGTTCGTCGGGTTGACGACCGATCCGACATGCGGCAGGCCGATACTGATCGGGTGCGAAAAATCCGCGCCGACGGCGCCCGTCACGCTAAGTGGTATCTTGAACTTGCCGAGCCGCTCGACATCCGCCCAGTTGATGCCGGTCGAGTTGCCGGAATTGAGGGCAACTTCCCAGATATAAGTTTCGAAGACGATCAGCGCCGTATTGCTGCGCATGCGCTGGAAGTAGCGCTCGGCCATTTCCGCCGTGCGGTCCGTCGCCTCATAGATGATCGTGCGGGTGGACTTGTCGATGATCGGCGCCTTGCCGATGATGGCGGCCAGGCCCGTGCCGATATTGTCCATGAAACTTGTATCCTGGCTCAGCGGCGGGATGCGCACGGTAAAAGTCTGCGAGTCCTTGACCGTCAACATGCCTTCGTTGTAGGCGCAGTAAAGGTTGGCGAGGCTGCAAACATTCTCGACCACCTTGTTCATCGGACCGCGCAGATTGGCGACCGTGATGCGGCGCGTTAGACCTTCATCCGACTGAAACGCCAGCGGCACGTTGTAGTCGGCCAAAATCAGCTGTAGCGCTCCGGCAAGCGTCTCGCCGCGCAGCTCGAACGGGCCGACCGGCGTGCTCGGCAGCGGATCGCTGGCATTGACCTGCGGGATCAGCATGTCCTCGCCCAGCGGGAGATACATAATGCTGTCGGGTTTTTCGTTGATCGCCTCGCTGCGGTTATCCGCCGCCGCCGGCGCCGGGATGTTGACATCGCGCGCCCGCGGCACGTCGGCCTGCGCGCAGGCGGTCAGCGCCAGCGCGACGGCCAGAGAGGACAGGCTGCGGATCAAGGTGGTGAGTTTCATGATGCGCGCCTCACTTTGAGAGTTCGGTCGACGGTCCCCACCAGTCTCTTTTTCTCGATGGGCTTCATGAGCACGGCGTTAACGCCGAGTTTGCCGGCTTGCTCGAGGATGTCAGACGTCTGATCGCCGGTTACAAGAATGACGGGCGTCTGGATTTCGCGGCTGCGTATGTCCTTGACGAATTCAAAGCCGCCCACCGGTTCCATCCGCACGTCGACAATCGCCAGATCGATGCCCGGATTCGCCTGCATTGTGTCGAGCGCGGACTCGCCCTCCTTCGCCTCGAGGATGGCGTAGTCGGCCTCTTTCAGATAGCTGGCTATCTGCATACGGACGAAATCATTATCTTCCACGACAAGCACTGTTTTTTTATCAGGCATAAGTTGAAAGCTCGGAGGAATTCAGGAAGGCGTAGGAAAAGAATTTAGAGAGGAAGGATATTGAAAAACGGCCGGGCGGCCGCACGGAGAGAATCACAAGTCCTCTTTTCTAGAATAAATCGCCCCCGATTTCGTTGCAATGAAAGATTGTGAATATTTTCAGAAGATTGCGCCTCGGTCTTCACAGCACGTTCAAGGAAAAACTGATTGAGGGCAAGACTCTGCCTGTGCGACACTCCGATACGCGGGGTGAATTGATTGATGCTGCTGAATCTTATTGCACTGATATGCTTGCTCGGCGCCGTCGGCCTGCTCGGCGCCCTGTCGGCCTGCGACCTTAAAACCCGTTTGCTTCCCAATAAGATGGTCGCAGGTTTCGCCGGGCTTGGCATCCTTTTCCATGCCGCCACCAAAGCGCATTTCGTAAATATTGAGGGGGTTGTTATCGGCGCGGCTCTGGGATTTCTTACGCTTTATGTCATACGCGCTGCCGCAAACCATTATTATGAACAAGACGCGTTGGGACTGGGTGACGTGAAGCTGATGGGCGCGGCGGGGCTGTGGCTGGGCCCCGAGGCACTGATGCTGGCCATGGCTTTTGGCGCTTTTGCCGCCATGATCCACGGTCTGGTCGACGGATTTGTGACCGCTCGCCGCAACGGGACGAGACCCGATTTTTCGAATCTTCATGTCCCGGCCGGCCCCGGCTTTGCCGTCGGCATCATTCTCGCGGGCCTGTACAAATTCTGGTCGTTCAGGCTGACAGGCACATGACCGGTCCGCTCTCCGATATTCGCATCGTCGATCTGTCGCGCGTACTGGCAGGACCTTTCTGCACGCAAATTCTCGGCGATCTCGGCGCGGATATCATCAAGATCGAAAAGCCCGGCGCCGGCGACGATACGCGCAAATGGGGTCCACCTTACCTTAAGGACAAGGATGGCAAAGATACGTCTGAAAGCGCCTATTATTTGTCGGCCAACCGCAATAAACGCTCCGCCGCCATCGACATTGCCACGCCCGAAGGACGGGAGCTCATTCATCGCCTGCTGGAGAAATCCGATATCCTGATCGAGAATTTCAAAACCGGCGGGCTGAAAAAATACAGTCTCGATTTCAGTTACGTGCATAAAAAGCATCCGCACATCATTTACGCATCAATCACCGGTTTCGGGCAAACCGGCCCCCTTTCGGCGGAGCCCGGCTACGATCTGATGGCACAGGCGATGGCGGGCATGATGGCCGTGACCGGCGAGCCCGCTGGCGAGCCGATGAAGATCGGCGTCGCGCTGAGCGACATCATGACCGGTCTCTACGCCGCCATTGGCATTCTCTCCGCCCTGCATAAACGACGCGAGACCGGCCGGGGCCAGCAAATCGACGTTGCGCTGGTTGATTGCACGCTCGCGAGTTTGACGAACCTAGCCCAGTATTATCTGACGTCGGGTAAAGTCGCTGCGCGATTCGGCAACTCACATTCGACCATCGTCCCTTATCAGGCTTTTGAGGCCGCAGACGGCTGGATGGTCGTGGCTGTCGGCAACGACTCCCAGTTCGCGCGATTTGCGAAGCTGCTCGGACATGAAGAGTGGGCGAAGGACCCGCGTTTCGCAACGAACCCGGCGCGCGTTATCCATCGCGACGTGTTGCTTCCTTTGATCGCGGTAGCAATAAAAAACCGCACAAGAAATGAATGGCTCGAAGGACTGGAAGCCATCGATGTGCCCGGAGGCCCTGTGAATCGCATCGATGAGGTCTTCGCCATGGAACAGATTCAGGCACGGAACATGCGAATTGAAATGGGTCATGCTTTGGCGTCAGACCCGGTCCCTCTGATCGGCAGTCCGTTGAAGTTGTCCGAAACTGGTGTTTCCTATCGACAGGCGCCTCCTGTCTGCGGCCAGAATACCGACCAGGTTTTGCGGCAGCTGCTGGAACTGGACACCAATCGGATCAATGAATTGCGGGCCCGCGGCGTCGTTGCTTGACATCTATCCGCCGACCGCGCTAGCTTTGGCAAGATTTGCATAACATTCGAAGAGCTTTCAGGGAGGCGTTTCATGGCGCTGGAAAAAATTTTCGCATCGGCTACCGACGAAGACAAACGGCGCGAAGGCCAGAAGGCCGAGCTGGACCGAGTAATCGCAGAACGGGGCGGCGAAATCGTTACCGACCTGAAGAACATTCACACAGCGTCGAAAGCAGCACGCAAAGCGAGCCGGTTTCTGAGCGATGATGCGACGGAACTGCGCATATCCTTGACGGAATATGTCGCGGGGCTCGACGAGAAAGAGGAACGCCTCGAAAAGACTTACTTTCTGGGCAATACCAATTACGGACGCGGCATCAGCATCACATTCCGCGATAACGGCACGATGAAGATTGAACAGCAGAACAAGCATTATGTTCCGGCCCAATATAAAAACGGAGATCCGGCTGCAATCCTCAAGACCGACCGTAACGTTGTATATGACGGGGCAATCGATGCCGATCGGGCGCAAAAGGAAATCGGCGTGTTTGTATCGCAAGCAATGCACGAGAGCGCGAGGCAAAAATTGCAGACAGCGCTGGCGGCTATTACGCCCGCTTCGGGAAGTTCTCCCCGGCCGTAAGTATAACAAGATTGCGCCTGTCCTTGCGTCGAGGGTAATTTCCCCTATAGTACAGTCATGGCCACGCAGAAGAAAAAGACCGCTGCCGCCGGCGAAGCCGGCACATTTCCTCACAAGCACCTGACGTCCATCGCGCCCTTGTCGGCGCAGGATATCAATCTCATTCTCGACCGCGCCGACCGCTACGCCGATCAGCTCGCCGGCAACCCCGCATGGAAGGCGGATGTGTTGTATGGCCGGACAGTGCTGATCGCCTTTTTTGAAAATTCGACCCGTACGCGCGTCTCGTTCGAGATGGCGGCGAAGAAGCTGGGCGCCGACGTCATCAATCTCGACATCGACACCAGTTCGGTCAGCAAGGGCGAGAGCCTGATGGACACGGTGACAACGCTCGACGCCATGCGTCCTAATGCCCTGATCATCCGGCATAAGGAATACGGCGCACCGGAATACATCGCCAAGCATGTAAAGTGCGCCGTCGTCAACGCGGGCGATTCATGGCGCGAACACCCGACGCAGGCGCTGCTCGACGCGCTGACCATCCGCCGCGCCAAAGGCAAGATTGAAGATCTTACCGTTGCCATCTGCGGCGACATCGCCCACAGCCGCGTTGCCGGCTCGAACATTGCCCTTCTCTCGAAGCTCGGCGCGAAAATCCGCGTCATCGCGCCGTCGTTCCTGATGCCCGAGAAGTTCGATTATCAGGGTATCGAGACATTTACGAGCATGGAGGACGGGCTGCCGGGCTGCGACATCGTCATGATGCTGCGCAACCAGAAGGAGCGCATGGACGCCAAGAGCATTCCGGACGACGAGACATTTTTCCGGCGCTATGGCCTGACCGCGCAGCGGCT
>DATJGZ010000091.1:0-5945 GCA_035494535.1 Patescibacteria group bacterium | reverse complement strand
TCGGCGGCGCCTGACGTTCCTTCCATCGATCCTAACCCGGTCCGCTCCGGCAATGCCCCCGTCGTGGACGGCCTTCTGGAAAAAGCGGCCAATGACATCAAGCGCACAATTCCCCCGCCGGATCGGAACGCCGACGCGGCTCCCGCCGCGCCGGACAAGCAGGGCGACGCGTCTCCGAATATCGCGGAGAAGTGGCAGGCGCCGCGCGGATCGAGCCTTCAGGACGTGCTGGATAGCTGGGCCAAGCGCAAGGATATAACGGTCAGCTGGACTGCGCAGCACCGGTTCCCGGTCAAGGAGTCCATCAGCGTCGACGGATCGTTCGAGCAGGCGGTTCAGAGCCTCGTCGCCCAGTACAACGGCGAGAAAATCAAGCCGGTGGCGCAGGTCTATACCAACCCGGGAGACAAAAAGCTGGTCCTCGTCGTCTCCGAGCAGGGCGGCTGAATTTCTTGACAAAATAGGTTTTTTGTCCTAAGATCGACTTGATGAACTGTTCCGATGGTCCTGTCGTCAGGACCGGGACCGGAGCGCCGATCGAAACGGCCCTCGTCCCACAGGCTGCGCGGACGCCTGACCCAAGCCGCCCTTTCCTCCCTTTCCGAGCCCAAACGAAAGATGCGGAAGTGCGTCTTCCCTCAGCCGTCACCCCGGCGAAAGCCGGGGGCCAGGGCCATTATCAAACATCGGTACTTTTTGCTCTAGATTCCGGCTTTCGCCGGAATGACGACGTTAATTTTCCAACCCCTTGTCCTTCCCATCAATTTCAGTATCGACACGCGCCAAAAATGACGAACGGAGTATTTGTTTTAAGTCTGGACCGCAACGAACACGAAGAACACAACGCGTGCGGCGAGGCTGGCTATCGTCGTGTCCATTGTGTCCGTCGTGATTCAATCTTTCCTTTTTAAAAAGGTGAACCATGCCCCGTGAGTGGACAGAGGAGCAGAAGAAACGCCAGTCGGAAGCCATCCGGCGCTGGAAGCCATGGACCAATTCCACCGGCCCGAGGACGAAGCGCGGAAAGAACCGCTGCAAGATGAACGCGACCCGGCACGGCTACCGCTCCCGCGGCTTTCGCGAGCTGTGCGAGGCACTACGGGCACAGGCGCGGTTCGTAAGGGAGATGCGGGCGGCGCCCATTAGTTGCGATAATGCAAAGTCATGCAATCGCCCTTTGATTTACGGAGTCATTGGAGGTATCCTCGAATCAGGACGTTCTGTCCGCTTCCTGATCCACGAGAATCATAAAAATTTCAGACCGGTACGGAGTGGGGCTATGAGCATGCATAAGAAGATTTTTTTAAAAATTTTCCGCGGGTGTCTGTTGTCGGCAACCGCGATCTCGCTGGCGGGAATCGCGAACGCTTCTTCCGAACAGCTTTTGCAGCCCGACAGCGACTGGGCCGTCTCGAAAATCGCGACATCGCGGCAGGCGGGCGGCGGCGCGTATTGCGCGCTGGCGCGCCGGTTCAATAACGACACCGTTCTCACATTCGCCCGCAACGCGAAGGACGAGAGCTCGATCGCCGTCGACTTCCAGAACGATGGTGCGTTGGACCGGAACACCAGCTATTACGTCTCCATAAAGCCGAACACGGGACCGTCGCGGTCGTTCAACGTCAACCCGGTCTCCGGCCGCGCTTTGGTGGTCCGTCTGGGAAAGGACTACGCCTTCTATGACGCGCTCGCCCGGGCGGCGCAGCTTGATGTAAAAGTTGCGGCCGACAGCTATTCCTTCACTATGTCCGATTTTTCAACGGGACAAGAACAACTGAACGGTTGTCTGGCCGACCTGATTGAACCCGCGGCCGCTCCTGCCGACCGGCCGGCCACCGCCGATGCCATTCCCGCCCCGGCGGCTATGCCGGTGCCGGCGGTGACGGCATCCACGCCGGTCGATGCGCCGCCTGCACTCATGGCGGCGGACACGGTGACGCCGAAGCTGGCTGTTTCTTCGACGGATCTTATCAGAGCTCCTGTTTCGGATGCCGATCACGCCAAACAACCGGCCCGGGAAGTCGCGGCGGATGCGCATTCCGCGAACGACGATCAAAGCCGTCAGATTGAGGTGCTGCACGAGGAAAACATTCGTCTGCGCAACGCGCTGGAAACCGAGCGGCGCAATTATGAAGGGGCCGCGGTGCTCGATGACAAGAACAGCAGCATCGCGTCCGAGCTGAATGAAAAAATCAGCCTGCTGCAACGGGAAAATGACGATCTCAGGCATCAGCTTTCGGACAAGGGGCTTTCAGCGGGAAGCACCGGAGCCGCCTCCGCCGACATAAAAGCGCTGCAGGATGAAAACCGGAAGCTCCACGACGAGATCGACCACTTGCATTCGGAATCCGTGTCAAAAGTAGCCGACACCGGGAAGAAATCGGACTCCGACAAGAAATTGAAGGAAGCCCAGGCCAAGCTCGACGAGGCCGACAAGCGCAATGCCGATGCCGACCGCAAGCTTGCCGACGCCCGTCACCTGGCGGACTTTGCTGCCGCATCGGATTCCCAGCGGTTTCAAAGCTTGCCTATAGATGGGAAAAAAGCCGCGAAAACGGCCGAATCCGGAGCCGCCGCGGCCGATGCAAAGATGAAGGACGCCCAGCTGATGCTTGAGGAGGCCAAGCGCAAGGCGGCGGATGCCGACAAAAAAATGGCCGAAGCGGATCGCAAACTCGCCGAGGCGGGCAGCAAGTCCGTCGCGGGTCTCAAAAGCGACGGCAAGTCTGCGGCTGCTGTCGCGGCCATGCGGAAAAAAGTCGCGTCGCTCGAGGCCGAGAATGCCAGTCTGAAGGATTCCCTTCGTAACGCCCTGGCGAGCGCGAAGATATCCTACGCTTCGGAAGACACCGAAGTGTCGGATGCAAGGCTCCACGTTCTTACGGACAAGCTGGCAAAAGTCCAGGCCGAGCGGGACATGCTCTCGCACCAGGTTGAGACGTTGCTGGCCGGGCATGACCATGACACGGTGAACATTTCTTCGTCCAATTGGAACCTGGAGCAGGCGACCAAGCGATATAACGAAGCGGAGCGCGAAGTCAGCCGCCTCGGCCAGCGGGTCGAGGAGGGACGCGCCCAGTGTGAAGCCGAAAAGAAAAAGATCGAGTATCAGCTGTTCGATCCTGCCATCGCGTCGAAACAGCAGGTCGCGAAGTTGAACGGCATGCAGCAGGCGCTTGAAAAGGCCAGCGCCGATCTGATGATCGAACGCGACAAGGTTGCGTTGCTCCAGGCGAAACTCAACGCGGAGCGAGCGGCTGCCGCCGCCGCGGTTCCCGTTGCCGCTGCCGTGCCGGCCGCCCCGGCTGTTCCGACGGCTCCTGTCGCCCCGGTGTTCACGGCGGGCAAGACGTCGGCCCCGCCGCCGCCGACGGCGCTTGATACCGCGATGATCGATCAGCCGATGCCCGTGGCCGGTGTGCCGGCTGTGGAGGCGAAGGAAATCCAGCCCCAGAAGCCGACGATCGACGCCAAGGCCTTACTTGAAGCTCCCGTAAAAGCGCCCGCGCGACCACTTCCGGATTCCGGCATGATGACCGAGTCAGATTTACGGAATTTGCTCACGCCTGATGAAATGATTAGCGGCGATATCAAGCGGATCGACGGCCCCGGCGGCACGATTGCGTATAACTGGAAGACCGGCGCCTTATTCGGCAGCGCGGAACAGCAGAAGATGAACAACGCCAGCAGTTCCGGCAGTTTTGACTCGCTTGTCTCGAAATACCTTGCCCGGACAAAGGCCCGGTGCCTTGGGACGTTCGCCGCGAAACCGGGCAACAGCCATGAGGCGGGAGGCATAAAAGCGTCCGAATACGAGATCGCCTGTGTTGGCGATTCCGGCAACATATCCGCCTCGGTTCTGTTTTACAGCCATAAGGGTATTTTCACCGCCATTGCCCATGAGGGCAGCGTAGACGACATGGACGACGCGATGGACATTCGCGACCGGCTGGCGTCAAAAATCCTGCTAACCAGGCTGGCTTCGAATTGACGGATAGACGGCTGGTCTGACTCAGCCCTTGCCCGACAGGCGGTCGACTTCCTTCTGCATTTCCGCGATGTTTTTCTTGAGCTCACGCAGGCGGGCTTCCGCGTTGCCTTGCCCCGAAGATTGACCGGCCGCGAACGGCGACCACGCGCGCATCGCGTTCTCGAACATCTCCATGTTCTTGCGGTTGATCTCCTCCATCGCGGAAACGGGATTGATCATCATGCCGCCGAGCGACTTGTTGAGCTGGTCGCGGAACTGCTCCTGATTGGTCGTGAAAGCCTCGAGACTTTGCTGCAGGTAGTTCGGCACGATCCCCTGCAGGTTGTCGCCGTAGAAGCCGATCAACTGGCGCAGGAACGGGATGGGCAGCAAATTGCCGCCGCGCGACTCCTGCTCGACGATGATCTGCGTCAGCACCGCATGCGTCAGGTCCTCGTTGGTCTTCGCGTCATAGACTACGAACTCGCGGCCTTCCTTTACCATCTGGCAAAGGTCCTCGAGCGTGACGTAGCTGCTGCGCCCGGTGTCATAGAGCCGGCGATTGGCATATTTTTTGATGACGGTCGGTTTGTCGTCTCGTTTTTTTGCGCCTGTCATTGCTGCACCTTTGCTGCACCTGGGGGGATGCCCTATTATGCACAATTTCCGGGCGGGGCAAAGACTTTCTGTAGTGCCGCTGTGATGGCTGATTTATAGTGCGGTGATGGCGAAGGATATGGATATTCATGCGCTCCTGCGCGCGGGCGAAAACAAGCGCCCGGGCGTGCGGCCGTTGCCGGTCCATGTCGGCGCCGTGCTGGCGGGGTACGCGAAGGATCCGGCAAAATACGCGCGGCTGGCCGGCGACATGGAAACGATGGTCGCGGGCATCAAGAAATACCAGGGTCATCCGTTTCACCGTAAAATGAAACCGCTTAGGGAAGCCTGGCGCGAAGGGCAGGCGAGCCTGCTGTTCCATCCGGCGTCGGGGAAGAAGAAACGCGGCGCGGTGCTGCTCGTTCCCTCGATGATCAACCGCTCGATCATCCTCGACATCCTGCCGGAGCGCTCGTTCACGCGCTGGCTGGCGGCGCAGGGTTTTGATGTCTGCCTGCTCGACTGGGGCGACCCGATAAAGGATGCGGAAATGGCGGACATGCAGGGCGTGATCCGCCGGCGCCTTGTCCCCGCACTTGAGTTTGCGCATGCGGAATATGGCCTTCTTGACGCGATGGGTTATTGCATGGGCGGCACGTTGCTGGCAGCGGGCGCACTGCTAGCGCCTCAGACCTTGCGCAGTGCCGCGTTCCTCGCCAGCCCGTGGGACTTCCACGCGGGTGACCGGGCGCTCGCCACGCAAATACAGGCCGGAACGCCGGTGGCGCTCCAGATGATCGATCAGAATGACACGCTGCCGGCGAACTGGATCCAGTCCGTCTTCGCCATCGTAAATGCCGACCGCGCGGTCAGGAAATTTGCCGAGTTCGCCGAACTGGATCAGGACAGCGAGAAGGCGAAGATGTTCGTGGCGGTCGAAGACTGGCTGAATGATGGGGTCGACTTTCCGGGCGAGCTTGCGCGCGAATGTATTGCCGGCTGGTATGGCGGCAACGCGCCGGGCAAAGGCCAATGGAAGCTCGGGCGGCGCACGGTCGATCCGGGCAAGATCAAAACACGGTCGCTGGTCGTAGCCTCGTCAACCGACCGGCTGGTGCCAATGGAGTCGTCGCTGGCGCTGGCGGAGCTTCTGCCCCGCTGCGATGTGATCAAGCCGGCCATCGGCCACATCGGCATGATGACCGGGCGGCAGGCGGAGAAAACCGTATGGAATCCGGTACTTCGCTGGCTTGAATCCGCGCCATAAAAAGCCATATTCTGCTTGCATAAACGGGCCGGACGGCAATAATGTACGGCAGCCATTCACACCTTTGTCATATAAGGAAAAAGCCATGTCAGATAACGATCCCATTGTCAT
>DATJGZ010000090.1:0-10297 GCA_035494535.1 Patescibacteria group bacterium | reverse complement strand
GAGGGTCCCGAGGTTCTTGAATTTATAGAGATCCAGACCGGCAAGATACTGAGCGAGGATGATATCATCCGCCTTGATGATAGTTATGGGCGCACCTGATCCGCGCAAACTGCATATGAATTTTGTGGAAAAGACATGATTTTTATGTCATGGTGCGCGCAGGATGTGTAACCGAATGATCGCGTAGTAAACTGAGAGCATGGCGGACAGCGCAGACAACCAAAGCCTGAAGCTGCATTTCTCCAAATACGATTTGGAGCCCGAAACTAAATTCCTTACCACGAAAGCCACAGTTGAAAAGATGCTTGCCGACATCAAGTCGGCGGCGCCGTATCTGTATGCGCCGATCATTCGGGACGAGCGCACAAATATCTATTACGACACCAATGGCTTCCGCCTTTATCGGATGGGTTTCGAGTGCCGGGGCCGCAAATTCGGCGACGGTGAATATCGCCACGACATGAAGACGCCTGAGAAAGCCGAGGACGGACCGATTGGGCCTGACCGGAACGGTATTTTCCTGCGGCGCGAATATAACAGGGTGTCTTCAAACAGTACGCCGCACCTTCGCGATTTTTCCGAGTCCGGCCTCGATGATGCGCTCGAGGACATCGATGACAAGAATCTCAAAGCGTGGGTCAAAGGATACTTCACGCGCCAACGCGTGACGTTCATGCCGGCACCGGGTACCGAGGTCGAGATCGCCTTTGAGAATGGCTACTACCAGACCATGAACAACAGCCATAAATCGGAAGAAATGTGGATCGTCGAGCTTGAGCTCAAGAAAGGCAACAATTTGCAGGCGCTCATTGATACCGCCAACATGCTAAAGCAGAGATACGGTCTCAAGGTCTGCGTTAAGACCAAAGGTGAAATGGGGATGGAGTTCGCCCGTCAGTTTATGGACGCCGACCATCAAGCCAAGTTTGACAAGTCAACCAGTGAGCGCAGTGCGCTATACACACCCCTACGTCGCCAGTTCGGTATTTAAAAACATGGCGTTACTCCCACAGAGCGACGCCGCACAGCGAATTAATTAATGCTTGCGTGCTTGGTCTGGTTATGGTAATAATAACGCCGCAACCAACAACATTAATTAATATGAGACAGACATTCGGAGCCATGGCTGCCTTGCCGGGGGAAATAACCATCCCCTGCGAAACCCGTTCCGAGACCGTTATCATCGGTCCGGCGTTCATTTTGTCCGATGTGGTGACGGAGCCGCCTTTGCATGTCGTGCCTGAGGCCGATCGTGAAACGGAGAGAGATAATTTTCGCGCGGCGGTCTTCCGCAGTACGTACGCCTATACCGAACGCATAAAACAAGCAGCCGATAACCTTCCGATTAATATCCGCGAAGAAGTCGAAGAAATGCTTCAGGTTGAGATGATGATGCTTCAAGATCCCGGCATGCGAAAGAAAATTGAGGACGAAATTGCGGCCGGAAAAAGCGCGGCCCGCGCGTCCTACGACTTCTTTAGCAATTACACGAAATTTTTAAGGCAAGCAACCAATGCAAAGATGCGCGGCATGGCTGAAGCGGTCGAGAGCGTTCTTCTGGCCGTCCTTCAGCAGTTGGGACATGTAACGGGCCCGACCTTGGCCGATGCGCCGGATGGCAGCATTCCTGTTACACCATACTTGCCGGTCGGAATGACCAGTTTCCTTCGTGGCGCCGAGGGCATACGCATCCATGGCATGATCAATTCCAGGGGCACCGACGAAGATCACACAAATATCGTTGCTCGCGGCCTAGGCGTAGGGATTGCGCGCATTGACGAAAATACGCTGAAGCAAATCGAAAATGGCGACATCGTCATCGTTGACGGCCCGAACAAAAAAATCATTTTCAATCCAGCGGCCACGACCTTTGAATCTTATTCGGCCAAGTCACAAGCCGATATTTCAACTCAGCGCGCGCTTCTTAAGAAGGCGCAGGGTGACGATGGGATTGTCCGCACTCGCAATGGCGACGAGGTCAAAGTAGCGGCCAATATCTCATGCTCCGACGACGTAGACGGCACAAATGCCGTGAACGCCGCCGGCATAGGCCTTTATCGCACTGAACTTGAACTTCAGCGCGCCAATTCAATGATCAGCGAAGACAAATGGCATGATATGTTCTTTGATGTCGTCTCGAGAACACAACGCGGCAACGTTATCATTCGCACAGTGGATTTCGATGGGGACAAAGCTAATGATTCATTTGACTCCCAGGACATCGAAAAAATTGTTTGGCGCCAAATGAACGCCGCGTTGCGTGTCGCCGATGAAATTGGCTATGACCGTGTCGGGGTCATGATTCCCGTTGTTACTAGTGCAGCTCATCTTAAGACTTTTCAGGACGTGATGGACAAGGAGGCGGCCCGGCTTGGCATCGCACCTATAAAACTGGGCGCTATGGTCGAGACAAAGGAATTTGTTTGCGATCTTGAAAATGCCGACGCTGCCTTCTTCTCGCTCGGCACCAACGATCTCATCGCCGACATCATCGGCTTCAACCGCTTTGATCGCGAGGAACGCAACCGCTTGCACGATCCGACCGATCCGCGCGTGCTCGCGGCAATAGCAGCGACGGCTGCGGTTGGCAATGCGAAGGGCATTCCCGTCAGCGTCTGCGGCGATCTCGGCTCCGATCCGCGCTATTTTGCATTGCTTGCCGGTGCGGGTATCCGGTCGGTGTCGGCCGGTGCTAGTGCCGTGCCTGTCATGAAAGAGGTTGCACGTCGGATTGATACAGCGACGGCGAAAAAACTTTTCGGTGTCATGATCGCGACCTCTGACCGTGACGAACGCCTTCGCCTGCTGGATGAGTTTAATGCGCGCGAACTGGGTTTGCGCAATCGCAGCCTCGATTCGGGCTGGACTTCCGGACTTGCGACAACGCAACCTGCGCCACAGCCGTAACTACTTCATCGAACCTTAGAATCGCCATATTATGTGTATATAACACATATTAATAATTCTATTTACACATATTTAACGCCTTTAATAATAATATGGAATTAAGAGAGATGAGAGAAGATGAGGGAGGGGGAACCAAGCCATGCGTACTAAGAAAGAAAATGCCAAGAAAAGTTCGTTTGTGAGGGAGTTTAAGTCGTTCGAGAAGGCTCTGTGGCAAGCCAACAACACGACAGGCGAACGCAGCCGCCAGACAGCGGCCGCGCGTAAAAAAATCTATAATCTTCTTGCGAACGCCGTGCTCGAGAAAAAGGCGGTCGCTCTGAAAGGCACCGATATCGACCGGGTAGTCGACTTTCTTGAGACGGACGCTGCCTTCTATTTCAATAGCGAATTCGATCGGACGGTTTCGATTCTGAGCAGTCTCGTGGCACAAAACAATATGCGCGCCTGCTCGGTATTGGCGGACATCTATTCCTGCGCCTGGTTTGAGGCGCCGTCGGGTTACCGGAAGCTTTCCCGCGCCACGCTGCTGTACGAGAAGTTGGCCAAGGACTCGGATTACGGCGGGTATGCCAACGCGCGCCTCGCCGAAATCGAGAAAGGTTATTCTGGTGGCGGCGGTGAGGTGTGTGAACACAGGAATCGCGCCCGCGCCTGTGCGGAGAAATCCGCTACCGAATTCAATTCACCATTCGGCCTGACGTTGCTCGGCTGCTGGCATTACGATGGCACCATTTACGACAAGGATTGGGTCAAGGCGCATGACTTTTTGCAACGGTCGTACGAGGTTGTGAAGAACTGGAACGGGAAACGTATCAAGTGGGAGACATTTTATCACTACGGCTGGATGTTGTTCTATGGACAAGGCTGTATTGCCAACCCGAAAAAGGGCCGGAAACTGATCGAGACGTCGGCTGAGAACGGCTTTGAGCCCGCTAAAAATTGGGTCGAGCAGGAAAAAAACGAAAGCACGGAGCCGTCCCAAAACAGCGGTGACACACCCGACGAATCCGGAAGCGAGAAGGACGAAAAGCGGGAAACAGCGACCGCGGGCGGCAAGGAAACTGCGTCGGCCGCCGGCGCGAATCCCATGGCGCCTTTTTCCCGAAAGGATCGGCGAAAGAAAGGCCAGATCAAGACGAAGAAGCAACTCGACGCACTGCTCAAGCCGTTGAATGATATGATCGGCTGCAAGCCGGTCAAGGATGAGATTGAATCACTTGTATACATGGCGCACGCCAACGCTTTGCGCGAGCGCAAGGGCATTAACACTGTTCCGCTGACGCTTCACGTCGCCTTTTTGGGGTCGCCGGGGACCGGTAAGACAACGGTCGCGCGGATGTACGCAAAGATCCTCTACGAACTCGGCTTCCTATCCAAGGGGCACCTGGTCGAGTGCTCACGTGCCGACCTGATCGGCGAGTATGTCGGCCATACGGCGCCTAAGGTTCGGGCGATGGTAGAAAAAGCCGTTGGCGGCGTGTTGTTTGTCGATGAAGCCTATGCATTGCACCACGATCCGGACTGGGATTTCGGGCCGGAGGCGATCACCGAGCTTATGATCCAGATGGAAAACCGGCGCGACAACTTTGTGGTGGTTCTGGCGGGTTACACAGACAAGATGTGGGCGTTTCTCAAGGTGAACCCGGGCCTTAAGTCTCGTATCCCCAATATCGTGACCTTTCCGGACTACAAGCAACCGGAGATGATGGAGATCTTCCAGAAGTTCGTCGCGGAGCGGAAGTTTTCCGTGACGCCGGAAGGGCTTACGATCGTATCCGATTTTCTGCGCCGGCTGGATAACGAAAGCCTGCGCCGGTTCGGTAACGCCAGGCTAGCGCGGGAGATTTTTGAAGACTCCCTCGGGATGCAAGCGCGGCGCATCGTGACAAAAGGCCTGCGTAGTAAAAAGGCCCTAACTACAATCGAAGCTGAGGACATCAAGCTTCCGGCCGATCCGACGGGCAAGGAAAAGACCGGCAAAAATATCCTCAGGATTGTACGTGACGATGATAAAAAATAATCAGGCAGCCTTGATCCATTTCAGCGCCTTGTCGAGATCGCGGGTGTCGAAATAACGGATGTCGAAATGGATCAAGGACTCCGTCATCTTCATCTGATAAATCTTTTTCTTAGGCGGATTCACGTACGCGGCCTTCTTGCAATAGGGCATACATTCCAGGACGATCTCGAGGTTTTGCTCGGCCGCATCCGGCTCCCAACCCTTCAGCGTGGGTTTGTAAATCATAACGACGCGATATTCTCCGTATTTCTTAATCGTCTTTCGTAACGAGTCGACGACGCATTTTTTGTGGTCTTTCTGTGTGACGAGGCCGTCGAGTTCAAAGCAAAGTATATTGCCTTTGCTGGCGGGATGAATTCGGGCGGTCGGAGACGTCGATTTCTTAGCCGGTTTTTTTGGTTTCATATTCATTTCCTATACTATGAATTTTTTTAATATGAACGACGCGTACTGCAATCCTAATCCGATATAATTTACGCGAGGTCCGCAGATTTTTTTAGCCTTAAATGTCCGTTTAAAAGGCTGGTCGGCAGGCAGGTGGGACCATTTACCGCTGGTATTTTTGACCCATTTTCCCTTATAACATGCGGATTGGACTAAAGGGGTATAGCTCAGCTGGTAGAGCGACGGTCTCCAAAACCGTAGGTCGTGGGTTCGAGCCCCTCTGCCCCTGCCATTTTCAGGAATTAATCAATATTTTCTTGACCATCGCCATTTTACATAGTACTATCCCCGTCAGTTAGAAGGGGATAATTATGGCAGCTACATTAGATACTTCGACTCTGCAGACGGCTGAGGCTGTGTGGCTCGCGCTAGCCGCTTTGGAAAAAGGTCCGCAGCGGGCGGCGCTGCTCGAAGACAGCCGCATCAGAAACCTTATCCTGAATTCAGGCGCCTTTGTCACCATTAGCGCCGGAACGATAGATCAAGCCGGCCAGACACTTAAAGAAAAAATGGCGCCTGTGAGCATTCTTCAGACCCACAGGCTGAGAACCCTGCGGAATACCGGCGAAGTCATTCTCGACGGACGGGGCACATTCGGCGGTCTGTCCGAACGTTCACGACCCGGAGAAAATCTTGCGGCGCGAATCGACATGCCTCTCAAAAAGCTCCTGGAGAAGACGGTCGATGAATATATTGAGGAAGTGATCAAGCCGAAGCTTATGGCGCTAGTGACTTTGCGCGACGATCTTACGGCGGATGCCCAGGGAAAAATTACCCTGGTGACGGATATAGACGAAATCGGCCGCACGACCGCCGCGCGTGAAACGACCGAAGAGGCTGCGGGAAACCTCGAGCTCGATATCCAGCGTTTCGCGCGGGAGTTAGGCATGGTTCGCCAGACCATGCGCACGATATTCAATGAATCGGCGCTCTCGAAAGTGCCGCTGCAAAGCGTGAAAGATGACAACTTCGTCATAAATATTTGGGACGGCGATCTTGCAAACCCCGCGTATGCGGTAACACCGCAAGGATATCTCGGCTCCTTAGCCAAAGATGCATTCGGCGAGATGGTGTCTCAGGGCAAGAAGAAACTCTCCGAAAATAAAGTCCTCTTTGAAAACAACCGTGATCGATTGAAGGGTAATGAAATGCTCGGCATTGAAGATGTCGCGCTGTTCGATGCATTAAAACAATGGGGACATAAAAACGACACAGGAAAGAGGGATCTTTCCCAGGATTACCGCTATCCGCACGAGTGGTTGACGCTGTGGTACAACGCTCAGCAACTGCTCTGTGCCACGGGCACGCCGGAAGAAAAAGCCGCGGTAATGACGCAGCTCGCGCAAGAAGTCCAATCATCAGTCATTGCCGAAGCCCAAAATTCGGGTACAGTGCCGCACAACATAGATATTGCAGGAGCGCTCGTGCAGATGAACGGCGGAAAAGCCGGGGCTGCCGAAGATCTGAACAAATTCGACACCGACTTCGGATTGCCGGCCGGTACGTTCATAGCCATGCACCGCGCGGCGGAGAAGATCCTGACGGACGCCGGTTATCAGCCGGCTAGCCCTCTGGCAGGATACATCCCGCCGCCACCATCCGGCACTCCCGGACCGGCCCCCGCCTAGGCAATTTTCGATTATTCTGGACAAATGACCGCTGGAAACTATTATCCTGCGGTTATAGGGGAATTTGGCCGGAATCCTGAATGGTCTGCCTCCCGGAAGGAGAAAAAATGTCGCAAGCTGCGGTTGCCAAAAGCTTACCCGCCGCCGAACCCGGCGCGGTGATCGACGTCGCGAAGGTGCGGGCGGCGAAACTGAGCACGGATCCGTACGAGTATCTCGTCGTCTCCGGCTTCATCAGCCCGGAATGGCATGACCGCCTGATCGCGGGTTATCCGGAAGTGCCCAAGGGCGGCAGCTGGCCGCTGCAGACGGTTAAGCATGGTGATGATTTTGCGAAGCTGATCGCAGAAATGAACGGCCCGGAATTTCGCAAAGCCGTCGAGGATAAATTCCAGATCGATCTTACCGGCAAGCCGACTATGTTCACGGTGCGTGGCCATTGCCGCGCCAAGGACGGCAAGATCCACACCGACTCCGAAAGCAAGATCATCACAGTCCTGCTTTATATGAACCCAGAGTGGGCGGATCAGGGCGGCAAGCTGCGCGTCCTGCGCAACGGCGCGGATATCAACGCCGTGGCCGAGGAAATATCCCCAACCATCGGTACATTGCTGATCTTCAGACGTAGCGGCAAGTCATGGCACGGCCATCTGCCGCACGAGGGGCAGCGCCGCGTCATTCAGATGAACTGGGTGACCGAGCAGAAATATGTCGACCAGGAAGCCAAGCGACACTGGTGGTCGTCGCTCATGAAAAAACTCGGCCTATCCTACTGATGCCGCTTACCTGCTGGGCTTTGACTGAAGGCTTTGCTGGCATGGAGAACCAGTGTCTCGGTCTCGCCGAAGCGTTGGGCATTCCGTGCGAGGTCCGCCGTGTGAAGCGACCCGGTGCGCCATGGAAATACCTGCCGCCCGATTGGTGGCCGCATCCGCTCAATAGCGTCTCGGAAGGCAAGAAACTGGCGCCGCCGTGGCCCGATGTATTGATCTCAAGCGGACGCGGCAGCGTGGCGGCGGCGCTGGCGGTGAAGAAGGCCAGCGGCGGCAAGACCTTCGCCGTCCATATCCAGACACCCTATGTCGATCCGGCAAAATTCGATCTGGTGGTGGTGCCGGCGCATGACGCGCTACGCGGGCCGAACGTCATCGTCGCGCGCACGGCCCTGCATCGGATTACCAATGAAAAACTGACAGCGGCTGCGGATCATTTCCGCCCCCTATTTGCGGAGCTGCCACGGCCGCTGATTTCGGTTCTTGTGGGAGGATCGAACAAGCGCGCGAAAGTTTCGCCGGAAATCATGACCCGGCTTGCCGACCGGTTGGCCGACGCAGCGCACAAGTCCGGCGGCAGCCTCGCTGTCACGCCCTCGCGGCGCACGGGAAAAGAGAACGAGACGATATTGCGTGAGCGGCTTCGGGATGTTCCCGCTTATATCTGGGATGGCAGCGGCGAGAATCCATATTTCGGCCTGCTGGCGCTGGCGGATGCGATCGTCGCGACCGGCGATTCGGTCTCAATGGTGTCTGAGGCCTGCGCGACGGGCAAGCCAGTTTATATTTTCGATCTCGGCGATGACGGCCGCAAGATGCGTGCCTTTCATAAAAGTTTGCGCGAAGCCAGCCTGACGCGTCCCTTCGCCGGAATCATCGAGATGTGGTCATATTCGCCTGTCAACGAAACAGTTGTAGTGGCGAACGCCATTCGCGAGCGTATGAAAGCAAAAAGCGGCGAGATTGCCGCCGCTTCCGCTCGTCATTAGTCAGAGATCATTGTGCGAGATTTGACGGTGGCTGGCCTGTACCGTCTGTAGGATCGCCGGCGCCGGGCTGTTCGTTCCCTACCGGCGTTGCAGTCCAGCTGCGAGTCTGACCGTTGGGCTGCGTAATGGTCTTGGTCACGCCGCCGCCCTGATTGGCCTGAAGGTTTGTGCCGCGCGTATATGTCTGGCCGTTTGGTCCGGTCCATGATTGGTTCTGCTGGATAGCGCCGTTGCCGACCGTGCCGGTATTGTTGTAGGTGGAGCTCTGGCCATTGGGACCGGTGACGGTGCCCGTATTTGTCCAGCCATTGCCGGTCCCGGTCACCGTGCCGTTATTAGTGACGGTCTGTCCGTTCTGTCCGGTCCATGTCGTATTATGCTGCCAGCCGTTTTCTGTCTTTGTCACTGTTTCGTTTCTGGTCGACGTGTTGCCATTGGGGCCGGTCCATGAACCTTGGCTTTCCCAGCCATTTTCGGTGCGGGTGACGGTGCCTTGATTCGTCGTCGTTCCTCCGTTAGGCCCCGTCCAGCTGCCGTTGTGAGACCAGCCGTTTTCTGTTTTCGTCGCGGAAGTGTTGCCGGTCCAGCTGCCGCCGTTCGGACCGGTGCCGGTCGTATTCCGCGTCAACGTCTTGCTGTTTTTGTTCCAGTTCCGGTTGGTTGTGGCGCTGGCGTTCTTGCCATTTTTGCCCTTCCAGGATCGATTGACGGTGCTGTTTCCTTCGCCAGTGCCGGAAGCTTGGCGACTGAAGATGCCCCCGCCGCCATTCGAACCCTGAACGTTCCACGAGTGGCCCTGACCCTGCCAGGAATGTCCGCCACCGCCGGCGGAACGATCTCCGAATGCGTTTGCGTTATGCGGCAAGCTGATGGCCATCAGCCCAACGAGAACGATCGTCGAAACACTCAGCTTCAAATTTATTGAAACCATTTGATTCCCCATGATGTTAGTTTGCCAAATCCGGTAATAAATACGGTTTTTATGGTCGCATCCCCCGGTCAAAAATCAAATTCTTTTCCAACGGGAATCGTGATAGAAGATCGTATTTCAATATTGATAATAAGAGGTTAATCATGAAAACGACGCCGCTTCATGTAGTTCACAAGGCTCTCGACGCCAAGATGGGTGAGTTCGCCGGATACGACATGCCACTTAATTATGGTGAAGGCGTGGTCAAGGAGCACGAGTGGGTGCGTACGCAAGCGGGTCTATTCGACGTCTCGCACATGGGTCAGATCACGCTGTCGGGCAAGGGTGCCACCGCATTTCTTGAGCACATCACGCCATCTGCGTTCGGCAACATTCCGCCGGGCCGCGCGAAGTACACGGTTTTGACCAATGAGCGCGGCGGCATCATCGACGACCTCATCATTACGAAGCGCGGCGACGAACAGTACTTCGCCGTCATCAACGCCGGCTGCAAGGACAAGGATATCGACTGGATCAAAAAGAACCTGCCGGCAGGCGTGAAATTCGAGAACCTGTCCGACCGCGCGCTGATTGCGCTGCAGGGGCCGAAAGCCGAAGCTGTC
>DATJGZ010000089.1:0-13373 GCA_035494535.1 Patescibacteria group bacterium | reverse complement strand
ATTTTCATTAACAGGTTTTAGACCCCATTTCAGAAACGCCAGCAGGATAACGCCATAGACGAGTTTCTTGCCGACAATAAGAGAACGCTGGACCGGAATGTATAGCTTCACGAAATCGGGGAAAATCACCGTAACGTAATCACGGAATAGACACGCGATAATAGCTGCATAAGCGATACCGATTATAAAAAGCGCCACAACATCGGGATCGCGGAGGACGAAGAAAAACCGCCGCCGGGCCACCATTCGATGAATAACAAGCGCTGCCGGCAGAAGCAAAAAATGCGGCTTTACGAATATGCAGATGCCAGCGCATATCAGTATGGTCCATAGACGCTTTCTCTCAATAATGACCTGTCGCGTGATGAGAAGCTGGCAAAGCATGAACGGGAGCAGACCCCAGGCAACATATTCGTCGCGATCGGCAAAGAACATGATGCTGGCGCCGGCGGTCGACACGATGAAAAAAGACCCTATGACGGCGAGACGCGAGCCCTCATCCAGCGCGGGGAATTTCTTCAGAAGCCCGAATAACGCCCAACCCGACAAGATCATTGCCAAAAGGCCAAAAATATAGGGCGTGTAATAGATCGGTATATGCGTCAAGCGCGCGAGCAATACGTCAGGCACATACATCAGGATGCTTAAAGGCGGGTTTGGCTCATAGAAGTCCGTCAGCGGGCGTCCACCGTCCAGCAGACGTTGCGCACAGATCAGCAGCCAAGCATGATTGGTATTGAGCGATGCATTCATCTGCACCGGCAGCCAAACCGCAAGTACGGCAAACACCGGGAACAGCGCAAGACTCTTACGCCAGGAAAAGCGCTTATCGGCGGAATCAACGTCCACGGCTGCGGTCGACGGATGAGACCTGCGGCGTGGCGCGTAGCGCCGCGATGATGTTGTTCAAGTGCTTCGTGTCGTTGACGTAGACATCAATCGTCATATCCCAGAAATCAAGGCTCCGACTGGCGATCTTGAGGTTCGTAATATTGCCGCCGTTCTTGCCGATGACGGTCGACAACGTGCCGAGCGCGCCGGGGGTATTGGTGATGACAACTTCGAGCCTGCCGACATGGGCTTCGGGCGCGTCCGCCCCATCGCCCCACGAGACATCCAGCCAGCGCTCGGGCGTGTCGGCAAAGTTTTCCAGTGTGTCGCAGTCGATCGTGTGAATGGTGACGCCCTTGCCGTGCGTGACGATGCCGACGATGCGGTCGCCGGGCAGCGGGTGGCAGCAGCGTGCGAAATGCACCGCCATGCCGGGGATAAGGCCCTTGATCGGCAGCGGCGCCCCGGAAGGGCCGCGCGCAGTCGCGACCTGCTGACGCTGCTCGGCCTCGGCGTCGGTCGGCTTCTTGGCCGTTTCCGTTTTGTGGGCCGGAAAGATCGCCTTGAACACGTCGCGGGCGACAATGTTCCCCGAGCCGATCCCGGCGTAGACATCCTCGATATTCTCGGCCCGGAACTGTGGGATGATGTTCATGACGCCTTTTTCTGCGAACTCATAACCCTCCTGCTGGTAGAGCTTCTGTAGCATGGCCTTGCCCAACGTCACATATTCGCCGCGCTGCTGTTGGCGGATGAAGCGGCGAATGTGCGAACGCGCCTTGCCGGTGACGACGAATCGTTCCCATGTCGGCGACGGATTTTGATTTTTTGCCGTGATGACCTCAACCGAGTCACCATTCGAGAGTTTCGTGTTTAGCGGCGCAATGCGACCGTTGATCTTGGCGCCGACGCATTTATCGCCGAGTGCGGAGTGAATGGCATACGCAAAATCGATCGGCGTGGCGCCGTTCGGCAGTTCGATCAGGTCGCCCTTGGGCGAAAAGACATAGACCTGGTCCTGGAACAGCTCCATCTTGGTGTTCTCGAGGAATTCCTCCGGCTTCTGCTCATTCTCGATGATGTCGAGAAGTTCGCGCAGCCAGCGGTATTTCTTGACGTCCTTCATGTCGGCGCGGCTGCCGCCTTCTTTGTAGGCCCAGTGCGCAGCGACACCGAGATCCGCCTCCTCATGCATCTGCCGTGTGCGGATCTGCACCTCAATGCGGTGCTTCTCCGGACCGATGACCGTTGTATGTACCGAGCGGTAGCCATTCGGCTTGGGCGTCGAGATATAATCCTTGAAACGGCCGGGCACGGTCGGATAGTCGCCGTGGATGATCCCGAGGGCGTGGTAGCACTGCTCGACGGACTCGACAACGACGCGGAAAGCCATCAAATCCGACAATTGCTCGAAGGCAACGTTCTTGCGCTGCATCTTGCGCCAGATCGAATAGCGCGTTTTCTCACGGCCGGTCACGTCCGCCTCGACACCCGCTTTCTTCAGTGCCGATTTAAGCTCCTTGATGATGTTCCTGACAATCTCCGAGCCTTCGGTGCGCAGGAATGACAGGCGGTTGGAGATGCCCTCCCTCGCTTCTGGATTGAGGTGCCCGAAGGCCAGGTCCTCTAGCTCCTCCTTGATCTTGTGCAGGCCGATGCGCTCGGCCAGCGGCGCGTATATCTCAAGTGTCTCGCGTGCAATGCGGCGCTTCTTGTCCTCGTTGTTGAAGTGATGCAGCGTGCGCATGTTGTGCAGGCGGTCAGCCAACTTGACCAGCAGGATGCGGATGTCCTCGGACATCGCCAGCACCAGCTTGCGGAAGTTCTCCGCCTGCTTGCCTTCGACCGTCTGGGACTCGATCCGGGTTAGCTTGCTGACGCCGTTGATCAGCATCAGCACCTCGTCGCCGAACTTGGCCTTGATCTCCTCGGGCGTTGCCTTGGTATCCTCGAGCGTGTCATGGAGGATGGCGGTCTGGATGGTCGCAATATCCATGCGCATGTCGGCGAGGATGCAGGCGACCTCGACCGGATGGGTGTAATACGGCTCGCCGGAGGCGCGCTTCTGGCCGTCATGCATCTTGACGGCATAGTCGACGGCGGCATTGATCGCGCCGGTGTCGACGTCCGGATTGTACGATTTGACCTGCTGTATGAGTTCCGCCTGCCCCGTCATAGCCCGATAATAATCTCAGATTGCGTCTAAAGCTAAGCCATAAAAAAACCGGCCTGCGGAGGCCGGTCTTGTTAACCTTTGCGCCGGGGAAGCGGTCACTCTTCTTTCGGCGTGTCGCCGGCGACATCTTCGAGCGAGGGTTCTTCGTCGAGTTCCTCATCGTCCTCGTCATCGTCGATATTGGCGAATTCTTCCATGCCCTGCTGCGCGCGCTGAGCGGCGATAGCGTTCCATTCCTCCTCGCCGTCGACCTGGTCGATGACGTCTTCCTTGTCGTCCATCTCGATAACGCGCTGGTTGTTGCGGAGGAGTTCTTCCCGCAGCTCGGACGGCACAACCTTGTCCTCGGCGATTTCGCGCAGAGAAACGACCGGGTTCTTGTCATTGTCGCGGTCGACCAGCAAGGCGGCGCCGGAGCCAATCTTGCGCGCACGCTGCGCGGCCAGCAAAACCAACTCAAAACGGTTGGAGACTTTCTCTACGCAATCTTCGACGGTTACCCGTGCCATGTCTGTTTAACCTCTTTGAAAAGCTATGACTTCCAGTGCGTTTTTATAGGCGCGTACGCTTCCCGACGCAAGGATTTTCTAGAACGGAGAACCCTTTACCGCGTCTATCGGTTTTTTGCGGGTCAGGTTTGCGCGCCCTACGTGCTTAATCTGATTTTGTTATTGAAATAGTCAAGGAGGGTTGATATATTATCTCATCCTAATACAAGAAAGGCCTGTTATATTGAGTTTTGGTTTTTCTTGTACCGGTTTGTATATTAGAATTATCTAACATACAGTGCGTAACCATATTTTTTACAGGATTGGACATGCCCAAGGACAAAGCGCCAAATATCCCTTTCTACCCTGAGGAAAAGCTCGCGCTCTTCATCGATGGCTCGAATCTTTATGCCGCCGCCAAAGCGCTCGATTTCGATATCGATTACCGCCTGCTGTTGAACTGGGCCTGCGATCAAGGCCGACTGGTGCGCGCCTTCTATTACACGGCGCTGCTCGAGGACCAGGAATACTCGCCGCTGCGCCCCCTTGTCGACTGGCTCGACTACAACGGCTACACGATGGTCACCAAGCCAACCAAGGAATTCATCGACAGCCAGGGCCGCCGTAAGATCAAGGGCAATATGGATATCGAACTCGCCATCGACATGATGGAGATCGCCGATCATGTCGACCATATCATGCTGTTCTCGGGCGACGGCGACTTCCGCCGGCTGCTTGAAGCCGTGCAGCGCAAGGGTGTGCGTGTGACGGTCGTATCGACCGTGAAGTCTCAACCACCGATGGTGGCGGACGAGCTGCGCCGGCAGGCCGATCATTTCCTCGACTTGCAGATCCTCGCGCGCGAAATCCAACGCGCCCGCACCGATGCGGATCGCCACGGCGAAGAGGACTACGAGGACGCGCCGCCGCCGCGCCGCGCCGCCGGATAATTTCACTATCTTGTCATTTCCGACATGAAGTGCCATGTGTTGTGGCATGAGCTGCGCCGCGCCCAAAGCCGACTGCAATATCTGTCCCCGCCTCGCCAGCTTTCGTGCCGGGAACAGGAAAAGCTTTCCTGACAAATTCAACGCCCCCGTGCCTTCGTTCGGGCCTATGAATGCGAAACTTCTCATCGTAGGCCTCGCACCCGGCCTGCGCGGCGCGAATTTCACCGGGCGCCCGTTCACCGGCGATTATGCCGGCGACCTGCTCTATGCAACATTGCTTAAGTTTGGTTTCGCCAAGGGAAAATACGAAGAACATCCGGATGACGGATTGCAGCTGGTCAACTGCCGCATCACCAATGCCGTGCGCTGCGTGCCGCCCGAAAACAAGCCTTTACCCGAAGAAATTCATGCTTGCCGTCCCTTTCTGGACGGAGAGATTGCGGCGCTGCCGGATTTGCGCGTCATTCTTTCGCTGGGTAAAATATCCCACGATGCAGTGGCGCGCAGCTTCGGCAGAAAGCTCTCAGCCTGTATATTCGCGCATGGCGCCGAACACGATATCGGACGTGGAGTGACGCTGATCGATTCCTATCACTGCTCCCGCTACAACACGAATACGGGCCGCCTGACCGAGAAAATGTTTCACGACGTGCTCGAGCGAATCGCCGAAATCGTAAAGTAGCTATGCTTTTCGCTGCGCTTGCGAGGTCTTATAGATCGCGAGTGCTTGATCGTGCTGAAGCTGCTCGTACGGTACGGAACGCTGGTTGAGCGGCTTCGCGATCTCGCCGAGAATACCCGCCTCGTTGATCCGCGCCGCCGCCACTTCAGTGTGGGAGAGGCCGTAGTAGACCTTTTTAATGCCCGTCGCGATGATTAGGGCCTGCCCGAGCATCGTCGGCTCGCAGCTGGAATAGACGATGCAGTCTGCAAGGTCGGTTTTGTTCAGCTTTTCGGTCGCGCGGCGGATGGCGAGCACTTCGGCATGCGCCGTAGGGTCGCACAAGGCGCGCACGCTATTGACTCCTTCACCGAGCAGTCGCCCTTCGGCATCGGCGACGACGGCGCCGAAAGGCCCGCCCATATTCGAACGCGCATTCTGCTCCGCCAGCGCCAGCGCCCGCGCCATCAGATTTTCAGCCGAATATCTGACCTCGGCCATCTTGCCCGCGACGTCAGGGTTCTTGCCGTATGCACGCAGGACCCGGCGCATGGTTTCAGGCAGACGCCCTAGGTCCAAGGGCTTGCGCATCAACTGCTTGATGTTGTGCTTGCCTGCCTCCTGCAGCAAGTCGGTGCTCGAGTCGTCCGCGATCATGATCATACCGATTTCGAGATCTTTGCTCATGACGTACTTCGCGAAATCGAATCCCGTTTTTGGCGACATGCGATGGCTGAAAATAGCGATGTCGATGTTGCGTTCGTCCGCTACCTTCATCGCCGAACCGCCGTCGATC
The DNA here is from genome assembly GCA_035494535.1 of Patescibacteria group bacterium. Taxonomy (GTDB): domain Bacteria; phylum Pseudomonadota; class Alphaproteobacteria; order Micavibrionales; family Micavibrionaceae; genus JACQIJ01. The sequence goes on along the minus strand of DATJGZ010000089.1, from coordinate 7,471 downwards.
GCTTCGGCGACGGTGTAGCCGAGAGAGCGCAGTAGATCCGCGACTGCTTTGCGATCGGCATTATTACCGTCGGCGACAAGCACGTTGATGTTGTTCGAGAACGTCATTTTCTTTTCATAATAATATCCGCGTCCGCCCGTCGATTCATTTTTAAACAGCCGTCGATTTTCGTCGAGCCCTGAAACCAATCGTTTTGATTTTAAAAACTAAAATAAACCTTGCTATGAGGAAATTTTTAGTTTTAGGATTAATTCGGTTAAATCAAAAAAGATTTAATTGTTGCTGTTGGATCAGCTTGATCCGATGCAGGAAAAAAACAGTATACAGGGAGCAGTCAGATCATGGGAACTCCGGAAGTTTCGCGTCAGTTTAACGGTGAACAAAAACCGAGATCCACTTTTATCCCGACGGTTATCGAGGAAACGCCCACGGGCCGTATTCAAACGGATCCGTTCTCCCGGCTGCAAAAAGAGCAGATAATTTACCTGTATGAGGACGTCAATAACGTTACCTCTGCCCTGATCGTCGCGCAGTTCATGCACATTTTGAATAACCCCAAGAGCAAGGATATCCATTTTTACATCCAGTCGCCGGGCGGATCCGTCTATGACGGTGCCGCCGTCATCGACATGATGGAAAAAATGAAGGACAACGGCTTCATCATCCACACGCATGCCGTTGGCCTCAGTATGTCGATGGGCTCCCAGTTCCTGGTTCATGGCAGCCGGGGCTACCGCTCATGCGAGCCGAACGCCACGATCATGCTGCACGAACCCGCCGGCGGCGGCAATAACGGCAAGATCGAGGACCAGATCAATTCGACTGAAGAAGGCGCGCATCTTAAGACGCGTACGGCGATGACATACGCTGCGAACAGCAATTTGTCGTATGAAAGGGCAATGGAAATTATCACCGGTCCCGATTACTTCATTCGCGGCGAGGAAGCCGTCGCCATGGGGCTTGTCGATCAGGTCGATTATCCCGACCACAACCCGAACTACGCTGCCGCACTTAAGCAGATGAACATGGACCATTGGGAGCTGCATAAGCGGAAAGCCGAGATAGAGCAGCCGGGCCTGAAGAAAACCATGCCCGATTTCGGCAAGAGCGACTACAGCAGCGCGCCTTCTCCCGAAATAAAGTGATTTTGACAGCAGTTACAAAAAAGGACCCGAAGGGGTCCTTTTTTATGCATCGCGCCGATGTTACGCTTAGTCCATGAATTCGTCGACGGGCCAAATGGGCAGCGCCCTCATATACATTCTCGTTGCGATCGTACTGTTCGCGTCCTTGGCCGTTGCCGTCGGCCGCATGAATTCAGGCGCCACGCCGGGAAATAGCCAGTCGCTTCAGCTACAAGCAACCGAAATTCTTCAATTCTCGCAGGCCGTACGTACGGCTGTGCAGGATATTACCGTCAATGGGGCGACCGAGGCGCAGATCAGCTTTGAGAACCCGGTTGCGGCAGGCTACCCAAACGCAGGCTGCGTCACCGACAGCTGCAAGTTGTTCGCGTCATCGGGTGGCGGCCTCTCGTACATAAAGCCCCAAGACCAATGGCTGGATGCCTCCCACAACGCCGGCGCCAATTACGGTGACTGGGTCTTTTCCGGCAACAATGCCGTTACTGGGGTCGGCACCGATGGCGGCAGCGACGCCTCGGTCGAATTGCTGGCCATTCTGCCGTATGTGAAGAAAGACCTGTGCGTCCAGATCAACAACATGCTCAATATTGCCAATCCCGGCGGCAATCCGCCTCAGGACGATGCGGTTACCGACGTCACCGATAAATTCAGCGGCACGTACACGGCGTCGATTGTCATGGCGGGTAATGCCCAGATTTCCGGCCAGCGGGCAGCCTGTATTCAGGACAGCGGTGCGCCCGCCACCGCGCCCTATCATTTTTTTCGGGTGTTGTCGGCGCGCTAACAGAAAAAACGGCCCTTGCGGGCCGTTTTCTTATTCACGAGGAGGAATTCTCTAACCGACGGAGGGTATGGGGCCGCCGCCTTCATTGGCGGGCCTGTTGTTAAGCAACCCATCCCTTTTGGCGTCGAAGCTTGCCGTCGCAACGGCGTTGCCGGATGCGGCCTGGTTATAATCAAATGTCAGGGCCGTCTTCATTTCATTCAGACCGATCTTGACGGTGGCAGGCATACCCATGACGAGTGTGCCGTCCATCACAGCGTTCGAGAATTCGTCCGCCAGCTTCTTGTTGACGAGGCGCTTGTACGGGCGTGCACCGAACGCGCCGTCGTTCTCCCACCCCTGCTCCACCAGCCAGTCGACAACCCCGTCACCGATCTGCAGATCGAGCGGACGGACGCCGTCGCGCTCTTCTTTCATCTCGGAGATCAGTTTTTTGACAATATTGGGCATGACGGTCTTCGGCAGAGAGTTGAAGTTGACCACCTCATCCAGACGGTTGATGAACTCCGGCCGGAAACCTTTCTGCTTCAGGATCTCGATGATTTCCTTCGCATTGGCTTTCGCCGTCTCGACCGCGCTTGACTTCCCGAAGCCCTTGTTTTTCAGGACGTTCGTGCTTGTGATCGCGTTGCTCGTCATGATGATGATGGTGTTCTTGAAGTCAACCGTGCGGCCCTGACCGTCCGTCAACCGGCCGTCTTCCAAAATCTGGAGGAAGACGTTGGCCACGTCGGGGTGCGCTTTTTCGATTTCGTCGAACAGGATAACGCTGTAGGGGTTGCGGCGGACCTTTTCGGTCAGCTGCCCGCCTTCGTCATAGCCGACATAACCCGGATCCGAGCCAACCAGCTTATTGACCGAGGTCTTCTCCTGATATTCCGACATGTCGAAACGGATCATTTTCTTTTCGTCGCCGAACAGCAACATAGCCAGTTGCCGCGCAACTTCGGTTTTTCCAACGCCCGTGGGGCCGAGGAACAGGAAGCTGCCAACCGGCTTTTTCGGGTCGGCCATGCCTGTACGGCTGCGCTGGATTGCGGATGCCACACCCTTGATGGCGGCTTCCTGATTGAAAACCTTGCTGTTCAGCCTGTCGCCGAGCGTACGCAGGCCCTTAATGTCGTTCTGCGTAACGTTGCCCACCGGGATATGCGTCCGCTTGGACACGATGGTCGCAACATCGGCAACCGTCACGCGCTTGTCTTTCCGACTCGAGTCAAGCTTGACCAGAACGCCCGCGTCATCCGCCAACGTAACGCCCTTGTCGGGCTGGCTGTTGGTGTCATTGCTGAAGTAGCGGGACGACATTTCCGCCGCCGCATCCAGCGCCTCGTCGTCGTACTGAACCTGATGGAAGTTCTCGAGACGCTCCTTGTGCGAGCGCACCATCAACTTGGCCTTCTTGATATCGGGCGATTGGACGTCGATGGTCTGGAAGCGACGATCCATCGCGCCGTCCTTCTCTATCGACTGCTTGTATTCGTCCCATGTGGTCGAGCCGATAACCGACAACTCGCCGCGCGACAGCGCCGGCTTGAGCAGGTTGGCCGCGTCCATGGACCCTTCTGCCGACCCGGCGCCCATGAGCGTATGAATCTCGTCGATGAAGATGATGTATTCCTTGTGTTCGAGCAGCTCCTTCATCAGGTTCTTCATGCGCTGCTCGAAATCACCGCGGTATTTCGTTCCCGCGACGACACCGCTCAGGTCGAGCTTGACGATATTCTTGCCCTTGAGGAAATCCGGCACATCGCCGCGGTTCATCCGCTGCACGAGTCCTTCGACGATTGCCGTTTTACCGACACCCGGCTCACCGACCAGCAACGGATTGTTCTTGTCGCTGCGCGCCAGAATTCGAATCGCTTCTTCGATTTCGTCATCGCGTCCGATGACCGGCCGGTTGGGCTTGCCATCGGCCTGCTGGTTCATATTCGTGCCGAATTCGGCGAGAGTAGAATCTTTCTTGATCGGAAATATAACAGCAGCTTTGTTTTCCGGCATGTCTTCGTCCCTGTTCTCCGGACCTGAGCTGACAGGACCCGGATTGTTTTGTTTTATGATTTTGTTGTCGGCAGCCAATTTGTCGACCGATTTCCGGCACTCCTGCGCCGCGTCGAGTGTCTTGTTGACGGAGAGTGTCATGTCGACGTAGTCGAGGGTTGTGCTCCGCTCGTTTTTATCCACTTTGCCCGAGGAAAGCATCGCGTAGAGCAATTCGCCGCCAAACATGTCTTCGGGCTTGCTCCAATTCCGGGCCGCGAGATCCGCGCGCTTCAGCATCCGGCCCGTCTCGGTGCCGAGCTCGACTTTTCCGCCCGGCAAAAGATCCTGAGGATGGTTCTTTACGTTCTTGAGATCGTTGTCCAGCATCCGCATGAGGCTGGCCGCCTTGATCTTGGGACCAAGCACGGCGTCGACGTCGCGCGGGTTGCGACTGACCAGCGCCAAAAGAACATGGTTAAAGGTGATGGTCGCGTGGCCGTATTCACGCGCCTTGTCGCTGGCAAGTCTGCGTATTTGCTTTTCGGCGTTCTCGCCGCTGCCGGAATTGCCTCCCGGCCCCTTATCATCTGGGTCTGGCATTCGATCTGCTCCCTGTACGTACTTTTTATTTTTTTATTCTAGTTTCTAATTTTACTCTTATATCAGAATTTGCTGTTGGACAACTTTTTTAGACTTTTTTGCATAGGTGCAGAAAGATTTTTCGATTCTTATCTTTCCTGCCAGAGTCGCTGCGCGACATATTGTTGTCCAAAAAAATAATGGACAACAAATTTAAGGAAAGCAAGATTTAAATGGAAAATCTGAATCTTGCCATTCGCCCAAATTCAGATATAGAATTCGCGCGCTGGAAAATTTCAGGGCTTTGCCGGCTTCGCGGCTCTCAGGTGCTGTCTGATAAGGCTAACCATGACCGCCGGTAAATCCGACGTGTTCATAAAGTCAAGCAACTCTTTCCCATATCCCGTGAAATAGATAATCGTCGAGTGATTGACCGTATATGAGGGCATGCGCGGATCGTTAACGACCTCCGCATATATCCTGAATTCGTTTTCGGTTTTTCTGATGTCCTCAAAGGTCCCAGTCAGACCGACGATTTTGTCGGATTTGAATTTTGCCAGATATTTTTTCATAATATCTGGTGTGTCTCGTCCCGGATCAGTCGTGATGAAAAGAACCCGGATTTTTTCTGCATCGGGACCAAGTTTGGTCAGCACCTGCGAGATCTTCGTCAGCGCCATCGGACACTCGCTGGGACAATTGGTATAGCCGAAGTAAATCAGCTTATAGTATTTTTCATAGTCTTTTTCCGTCACCGCCCGTCCGTCCTGGTCGATGAGGCTGAATGGGCCGCCAATCTCTTTCGTTGTCCTTACGTCGATAACATTTATTACGGGCGGAGGCCCGGGCAGTGTAAGCGGATTGGGGATTTTTTCCGTGCGATCTACCGGCGGCACGAGCGTGTACGGATTTACCGCCTGCGGCGGCGGCGGATTCGCCCGCTGCGCCTGTGCCGGCGTTGCCGACACAATAAGGGCCAGAAGGAAAATGTATACTTTGCGACGCAGCCGTTGGTCTTTTATCATGCACAACAAATACCCGAGAACGCGGATTTTGCCAAGCTTACGAACCCGTCGAGGATCCCATGAACGACAAGGCCGATACGAATCTGTTGGCGACGGCGGTGGCCGCGCTTCTTCGCGCGCATGCCCCTTATTCAGGCTATAAATCCGGCGCGGCGTTGCGTCTTGATGATGGCCGGACCATCGGCGGCTGCACCGTCGAAAATCCGGCATATGCCCAGGGTTGCGATGCGATCGAAACCGCAGCCGGCATCATGATCGGCAATGGCTGGGCGGAACGCGGCACGCTTCCGATCATCGAAGAGGTCATCGTCTGTTACGAAAAGATCGATGAGAAATACGGCTGGCTGCCCGGACAAGGAGGCCGCGCGCTGCTCGAGATTTTCGGCAAGCCCGAGACTCTTCTTCATTTTGCAACGCCGGGCAAAGGCGTTGTCAAATCACTGCGCTTGCGTGATCTGATCAGCGGTACACCGGAAAATTTTCTCGACCGCGAAGAATATCCTGCCGCCGCGCGTTCTCGGCTTAAAAAAGAGTCGACAATCGTCGCAGCATTCAAGCAATTTCCACTTGACGGTCTTCACGCCGTGCGTCTTGAGGCGTTCTGCCCGGTCAGTCATTACGCGGTGGGCGCGATGATCGAGACGGATGACGGCGAACATTTTTACGGTTGCAATGTCGAACACGGCACGAATACCTGCCTGCATGCCGAGAACAATGCGATCGGCGCTATGGTCGCGGCACGTGGGCCGCAGGCGCGCATCCGCAGGGTTCATATTCTGACCGCTGGCAATCCGGGCTTCCCCTGTGGCGATTGCCGGCAGCGCATCTATGAATTCGCGACTCCGGACACAGAAATCGTCGCCATGAATACAGAAGGCAAACAGGAGAAAGTCTCTTTCCGGAAACTATTTCCCCACGCTTTCGGACGCGCCGATCTCGATTCCGCGCTTAGTGACGAGGCTGCCTGAATCGGGCATGATGTCTTCCAACAAGAAACTGAAGATCAGGGATTTCCATGGACGGGAATCGTGAACCGGGCCGCGGCGTGGCCTTTGCCAATACAATCGTCTGGGGCGCGATCACGCTGATGATGGCCGGCGCGTCGGCGCTTTCGGCCTATGCCTCTTTCAATTCTGCCGCGCGTGGTGAAATCGAGTCGGCGGTGATGACCGCAGGCATGACAGTCGTGGCGGCAGCGATCGGAACGGCAGCCGGATATGTGGCACGAGGTGCTGCACGCGAGGCCTTCGGCAAGGCGGCGCAAGCCGGGAAACAGGAATTGCCGCCCCATTTCAAAAACCTCTTCGACGATTCGGATAAAAATCCAAGACCGCCGTCAATTTCTTGATTCAATTTTCCTAGCCCTATCCCAAATAGGAAGAGGGATTCTCCCAGAATCCCTCTTCTCCCCATTTTTTTATATCTTACTTCCTCCCTAAAGAACCTCGAGCATTTCCGCCACCAGCGGATGGCGGACGATATCGACCTGCGTCAGCGAGACAACGGCGATGTTCGGGCGGGTCGCCAATTTTTTTGCAACCTCAGCCAGGCCCGACATGCCTTCCAGCAAATCGGACTGCGCCGGGTCGCCGGTGACGACCATGGTCGAATGCCAGCCGAGCCGCGAGAGCAGCATCTTCAGCTGTACATAGGTGCAGTTCTGCGCCTCGTCGATGACGACGAACGAGTTGTTGAGCGTACGGCCGCGCATGAAGCCAACCGGGGCGATTTCGATTGTGCCATCCTCGAGCAGCTGGCGCACGCGCTTGCCGCCCATACGGTCGCCGAGCGCGTCGTAAAGCGGCCTTAAGTAAGGCGCCATTTTCTCGTGCATGTCGCCGGGGAGGTAGCCGAGCGATTCGCCGGCTTCCATCGCAGGACGCGAGAGGATGATGCGCTCGACCTTGCCGGCCTCGAGCGCCTCGACAGCGGCCGAGATGGCCAGATACGTCTTA
>DATJGZ010000088.1:0-7773 GCA_035494535.1 Patescibacteria group bacterium | reverse complement strand
TATGAACTCCTGACGGCGCTGGACGAAGCGCGGACGGATGCGGATGTCGCCAAGGTCATGCAGGACTCGAACGCCGCGCGATTGATGTTCCGCTTCCACGACGTCTTTGCCTATGAGACCGAGGCCTATCCGAAGTCGCATACTTCCGTTGATGAAAAACTGTTTTTAAGTCTGCGGCGATGGGGCGCATTCTCGCCAGGCAACGAGGGGCCCGACCTGCCTGAACTGGAGGAGGAAATCCGCCAGTTCCGTGTACGCAAGGCACTCGTACATCTGTCCCAGACCGGATTGACGGCGGGATCCCCGCAGGAACAAAGATTCGGGAAACTCGTATCGGAGCTCGAGACTGAAGACAGCAAAAAAGCCGACTGGCTTGATTCGATGGTGCCGGTTCTGGTTTTGCTGCAGGACGTCGGCGATGAAGCCGAAATCCGCAGGCTGATTACCGAAAAAGACGGCGACACGAAAGCTCTGCTGAGCGCGCTGCATGAAACACTGGATGTAAAGCCGCCGGCCGGTATAGCCACTGCGGGCGCTCCCATCCAGCATTTCAGCATCCCCCTAGACGACGACGTCGACGAGCTTTTGAATCTTGATCAAAAGGAAATCCAGGCGCGGATTGCGCCGCTCAAACAGCGCGTCGGCAAGGCCTTGGAGAGATTTTACGAGACTGACGAAGTTGAGAAGTTGTCAACCGGTTGGATAGGTCATATAAACAGCTATGGCCTGATTTTTCATGCCACCCGGCGCGCGGCGCAAGCCGTCGCGGACACCCTGCGGGACGTGCGCGTCCTCGACATGCAGGGGCGCCGGATAATGCCGGGCGGCAAACCGCCCGCGGCGGTGCCCGGAGGATATCCGACCGGTCCCGCCCTGTAAAAAAAGGGAGAGGAATCTAATGACCGAATTTAGGGGCGTGGCTAAGGAAAGCCTGATCAGCAGCTTCACGCGCGCGCAGAATTTCTTACGGGACCAGAATTTGGGCGAGGCAACGGCCGAAGCGCTTAAGCGTATCGACAGGGCTGATGCCGTCACTAAGATTACCACGGCGAAAGACGATAAAGATCTCGCACTTCAGCTGAGGCGCACGGGCGTGCTGCCGCTGCTCTCCCACTTCGGCAAGGTTTTTGAGACGCATGCCGCCTGCGAATCCGCCGAGGGCAAAGGACACGAGATGCAGGATCTCTACCGCGATCTCTCGTCATGGGGCGCATTCTTCGATGAGACAGCGCCAATCGATCCGCAGCTGGACAAGGAGGCAGGCGCCCACGTGATCATGCGGATCAGCAGTCACATCGCCGGCGCCGACGCGACAGCGCTGCGCGAGGGCGAGTTGGACACGACGGTCAACGCGCTTAAGGACAAAAACCCCGTTCTGTCAGAGTGGCTGGAGCAGGTCGTGCCTATTTATCGTCTGTTCGGCGAAGCGGGCGATATTGCATCCGTGAACGAAATGATGCAGGGAACCAGCACCATGCAGGACAGCACCGTTCAGGGCACACTCACGGGAATCAGCGGTCTTCAAACGGAACAGGCGTTGGCGCCCGGGCGCGCGATGCGGCCCTACAAGGCCACGGTCAGCAACCAGATCGGCGCCCAGACCTTATCAGGGGAAGAATGGATCATTCATCTCCTCGAGATCAGAAAAAGCGTACTCAAGGCGATGCTGCCGTTTTTCGAGACCGGCCAGTTCGGCAAGATCGACATGCTGCCGGCCAGTCCGGAGAAGGATAAGTACAATATTTCCTTTTATGCGACCGCGCCCGCCGCGGGCATTGCAGCCGCGCAATTTCACGCGTTCGAATGCGTATTGCGGGACGAAAAAGGTGCCGTGGTGGAACCCGCGATCTCTTCGCCCCCGCCGCCGCTGGCGCCGGGCGCAAACGGAAAACAGCCGCCGTCCCCCTAACGGAAAGATGCCGTCATGACAAAATATCGCGGCGTCGAGCAAAGAGCGATCATCGATTCGGCCCGCAAGGCCGAAGCTTTTTTGCGCAAATTGGACATAGGTCTTTACACCGAGGCGTGGCTCGATGCCTGGCAGGAAGACGATCCCTATGGGCAAATCTTGGCCGCACGGACCGAGGAAGACCTTGCCCATGCGATGAAGATAAGCATGACCGGCTTTGCTTTCCTGCCTTACAAAGAGATTTTCGAGCATCATGCGCTGACGCAGCTCGCGGAAAAGGGCGACGACAGCGCCCTTAGAATCTACGCGGCGCTGCAGTCATGGGGCGCCTTCGACCAGAACATCAGACCCGAGCTTCCTGAGATTCCGATCGAGGTGGATTTCTACATGGTCGAGGAATACCTCGATCAGTGGCGCGCGGCGGACACCTCGCCGGGTTCACCCGCGGCCGCGACGTTTGCGCAGGCAATCGAGGACGCGCGGAAACAGAACAAGACGGTCGCCGACCAGGCGGAGTCGATGCTGCCCATACTTCTGCTGCTCGACGATTCAAGCGATGCCGAGGGGTTGATTCGGACCATCATTGAATCACCGGAGGCGATCGATGTCGTTAAAGACGCCGTGCGCAAAACGACGCCCGGATATCATTTCAAGGACCGGCTCGACGTGCCTACGCCGCTGACATCATACCGCGTCAGTATCGGCCCCATGCCGGCCAATGTCGACGACCTCAAGCCCATGCTCATCCCGATTCTCGAGGACATGCTTACGGTCCTCATCCCGTATCTTCTTTTGGATGAAGTCGCCACCGACGGCGATCCCAGCAAGGTATCGATAAGCTTTCAGCTGCCGGAAGGGGATGAGGACATGGTGCTTGTCTTTAAGGCATCCCGCCGCGCAGCGCAGGACGTTGCCAAGGCGCTGCCGGGATTCGTTATTTTGGACAAGGACATGAAACGCGTGAACCCGGATCGCGGGCCTGCGCCGGGCCGTGGTCCGCAGCCCGGTTTCTGAAATCCCGACGTAAGAGTTGCCTGCATCCCCGGCAATCTGCTATGTCAAAGTCGGATATAAGAAACTGTCGGAACAGGACAAGGAATCCCGCATGCCGTCATATCGCGGCGTAGATAAAAAAGACATTGTCGATTCGGTGCGTCAGGCGGCGGCCTATCTGAAAAGGCTCAACCTCGGACCGGTGACAAACCAGACGATCGATCGGATGTTGGGCGCGGCCCGGATCGACACGATTGATCGCGCGCGGACGGATTCCGAGCTTCGGCATGCCATTAAAAGCACAAACGTATCATCGGCGATGATGATGTTCATGAAAGTGCTCCGCTTCCACGCGCTCACGGACGCACCGGCGCCCGGCCGAGGCGAGTCCGAGGCGCTGAAAATATACCGCAAACTCCACTTATGGGGCGCGTTCCCGCCCGGCAATAATGCCGTTACTTCGATGATGGAGCCCGAGTTCCGCGAGCATCTGATGCCCCGGTCGCTTAAGATTCTCGCCGCGCTGGACGACAAGGCCGAGGCGGCGGCATTAACAAGGCTTGAGGCTTTCGTATCGGGCCTTCGCGGGGCGGAAATCGATCACGGCGAAAAAGGCGAGCGTGCGCGGTGGCTGATCGATTCAGTTCCGTTGATCATCAACCTCACGAAAATCGGCGGCATGGATAACGAGATCACGAGCATTCTGGACGCAAATCCGAAGGCTTCGCCCGCAGTTCCCGACGCGTTGGAAGTCATGCTGGATTTGAATACGCGCGAAGAAACGCTCGGCGTCGAGCCGGCGATCAGGCCGTACCGGATTGCGATCGGAAAATTGCCTGAGGATGACGATGAACGGGAGACCGTCATCATACAGATGCTTCGGCGCATTCAGGATGTCATGCAAAGCCATCTCAATCGCGACGAGATGCTCTACAACGCGGCCACCGAAACGAATCGCTCGACGGGCGAGGTCTATGTCGTCATCCTCGCGACCCGCAGCGCGGCCCGATATCTCGCCGAACACAGCGATTATCCGATCCTCGACCAAAACGGGAACAGATTGCCCGGCTCATCGCCGCCCGGATCTGGTTTAGGTCCGCGTCCCGGCTTCTGATATTTTCCAGATAAAACAAGTCGTTTGCAGAAAAACAGATTGACTGTCAATATGACAATCTGCTACTGCGTTAGATGTTTCTGACAAAGCAAAAAACAGGGGATGGGCCTATGCCGACTTATCGCGGCGTCGACCGGGAGCAGATCAAGCAATCCGTAACCAATGCCGTCGCGCGTCTGCGCGAACTTGACATCGGGGAAGCCACGCGCGAGATGCTCGATGTGTGGGAGTCGGGCAATCCGCTGCAGCAGCTCGACATGGCGGAGGATGATGAGCGGCTTCTTGCCGTGCTGATGAACATCAGCGGCACCCGGGACCTATTCATGAACCTCGTCAGCGTTCTTCGCTACAACGCCGCAGTTGCGGCGCGCGGCGAGCCTGACGCGGCCGAAAAGGACAAGAAGATATTCCAGGATCTGATCGCGTGGGGCGCGTTCGTGCCCGGCGCGCCGGGCCAGAAAGAGGAATGGCTGGCCGTTGCGGACGAAGCGCGGCAGTACGTGTTGAAAAAATGTCTCGACCGGCTGGACCCGGACGACTGCGAACCGGGACGTCCTGCCTATGAGGCGTTTCAGGCCGCAGTCGAGAGCCTGAAGAAAGAAAATCCGCTGATCGAGAAGCACCTGCCGAAAACCGACATATGGTTCCGCGACAGTGTGCCGCTGTATATCAACCTTCATTCATTCGGCGAGGACCGGAAAATCGCGGAGCTGCTCGATCAGTATCCGGAAGCGGCCGGTTTTCTCGTCAACGCGCTTTATAAAATGACCGGCCTGCCGGAAGACGAGGCGAAATTGCCGCTTAGCCATCCCATCCGCTTTTACAAAGCCGTCGTGCCGTTCCCGGCGACGGATGCGGCATCAGGCAGTGCCGCTTTCAATGGCGCAGCCGACGAAAAGCGTGCGACCGAACGGGCGGTTTTTGTGCGTGAGGCGGCCGAGACGATTCTGCGCGAACTCGCGCCCTTTTTCCCCGTTGATCAGGCGACCGGCAAAACCATCATTGCCGATGACGCCGAGAAGAATGAATGCGTGGTCATGTTCCTAGGTACACGGGCTGCGGCGCAGTCCGTTGCGGATAGTCTGAGAAACTATCGCATTTATGATCATACGGGCGCACAACTGATGCCGGCGCCCAAAGGTCCGCTTCCGCCTTCGTTCCAGCCGCAGTCGTAAGCAGGAGCATTCCATGACAGTCCTGTATCGTGGAGTCGACAGGGAGGCGGTGACCGATTCGCTCCACCGCGCCGTCGATTTCATCCAGGCCTGTCATCTCGGGCCCGCGTCTGACAAGCTGGTCGGCAGCGTCATGGAGATATGCAAGCCGTTCGAGATGCTGCCGACCGCCTCGGACGACCGGACGATGGCCGCGATTATGAACGCGTCGCGCGCCTCATATATGGTCGGGCGGTTCCACGACCTGTTCGCCCACCACGCGCGGGCCGAGCGTTCCGAGGGTAAAACGGACGGACCCGCCCAGCAGCTTTACCGCGATCTTTGTGCGTGGGACGCCTTCTACGGCATGAAGCCGGGCGAGGAGATTGCGGGCGAGATCACCGATCATGTCATCGTCGACTGTCTGGCGCTGGTCGAGAAGCAGGAAGGCGGTCTGGGTAGCGAAAGGGCGCACCATCGAATCAAAAAAGCTTTCAAGGATTATCGCGAGACCGCCGAATGGCTGGAGCGCATAGTGCCGATCCTGCAAATCATGGACACAAAAGAGGGACGCGAGGACATCGTTAATTTCATTCGTGGCGAAGATGTCTGGGACAAGGCCGTCCTGCAAAAGGCGCTGTATGATATCACCGGCTACGGACGCGCCGACGCCGCACTGGAGGTTCCGCACGCGTTCCGCCGCTATGCGATTATCCCGCCCTCCGCGCAGGATGTGCCCGTGACGATGGAGGAGAAACTAGCGGAGTTTCTCGAGCCCTATACAGCGACGCACGAGGTCGATTTGCGCAGCGTGCGCATTTTCGGCGACAGCTTCTCCAACCTTGGGGTCAACTTCACGGCGACGCCGCGTGTCGCCGCGGAGGTCGCCGATGCCTTCAAGCAATATGCCGGCTACAAGCTGATCGACTATGACGCGGCTATTGTCGAGCCGCGGCCGGTTTCGCCGGCGGCTTCACCGCAGCCACCCTTTGTATAAAATGATCGAGCGAGTTCCATGACCGAGTATCGCGGCGTCGACGTCACAGAAGTCCTGCAGAGCATGTATGCGGCCAAGAAGTTCATTGACGAACTCAATCTGGGCCCTGCCACGAGGAAATGGTTCGAGGGATGGGAGGGCGGCCAACCCTATGGCGCGATCAGACGGGCGGACAGCAACTACGAAGCCGTACGAGCCATCGCAAAAACCGGCGCGCGGACAGCCTTTCAGCCGTTTCAGGACATCTTTGCTTTTCATGGCATGATGGAGTACGCCGATCTTGTGGATGAGAGCAATGACGGCGCCGCCGACTTATACGCCGGCCTCTCGAAATGGGGCGCATTCCAAAGTCTGCCACCCAAAAATCCGTTGCTTGATGAAATATCGAAGGAAGTTGACTCTTATCTCATCATATCGGCGATCAACTACATGTTCGAGGAACAGAGAAAACGACACGTTCCAGCCCAAGAGCGGGGACTCGATCTCGACTTCGTCGACGATTATCTACAGAAACTCGGCGAGAAGAAGGGCAATAGCGGTCTCGCTGATTGGCTGGACTCCGTATTGCCGGTAATCACGCTGCTCAAGCAATCGGATACGCCGCGCGGGGACAATGATGTGATGATCGCCGAAATGCTGGCGGGAGCCCCGCGGAACGGTCGTTTTTTCCTCAAGGACATGTTTGGCAAAATGACCGGACTTTTCGAACAGCGTGGCAGTGTCATGGGCGTCCCCCGGCCGATACAGTTTTATGCGATAGAGCTCCGCGATCTGCCGACCGGGCCGACGGCGCAGCAGGAGGCAATGACAAAATTGCGCGGCGATGTGACCGACATGGTCAGGTCCTTCAACCTGATGGACGAGGCGTTTGTCAGGGGGCCGGATTTCCACCACAGCCAGATGCGCGGACGGCCCGCTATTTTCTTCGACGCCATGCCTCACGTGGCTCAGGATCTCGCCAACCGGATGCCCGAAGCGCGGGTTCTGATATTCAATCCGGGGGAGGAGCCTTCCGAGCTTAAGCCGCAGCCGGGCAATCACAGCCGCAACGTCAAGCTGCTGCCGCCGCCGGGTGGAATGCCGGGGCCGGGTGGGCCGTCGTAATCAAATCACGCTGATCTTTTCCGTCATCTGACGCAGCGCGGCGATGATGCTGTGCGCGGCGAGGATGCTGGTTTTCGGATTGGCCGGATCGGGCTGGTTCTCGGTCCGCGCGGTGAAGTTTGTGAATTTTCCCTCGAGCGCGATCTCGTGAATGTTGCCCTTGGCGTCCGGATCGGCCCAGACTTCGACCGTCGTCTTCTCGGGCCCAAGACCGGCGAGGCTCAGGATGGCGGCAACGTTTACGTTGGCGGGGAAAGCCTGCGCCGCGTCATAAGCATTGCCGGCGAATATGCGCTGCGGCTTCGTGATCGTCTCCAGGTCGATTTTCTCGCGCACGACGTAGGGCGCGCCTTCGAATCCTTTCGGCTTTTTGGTTGAACGGATCGATGCGCTTTTGAGTCCCATGGAGTTGAGCGCCCGCACGCCGTCGATGCCGGCCAGCGCGCCGGAGGGAACGATGATTCGGCCACGGCTCTCCTCGGCCCATTCTTTGATTTCCGGA
>DATJGZ010000087.1:0-2309 GCA_035494535.1 Patescibacteria group bacterium | reverse complement strand
CATTTGTCCCTGGACCCCGGCTTTCGCCGGGGTGACGAACAAATAAAATCTTTGCGCTCTTGGCGGTCTTTGCGTTGCGATTCTTCGGCCTTCGGCCTCAGAATGACATTAATAGATTTTCTAACGCTTCTTCCCGCCCTGCTTCTGGCGGATGATTTCGAGGCGGTCAAGGGCCTCTTCCATCTCCACGGGATAGTCGCGGCGTTCGATGAACTCGCCGCCGCCCGTGTTGCGCGTCATCGACACCTCAAGCGCCTTGACCAGCATCTCCGAGATGACGAGGTCTTCCTGATGCAGCGCGAGGTCGAGGGCGAACAGAATCCGGTCACTGAGCCGGATTCGCTTGAGGTCGATCTCTTTTTCCAAGGGCTTAACCATAATGTGCCGTTACTCAAAAATTATGGCCGAGTTTGCCTTTGTTTTGAAGAGTTTTCAACTGCTTCGGCCCTAAGGGCGTCAAATGCCGCTAGAAAACGGCTCCTGAATTCATCACGCTCCATGAGGATTTCATGAAACGCCCCCTCCAGCTCAAGGACTTGGGCATAAGGCAGCCGCTTGGCAAAGGCGCGCGTCGCCTTGTTATCGACCAGCATGTCCCGGCCGGCGACGCCGATCAGGCAGGGGGTGCGGATCGACTCGGGAATCCCCGACCCGTTGAGCGTTGCGCATGAAACCATCGCCTCGTGCAGCCAGCCATAGGTGACATTGCCGACCTGCAGCTGCGGGTCGCGCAGGCACCACCCGTTATGTACCGCGCGCCGCGGCGGATCGCCCGAAAGCACCGCCCGCGCCTGCCGGTCGCGGAAGCCGGGGTGCCAGTCCCCGCCGCCGAACACGTAATTCGTTCCCATCAGCGTGGCAAGCGTCGCCGTCACCGGCACGCGCAGCGCCGTCGGGATGACTTTGGTGCCGAGTATGCCGAGCATCGGCGCCGAGAAGGCGGCGCAGGCAAAAATTCCGGCGTGTTCGCTCAAGTGCCGCAGGCCGATATGGCCGCCCATCGAATGCGCCAGCATGAACAGCGGCCGGCGCCCGGCGCGGGGAATGACATGCTGCGCCAGCATCTGCTGGAGATCGGCGACGTCGCTGCCGAATCCTGCCGAATGGCGCCTGTGGGGATTGGGCAAATACCGGTCGGATTTTCCCTGGCCGCGCCAGTCGATAACGAAAAAAGAAAGGTTGCGCGCCAGCATGTCGCGCGCGACCTCGAAATACTTTTCGCCGAACTCGCTCAGGCCCGGCAGGGCGACGACAATGCCGTTGCTGTTGGCCGGATCGATATAGCCGAAGCGCAGGCGCGCGCCTTGCGCGTTGGTGAAATAGTCCCAGCGCCAGCCTTCGGGCTCGAGAAAACGTGGCTCCCAGGGTGAATCAGTCATAGCGCATATTAATATGCGCCGACCTTATTAAATAGAGGGCTGTCAGTGCGGCGTAAAACCGCGGTCCCAGGCGGCGTCGGCGAGGCCCAGCGTAGCGTCGATGATCGGCTGGCGGATATCGTCGGTCTCCATCAGCAGCTCGTGCTTGCCCTTCTCGAAATGGGTATGAGTCGCGTGGGGCAGGCGGGCAAGGGCATTGAAGGTGTGTTTGTTATATACCGTGCCGTCGTCGCCGCCGGTGAAGATGGCCAACGGGGTTTGTATGGATTCGAGGTAGCCGGCGCTGCGCGTCTTCACGATGGCCTTGCAGGATTCCCGGACCCAACCCCATGTCGGACCGATTGTGCGCAGGCCCGGATTCCTTTCACGCCAGTAGTCGTGGACGAGGCTACGCTCCGGATCGCTGGAGAATTCATCGACCGCCGGGTCATCGCGCTTCTCGGAGCGTCTCCAGACCTTCGGATCGGTGAAGGGAATATAATGTTCGCTCAGGCAGCGCGGTTCCGGCATCGTTGCCCAGAAACGCTCGATATTTCTGGCCATCGGATTCTGGATGCCCAGCAAGGGCGCCGTCATGACGACGCCCTCAGCCAGATCGGGGTTGTCGTGTGCCGCCAGCATCGTGATCAGCCCGCCGGCGGAATGGGCCAGGACGATGACGGGTGCGTCGTGCGGCACCTCGGTGCGGATAAACTGCGCGAGGTCATCGGCGTCATGGTTGAAGCCTTCCGAATGTTCCTTGCCGGGATCCTTCAGGAAGCGGCCCGACAGGCCCTGACCCTGCCGATCGAAAACGTAAAATCCACAGGATTCGCGGTTGAAGTCGCGCGCGAGTTCGAATGTTTTTTCCGCGAATTCGGACAAGCCCTCGACATAGACAATATGGGCGCGTGGCTTCCCGGCCGGAAGAGACATGCCGTAGCGCAGCGG
>DATJGZ010000086.1:0-8032 GCA_035494535.1 Patescibacteria group bacterium | reverse complement strand
GGCTTGCCGCCGAGGCGCTTGATCTCGTCATACATAATCTGACTGCATTTAACGTCGCCGACGATCGTTGCGCCGGGATGATCCTTAAGGACCTCCTGCGCATAGAGGGTGATCATAGTATCGCAACGTAGAACCTTGCCCGCCTCATCGACGGCGCCAATACGATCCGCGTCGCCGTCAAAAGCGACCCCGAGATCGAATTTGCGTTTCTTCACCTCGGCGATCAGGTCGGCCAGATTCTTGTCGACCGTTGGATCGGGATGGTGGTTGGGGAAGGTGCCGTCGATTTTGTCGAACAGCAGAACATGCTCACCCGGCAATTTTTTGGTCAGACGCCGGACAATTTCGCCCGCCGCGCCGTTGCCGCAGTCCCAAACGACTTTCAGGTTCTTTTTGCCGTTCCAGTCGCACGCGAGACGCGCAACATACGCGTCCTGCACGTCGATCTGTTTGACACTGCCTTCGCCGGCCTCAAAATCACCGGCAGCTGCGATGCGGCCTAGCTCCTGCACGGCCTCGCCGTAGACCGGGTCCTTGGCCAGCGTCATCTTGAAGCCATTATAGTCCGGCGGGTTGTGGGAGCCGGTGACCATCACGCCGCCGTCGGCTTTGTGCTCCTTGACCGCGTAATAAAGCATCGGCGTGGGACCGAGGCCGATCGCTTCGACATTCAATCCTGTCGCGATCAACCCTTCGATGACCGCTTTGGCGAAGCCCGGCGATGAGGCGCGGCCGTCATAGCCGACGCAGACCGTTTTGCCGCCTTTGCGTTTGACGAACGTGCCGAATGATAGCCCCACCGCACGCGCATCGGCCTCCGACAGATTCTTTCCGACCTGCCCGCGGATGTCGTACTCCCGCAGGACCTCGGGGTCGAAGCGGTACGCTTTTGCTTTCGCATCTTTCATTTGGGCGGCGCTCTTCATTTGCGGCCCGCCCGGCGTGCCGGCAAGGGCGCGGTGAACTTCGCTACGATTTCGCGCACCTGCGGCGCGATGTCCTCATCGTGCATGCTATAGGCGATGTTGGCCTCAAGCAGCCCGAGCCGCGTGCCGCAATCATAGCGCTCACCCTCGAAGCGGTAGCCATGGAAGGGCTGCGAGCCGATCAGTTTTGCCATCGCATCGGTCAGTTGGATTTCACCGCCGGCGCCTTTTTCAAACGCAGCCAGATGGTCGAATACTTCGGGTTGAAGGATATAACGCCCGATAATCACCAGATTGGAGGGCGCTCGTGCGGGCAGGGGCTTCTCGACCAGTCCGAGCGCCTCGACCATCCTGCCATCACTCTTGCCTGTCTTGAGCACGCCGTAGCGCGCTGTTTCTTCGCGCGGCACTTCCATGACGGCCATAACGTTCCCGCCGGTTTTCTTGTAGGCACCCATCATCTGGGTGAGGCAGCCCTTTTCCGAAAAGAACACATCGTCGGGCAAAATGACCGCGAAAGGTTCATCGCCGACCAGCTTGCGCGCGCACCATACGGCGTGGCCGAGGCCAAGCGCCTTCGGCTGGCGCGTCAGGAACAGCTTGCCTTCGGGGATATCCGTGCCCTCGAGTTTTTTAAGAAGATCCTTTTTGCCGCGCGCAGTGAGTGTTTCCGTCAGTTCGGGCTGGTAATCAAAATGCTCCTCGAGCATCTCCTTGTGGCGGCCGGTGACGAAAATGAACTCCTCGATGCCTGCTTCGCGCGCTTCTTCCATGGCATGCTGGATAAGCGGACGGTCGCCCAGCGGCAACATTTCCTTAGGCAGGACTTTGGTTGCAGGAAGGAAGCGCGTGCCCAGCCCCGCAACAGGGAATACGGCCTTGCGGACGGGTTTGAAACGCGCCATCGAGTATTTTCCATTATGCAGTAAAACCAGCCCTAAATTTTGCACAATTCGATATTCAAGGCAAGGCAGGCCGGACCCTTCAGGATTTTCCGAAAACACTGTAACAGCAAGAAAAAAGCGCGTTGCAATCGGCGGGAATTTGCCTAACATTGCCGCCATGACAGGGAGAATTCTGAATAACACCGCCGATAAGGTGGCGGCGCTGCGCGCGGGTCTTGCACAGCAAGGGCTCGACGGCTTCATCATTCCGCGCACGGACGAATATCAGGGTGAGTATTTGCCTGCCGCAAACGAGCGGCTGAAATGGATCAGTGGATTTTCCGGCTCCGCGGGCGCCTCCATCGTTCTCAAGGACCATGCGGTTGTGATGTCCGACGGGCGTTATGTCGAGCAAATGAAGCTTCAGGTCGACCATTCGGTTTTCTCCACCGCGCAGACCGGAACCAAGGACAACGTGACGCCTGAGAATTGGATTGCTGCCAACGCACCGCCAGGCGGCCGCGTCGGCTACGACCCGCGCCTGCATACATCGGCCGAGATCGACCGGATGAAAGAAGCGCTGCGCGCTCGGAAAATTGAACTGGTGCCGGTCGACAAGAATCTGATTGATGCGCTGTGGGCCGAGCGCCCGGCGCAACCCTCCGCGCCGGCTTCGGTGTTTCCTGACAGTGTCGCCGGCCGCAGCGCTGCCGACAAGCGCGAGGCAATTGCCAAGGCGGTTATAAAACACGGCGGGCAGGCGCTGATCCTCGCGAAGGCAGATTCAATCGCATGGATGCTCAATGTGCGCGGCCGTGACGTGCCGCACACGCCGGTAACGCTCTCGCAGGCCATTGTGCATGAAAATGGCGATGTCGACTGGTTCGTCGATGCCGCTAAGGTGACACCCGAAGTGCGGCAGGCGACGGGCAATCATGTCCGTATTCGTCCGCCGTCGGAAATGACGTCGGCTCTTGCCGATCTGGCTGCCGCGGCAAAAGCTTCAGGCAAGCCGGTTCTGGCCGATGCCAATGAGACGCCGATCTGGTTCAAAAGCAAGCTGGAGGCAGGCGGAGCGAAGGTTCAGGCGGTCGACAATCCTGTTGTCGCCGAGCGCATCATCAAGACGCCGCAGGAGCGTGCCGGGATTATCGAGGCGCATGAGCGCGACGGCGTCGCTATGGTGCGGTTCCTGAAATGGCTGGACGAGGAGGCGGCGAAGGGCCAACTGACCGAGCCGATCGTGGTGCAGCGATTGGAGCAGTTTCGGCGCATGGACACGACATTCTTCGATACCAGCTTCGACACCATCGCCGGCTGGAACGCCAACGGCGCCATCATCCACTACAACCCGATGGACCCGACCATGACGACCAACAAGGCTATCAGCGGGGATGGATTGCTGCTGGTCGACAGCGGCGGGCAGTACGATATGGGCACGACAGACATCACGCGTGTCATTCCCGTCGGCAAAGTCACTGACGACATGAAAATCAGCTTCACGCTGGTGCTCAAGGGCCATATTGATGTCGCCAAGGCGAAAGTCTCGGAAGGTATCGCGGGGGCGGCGGTTGACGCTTTCGCACGCGCGGCGCTGATGGATGCCGATCTTAACTACGACCATGGCACGGGCCATGATGTTGACGTTGTCCTGTCCGTCCACGGCACCGGCGGTGTGGCAGGCATGAAGGGCCTGCGGCCCATCAAGGCGGGCATGCTGATCTCAAACGAGCCCGGCGTCTACTTGCCGGGAGAATATGGCATCCGCATCGAGAACCTGATTCTGGCCAAGGTCGCCGGTCCGCGCCGCGACAAGCCGTCGGAGAATATGTTGAATTTCGAGACGGTTACGCTGTGCCCGATTGACCGCCGCCTGATCAAGCCCGAGATGCTCGACGATGCCGAGCTCAAGTGGCTGAACGACTATCACAAACGCATCTATGACACGCTGGCGCCCCGGCTGAATGCGGCCGAAGCCTCATGGCTGAAACAGGCGACCGCACCTGTAAAAAAAAATGAGCCGGGGTTAGGTTACGGATATCCCTATCCCGGCATCCATTAGACCAAGCAGCGCGGAAGTTGAAAACAGAGAAGACCCGCAATCCAAGGATTGCAGGTCTTCACGCGAACGGGAAGAACCTCCCCGGAGGGATTTCCTTACCCGTTCGCCCTGTCCAACGCCCGGTTTCCGGAATGGTTCCCGCGTCGCTGCAAAAGCAAAAACCCCCGGAAGTTGTCCGGGGGGTTTCGTATTGGGTGTATAACAGCGTCGTTTTCTCAACCGCCGTCGCGATCGCGCTTCTTGCGCTCCATCTTGCGCCAGCGACGAACAGCTTCAGCTTTTTCACGCTTGCGTTTTTCCGAGGGTTTCTCGTAGTCACGGCGCAGTTTCATTTCGCGGAAAATGCCTTCGCGCTGCATCTTCTTTTTCAATGCGCGCAGAGCCTGGTCGACGTTGTTATCGCGTACATGTACGCTAACCAATACAAATCACCCCTTTCAGCCTTCAATCCGCAAGGCCTTTGGCCATGCGGTCCTAAAGTTTCAGAGCAGCTTATGTAGCCTCGGACCCGCGGAAAAGCAAGGAAAAAGAAGCGGTCTGGAACTCTCAAAGCTGTGATATAATTAATATATCACCATTATAACACGGTTTTCGGTCCCCGGGGGGCAGGGCGGCGTGGACGTTGTATTACATAAATTCCTTTATACGTTGGGCTTTGCGTTGGCCACCGCGCTGGTCTTCATCTTCCATGAAGTCGGCCATTACATCACGGCGGTGCTCTGCAGGGTGCAGGTCGAAAGCGTAACGGTAGGCGTCGGCCGCGAAATCTGGGCCCGGACCGGCAGCGGCGGTACGCGCTGGTCGGTGCGCATGTTCCCTATCTGCGGCAGCGTGCAGCTCTATCCTCATGAAGGCGAACACATGACGCCGGAGCATCGAGCGCGTGCCTTCGTCAATCAAAAGCTCTGGAAACGGTTTTTGATCGTTAGTGCCGGTCCGGCTGCGAATATCATCCTTGCCCTGTTCGCGATCATGATGTTCTACACATTTGCCGGCAAGCCGGAGTCGCCTTTGCTCATTTCGGGCGTATCGATCGGTATGCCCGCGGACAAGGCCGGTATGCAGCCCGGCGATCGCATTGTCATGCTAGACGGCAAGCCGGTGAGCACATTTGAGGATCTACACGTCGGTCTGACTGAAAGAGACATCCACCCTGTATCCTTGCGTTACGAGCGTGACGGTAAATCCTACGACATCATGATTTCGCCAGTATGGGTTAAATATACAGATGAGAAAGGATTTGATCGTGCATTTGGCCGTATAGGCGTGCTGAATTCGCACATTCCCTTGTGGCTTACATATGTATGGTCGGTCGATGGAGTCGACACCAAAGGCAAGCCGGGAAAGGCAAGGGAACTTCTAAAGAGTGTCCTGGACAAAACTTCTATTGTCGGAATTGAATCGGACGACGGTAATATCGAACGCTACCGTGTACATATTCCCGCCGAAACAAACAAAGGCCTGTCTGATCCGGATGCGAAAGAAAACAATTATGATTGGGTTTTCTTTGACAACCTGACAGACAATGTCTTCCTGATCTATGATCCATATACCAGCCTCAAGATGGCTGTACGCGAAACAAGCCGGCTGGTCTCGGGGCTATTGACGCAAGTGGTCGGACGCACAACGCACATCGACCGCGCGCTATTTGTGCCTGAAACGTCGGTCCGTCCGGTCGATTATCCCGTCAAGTCCGCGTTATTTAGATTTTTCCAGACAATGGCGACGCTGTCGGTGGTCATTGCGCTGGTTAACCTGATGCCGCTGCCATGGTTCGGCTTCGACGGCAGCTTTCTCGTGGTCTACATATACGAGCTATTTGCAGGCGCCGAGCGCGCACGCGCGAGCACTCTGCATGTGCAACGTCTGGCGGCGCTGATCTTCGTCAGCATATGGCTTGTGGTCAACCTGCATGTAGTTTCGGCATTGCTCCGGCTGGGATAGTCAGGCCGTCTTGCGCGCCTTGAGCTTGATGGCCGCGTCCATCAGCGCCTTTGTGTAGTCCTGCTGCGGAGAATCAAAAATCCTGGCCGCTGGTCCTTCCTCCACCACATGCCCATCCTTCATCACGATCACATGATGTGCCATCGCGCGCACCACGCGCAGGTCGTGCGAGATGAACATATAGGCCAGATTGTGCTTTTCCTGTATCTCGCGCAGCAGGTCGACAATCTGCGCCTGCACCGACAGGTCGAGCGCCGATGTAGGCTCGTCCAGCACCACGAATTCCGGCTGCAGGACGATTGCACGGGCAATGGCGATGCGCTGGCGCTGGCCGCCCGAGAATTCATGCGGATAGCGCTGGCGCGTATCAGGGTCGAGATGCACGTCGCGCAGCGCCTGCACAACAAGTTCTTCCCGCTTGGCTTTGTTCAACTCGCGTCGATGCACGAGCAACCCTTCGCCAATAATCTCGGAAATGCTCATACGCGGGGACAGCGATCCATACGGATCCTGAAACACAATTTGCATCTGCCGGCGCAGGGATTTCATCCGCTCGCGGTCGAAGGTCGAGATGTCTTGCCCCTTGAAGACGATCTTTCCCGTACTACGCGTCAGGCGCAGGAGGGCAAGGCCGAGCGTCGTCTTGCCCGATCCGCTTTCACCGACGACGCCGATGGTCTGTCCTGCGCGGCAAGACAGAGACACGCCGTCGACTGCTTTGACCCAGCTTGTTACCTTGCCGGTGAATGTCTTCTGACGCGGGAAATGGACCTTGATGTCCTGTGCCTCGACCACAAGCGGCGCATTCTCGTTGGCGGGCACAGCCTTGCCCTTGGGCTGCGCGGCCAGCAGCATTTTCGTGTATTCATGCTGCGGGTTTTTGAACAGCTCGGCGGCCGTTTTCTGCTCTACAATCTCGCCGTCCTTCATGACGCAAACGCGGTCGGCCATTTTCTCCACCACCGTCAGGTCGTGCGTGATCAGGAGCAGCGCCATGCCAAGGCGTTTCTTCAGGTCCTGCAGTAGTTCGAGAATCTGTGCCTGGACCGTAACATCAAGCGCGGTGGTGGGTTCATCCGCGATGAGCAGATCGGGATTGTTGGCGAGTGCCATCGCGATCATGACGCGCTGGCGCTGGCCGCCCGAAAGCTCGTGCGGATAAGCTTTGAGGCGCTCCTTCATCATCGGCAGTCCGACGAGGTCGAGCAATTCTTTCACGCGTTCGCGCGCTTTTTCCTTCGACATTCCCTGATGGAGTATGAGGACTTCAGCGATTTGCCGCTCGATGGTGTGCAGCGGGTTGAGCGAGGTCATCGGCTCCTGGAAGATCATGCCGATCCGCCGGCCGCGTATGGTGCGCATCAAGCTGTCGGGAGCGCCCACGAGTTCCTGCCCGTCGAATTTTATCGAGGATCCCTCCGAATGCCGTGCCAGCGGGTAGGGCAGCAGCTGCATGACCGAAAGGGCGGTGACCGACTTGCCGGAGCCGCTTTCACCGACGACAGCAACAGTTTGCCCCTTTGCAATATCGAAAGTAACGCCCTTGACCGCAGCGAACATCCCATCCGCGCTGCGGAAGCTGGTATAGAGGTTGCATATCTGTAGAAGCGTATCAGACATTGTGCATATACAAGCACATAGGCGGATCGCGGCATAGGGCAAATGTTAAGCTGTATTAACCATTTAACTACATATTTCCGGTATTATTAAGCTATGACAGACGTTTCGGGCACATCGTCGGTTCTAACCGCGGACCAGCTGCTTTCCAAGTCGCGCAGCCAGGCTACGGGTGAATCCGACCCTAATGCGCCTTCGGCAGACGGGGTACTGAGTGCCGCTGACCTTCTCAAGCGTGCGCAGGATGCCGCGAACGGCATTATCGATCCGCCGGTGAAACAGACAATCTCCAAAAAAGCTTCTTCGTTGACGCAGAAGCCCGCCAAGCCGGTGCCCTACACCGAGCAGGACTGGTACATCAAGGCGAAGGTCGCGCAGCTCAAGGGCCAGATTTCGCTCTATGCCACTTTGCCGGGACTCGATTCGAGCGGCGCCATCATGGACTCGCTCACCAAAGAGGTGAACGATCTCGTCAACAAGCAGAAGGCGAAAATCAAAGCCGCCAACGACGAGGCGGCCGCCAAGCAGAAGGAACTCGACGCGGCGAACGCGAATAAGGACAAGACGACCAGCGCGAATGACTTATTGGCCAAAATCCA
>DATJGZ010000085.1:0-10568 GCA_035494535.1 Patescibacteria group bacterium | reverse complement strand
GAAGCGAGCGGCTGCGCGGTCGAGCACCGCGCCTGCATGGTGCGCGGCGGCGAGGCCTGCCGGTTTTCCTTCAGGAAAAAATAATTATTCGTGCGGCTTGAGGCGGGAGGCCGCGAGCTCCCCGCGCTCCTCGAGCAGCGGATAGGCCACCGTGCACATGTAGCTGTTGATGCGGCGGTAATCGCGTATGATATCGAGATGCAGCGACGTGGTGGCGATGGTCTCGGGTATGCCCTCGCGCAGCCGGTCGATATGACTGACTGAGGCCTGAATCTCCGCGCGGCGGAGCTTTTCCTTCTCCTGGATTAATTTGCGCGCGAGGTCGACGTCATTCGTGATGAACACGTTTTGTGCCAGGCGCACGGAATCGAGCACCGAATTGTGGATCGTCTCGATCTCCTGAAAGCCACGGGCCGAGAAACTGCGCTGGTTCCGGATTTTCTTCAATGCCATCGGCATCAGGTTCTTGTCGATGACGTCGCCCGCATGCTCGAGGTTGGTGGCGAAGGTGAGCGTGAGGATGTAGCGCTGCGCGTCCTCCTTGCTCATGTACTCTTGCGTGATCTTGGCCATGTAGCGCTTGAGCGCGCTGTAGAGGCCGTCTATGACATTGTCCTTCTCGCGGATACGGTGGACAACGCCTTCGTCGTTGGTGTTGAAGGCCCGGATTGTGTCCTCGAGCATTCCTTGCAGCGCATCGGCCATGCGCAGCGTCTCGCGTCCGGCGGCGGCAAGGGCGATGGCCGGCGTGCCCAGTTCGGCGTCGTTCAGGTACTTGGGCTTCGATGGATCATCCCCCGTAGCCTTGTCGGGGATCATCTTTGTCACCAGCCGTGCGACCAGCGGCGTCAGCGGCAGGAACACCACCGCGACCATGACGTTGAAGAAGGTGTGGAAGTTCACGATCTGATGGACAGGGGAGGCGGTGAAGTGCCCCATCTTCTCGGTGATCACCGGCATGAACGGCAGGAAGGCGAGAATGCCCGCAAGGCGCATGATCGTGCACCCGGCCTGCACGCGCAGGGCGGCGCGTTCGCTGCGCAGCGTCGCGACCAGCGGGCCGATGGTGCCGCCGAGGTTGGCGCCCAGCACCATGATGAGGGCGAGAGGCAGCGGCAGAGCGCTGCTGGTTGCCATGGTCATCAGCAGCAGCACGATGGCAAGCGACGAATGCGCCATCCATGTCAGCAGCGCCGCTACGACGATCGCCAGCACATGGTCGTTCTCGAGCGGCTGGAGCAGCAGCGGAAGATTCTTTGATGCCTCGACCGGCGCGCAGGACAGCGCGATCCATTGCAGCGACATCAGGATCAGGCCGATGCCGATCAGCACCCGGCCGAAATTCTTGATCTTGCCCTGATTGTCCATCGAGAACATGGACACCCCGGCGATGAAGAAAACAGGCGTCAGGATCGAGAGGTCGAAGGCCAGCGCCTGCGCGACGAGCGTCGTTCCGATGTTGGCGCCGAGGATCAGGGCGAGGGCAGCGTTCAGTGTCAGCATCGCTTCGCCGGCGAAGGAAGAGACGAGCATCATGGCCGCGGTCGAGCTCTGCAATACCGTTGTCACCAGCGCGCCATAGAATAACGCCATCAAGTGGTTCTTGGTGCCCGAGGACAAGGCGTTTTGCAGCCCGCCGCCGAAGCCGCGCGTCACCCCGAGCCTGACCAGCTTCAGGCCCCAGATCATCAGCGAAACGCCGCCGATAATGTTTATGAGAATATGGGTCGGACTGATGGGGAACTCCGCCGAAGTTTATTATTGTTTTTCAAGAGGAAGCGAACGCACGCCGTTCTATTATTGTAGAATCAGGCGGGCATTCGGGCAAGGTACTCCTGCTCGGCCGGCGTGTTTTCACGCCCGAGCACCTTATTCCGGTGGGGAAAACGCCCAAATTGCTCGATGATTTTGTAATTTCGCTGGGCATGCTCGTAGCTCACGGGGTCGTCCTTGGCCATCTTGCCGAACAACTCAACGCTCACCCGCTGGTTGGGCAGGTTCTCGCTGTGCAGGTAGGGCTGGTACAGGAACCGGCGTTTTTCCGGTGGCAGTGTCTGATCAAAGCCCTTGGCCACCGCGTTCTTCGCCACCAGCAGCGCCTTCCGGTCGCCGCTGTAGGCTTTGGCGTGGCCGCGATAGATCATGCGCGGAAACTGGTCGAGCAGCAGGCACAAGGCGAGCGAGCCGTCGACGCTGCGGCTCCAAGCGTCGTACATCGCGTCGCGCGCCAACTCGCAGGCGCTCATATAGCGGTTGCGGACCTTGTCGTCGAAGGTTTCGTTGACCTGAAACCACAGTTGCGGCTCGGTCTCGGTGAACCAGAATTTGAGGATATCCTCTTTGCTGTCGCGCATCCTGATTATGATTCTAACAGATGCGAGTTGCCAGGTGAATCCCGGCGCGCAAAGAATCCATAAGGAAATGGCTAGTGGACGTCGCTCCAGACCTTCTTCTTCGCCTGGTAGGCGACGAAGCACATGGCGAGCAGGAACAGGATCACCTTGGTGCCTGTCTGCTTGCGCTCCTCCATGTGGGGTTCGGACGCCCAAGCGAGGAATTGCGATACGTCCTTCGCGTACTGATCGACCGTCTGCGGCGTGTTGCCGGCGTTCTCATACTGAACCTGACCGTCCGACACCAGCGGCGGCGGCATGGCGATGATGTGGCCGGGCATGGCCTTGTTCCAGTACTGGGTCGACGCGTGCTGCACGCCGGGCGGGAAATCGGCAAAGCCGGTCAGAATGCTGTAGATGTAATCCGGGCCGCCGTGCCGCGCCTTGGCCAGCAGCGACATGTCGGGCGGATACGCGCCATTATTCGCCGCCATCGAGGCCTGCTTGTTCGGGAAGGGCGCATGGAAGCGGTCGCTTGGGCGCGCCGGGCGCTGGTAGATTTCACCGGTGTCATCGTTGATGTCGTTGACCTGATACTCGGCCGCAATCGCTTTGACCTGACCTTCGGTATAGCCGATCTCCTCGAGGTTGCGGTAGGAGAGCAAATTCATCGAGTGGCAGGCCGAGCAGACCTGTTTGTAGACCTGAAAGCCGCGCTGCAGCGCCGCGCGGTCATAGGTGCCGAACGCGCCGTGGAACGGCCAATCCTGATGGCTCATTTCCTCGCCTTCACCGGCGGCGGGCTGCGTTGCGCCCGAAGCTTCCGGCGTCGGCGAAGTCGCGGCCGCTTCGGTGGCAGCGGTGCTTTCCTGCGCGGGCGCAGCCGGCGGCGTAGCGTTCGCATCGGTCGCGGCTTTATCGGCAGCAGGTGCTGCTTCCTGCGGCACGGCCGCCGCAGGCGGCGCGTCTACATGCTTGGCCGGTTTGCGCTTGGCCGTAGCCAACGCCGTGCCGGACACAACGAGGCTGACGGAAACCAGCAGGGCGGTGATGAGCTTGCGGCTGGTCATCAGTGCGCTCCCTTTTCCGCGAGGACGGCTTCATTGATGCTTTGCGGCAGCGGCAGTGCCTTTTCGATCCATGACAGCAGAGGCAATATGATCAGGAAGAAGGCGAAATAGTAACCCGTCGCGACCTGACCGACATAGATAAGCGGTACACCGAATTTGATTGCATCTGCTGTCTGCGAGCCGACATAACCGAGCAGCACGACATCGAGCGCCAGCGCGATAACGGCCACCCGGAACAGCGGGCGGAAGCGCGCGCTGCGCACCGGGTGGAAGTCGAGCCACGGCACGAAGGCCAGCAGGATCACCGAGCCGAACATCGCCAGCACGCCGCAGAGCTTGGGTGTAAGTTGCGCCAGGATGATGTCAGCGAGTGGGAGCTTGATCAGCATCGTGCCATCGCCTTTGACGAACTGGCTGAAATAGCCGGCCAGCATGAAGATGCCGGCAAGGCCGAGCAGCGTAACAACCCGCTGAACTTTGTCGCCTTCCGAAAGGCTGCAGGTGCAGCCGAAGAGCGAGATCTGCCCGGGCTTTTGGTAGATATGCCAGACGCCGCCGATCAGCAGCAACACCGACAGCGCGACATACGGGTTCACGCCGAAAGTGAAGGAGCGCAGTATCGCGTAGAAGGGCAGAAAGTACCATTCCGGCACGATGTGCGGCGGCGTCTTCATCGGGTCGAACTCGACGAAATGGTCCGGGTGCGCAAAGGCGTTCGGGAACCAGAAGGTGACAACCACATAGGCCAGTAGGAAGATCGTGATGCCAAATGTGTCCTTGGCTGTGTAGTACGGATTGAAGGGCAGAGTATCCTGCGGGCCCTTGACGTCAATGCCGAGCGGGTTGTTGGAGCCCGTGACATGCAGCGCCCAGACATGGATGCCCACCACGCCGACGATGACGAAGGGCAGAAGGTAATGAAGGGCAAAGAACCGGTGCAGGGTCGGATTGTCGACCGAGAAGCCGCCCCACAGCAGCGCCACGATCTTGTCGCCGACATAGGGAATGGCCGAAAACAGGTTGGTAATAACGGTGGCCGCCCAGCCGCCCATCTGCGACCATGGCAGGGTGTAGCCCATGAAGGCGGTCGCCATCATCAGCAGGAAGATCACCACGCCGATGATCCAGAGCAGTTCGCGCGGCCTTTTATATGAACCGTAGTAGAGACCGCGGAAGATATGCGTGTAGACGGCGACGAAGAAGAAGGTCGCGCCGTTCATATGCATGTAGCGCACCATCCAGCCCCAGTTCACATCGCGCATGATGTGCTCCACGCTCGAAAACGCCATGCTGGCGTCCGGCGTGTAGTACATGGCCAGCACGATGCCGGTCACGATCATCAGCACCAGCATCACGGTCGCGATGGCGCCGAAGTTCCAGAAATAGTTGAAGTTCCGCGGCGTCGGGAATACACCGTATTCTTTCTGCATGATGGTGAAAATCGGCAGGCGCGAGTCGATCCAGTCGACGACCTTGTTATCGAAGGGTTCGCGTTCCTTCTTCGCGTCGAGAGACATTTACGCTTTCTCCTTGCCTTTAGAGCCGATCAGGATCGAGGTGTCGCTGGTGAAGTAATAGTCGGGCACGGCGAGATTTTTCGGCGCGGGGCCTTGCCGGATGCGGCCGGAGGTATCGTACATCGAGCCGTGGCAGGGGCAGAACCAGCCGCCGTAAGGGCCGCGATTGTCGGTTGGCTTCGTTCCGCCCGGAATGCAGCCGAGATGCGTGCAGATCCCGACCAGTACCAGCCATTCGGGTTTTTTCACGCGGTCCTTGTCATCCTGCTTATCGCGCAGGGTCGAGACATCGACGTCCTCCGCCGCCTTGATCTCCTCAGGCGTGCGGTGACGGATGAAGACCGGCTTGCCCTGCCATTTGACCTGGATGGATTGTCCGACCGCGACCGGCTTGAGGTCGACTTCCGTCGTCGACATGGCCAGTGTATCCGCCGCGGGGTTCATGGTGTCGATCAGCGGCACGGCGAAGGTTATGGCGCCGAGGCCCCCCATCGCGCCGACGGTCAGGCTCAGGAAGTCACGGCGCGTCGTGCCGTCCTTCTCGTTTTCGTTCACGGGTGTGCTGGCTGCTGTCATGGTCCGTTCCAGAAAGAAGACAAAACTCTTTATATCAGGGCCGTATAATATGCCCATTTTCGGAGCATGCAAGCCCCTGTTAAGCCTCATAAACGAAAAGTTTTTCAGGGCTGAAGCTGCTGCTTCGGCAAGGGTATTGCGCCGCCGGAAAGGGCTTCCCGCAGACCGCGCAGCATGCCGGCCGTGGCGCCCCAGATTGTGTCGCCGCCATACTCGAAGCTATAGAATCGCGCGGTGTGGCCGCTGAATTCCTTTTCTCCAACCTGGCAATTGTCCGGATTAAGGAAATGCTCCAGCGGCACTTCAATGATGCGCTCGACTTCGGCCGCATTGGGGCTGAGCGTGAACGGAGGCTTTATAAAGCCGACGACTGGCGCAACGGCAAACCCTGTGCGCGTCCGGTATTCGGGCAGATAGCCAATGACCTCAACTAGTGAAGGATCAAGCCCGATCTCCTCCTGCGTCTCGCGCAGCGCGGTGGCGGCGGGGCCGTTGTCCTGCGGCTCCTTTTGTCCGCCGGGAAAGCTGATCTGCCCGGCGTGGACGCGCAAGGTTTGAGGCCGCTTTGTCAGCAGGACGGTCATTCCTTCCGGCTTGTCGACCAGGAGAATCAGAACGGCCGCCGCGCGCTGGTCTTGCGCGAACAGCGCGGACAGGCCGGGGTTGAGATCGGCATCGCCGGTATACAGATCCTGACGTTCGAACGCCCCGTCCAGCTGGCGCCGGATCGCGGCCAAAGGAATTGTGCCCATTCCTTAATTATCCGCCGATGCCCGTAAAAAAACAACGGGTTGATGCGCAGGGACGCCCCTATTATATTGCATAACATTGAAAATCGAGGAGAATCCGGTTTTGAGCGTCCGTCTGGCCCTTTACCAGCCCGATATACCGCAGAACGCTGGCGCGGCGATGCGCTTGTGCGCGTGTCTCGGCGTGGGACTCGACGTCATCGAACCCTGCGGTTTCATCTGGGATGACAAAAAGATTCGCCGGGCAGGCATGGACTATATCGACGCCGCCGATATCGCGCGCCATTCGTCATGGCAGGCGTTTCTTGATAATCGTCAAGGCAGCGGACGGCTCGTCCTGCTCACTGTGCAAGGTGCGACCGCCTACAGTAATTTCGCCTTTGCGCCGGGCGACATTATAATAGCCGGCCGCGAGAGTGCGGGTGTTCCGGACGAAGTACACAATGCTGCGGACGCGCGGCTGCTGGTCCCGATGCAAAAGGGAATGCGGTCGCTCAACGTGGTGAACGCCTCGGCGATGGTGCTGGGCGAAGCGCTGCGGCAGACGAAAGGGTTCGCGAAATGAAGGCGACGGCAAATCAGAACACAAATGCGGCGCTGGAGGAAAGTAAGAAAACTGCATCGGCTTGGTTCAGCACGCTGCGCGATGATATCTGCACGGCGCTGGAAAATATCGAGGACGAATCCGCCGGCTTGGGAAAATCCGGCCGCTTCGAGCGCAAACAGTGGGACCGGAAGAACGAAGACGGCTCGCCCGGCGGCGGCGGCGAGATGTCGCTTATGCGCGACGGCCGCGTATTCGAAAAGGCGGGAGTGAATATTTCCACCGTCCACGGCCATTTCTCCGAACAGTTCAGGAAAGAGATTCCGGGCGCGGCGGAAAGCGGCGGCGTTTTCTGGGCGTCGGGCATATCGCTGGTGATCCATCCCCGCTCGCCGCTGGTGCCGATCGTGCATATGAACACGCGCATGATCGCGACATCGAAATCGTGGTTCGGCGGTGGCGCCGATCTGACGCCGGTGTTTCCAGTCGAAAAGGATACGGCCGATTTCCACGCCGCGTTCCGCGCCTGCTGCGACAAGCACAATGCCGACTATTACCCGCGCTTCAAGAAATGGTGCGACGAATATTTCTTCCTCAAGCACCGCAATGAGCCGCGCGGCGTCGGTGGCATCTTCTACGACTATCTCGACTCCGGCTCGTGGGACGCCGACTTCGCCTTCACGCAGGATGTCGGCCGCGCATTTATATCAATTTATCCGGACATCGTGCGCTGCCACATGCACGAACCTTGGACCGCCGAGCAGACGCAGGCGCAGATGATCAAGCGCGGGCGCTATGTCGAGTTCAATCTCATCTATGACCGCGGCACGCGCTTCGGCCTGATGACCGGGGGCAACACCGAAGCCATATTGATGTCCCTGCCGCCCGAGGCGCGCTGGCCCTGATTCTGGGAACCGCCACGTACCGCCCTTCGTTTGATTAGCGAGTAGAGAGGGAGGTGCGCCATGGTCACTGAAATGGCACAAGCGCGGGAGGCTGTCGGCGTCTTCGACAATCCCGTGGAGATGGACGCGGCCATTGCCGAGCTCGAAAATACCGCGTTTCCGCACGATTCAATTAGCATTCTGGCGAACAGCCCGGATTTGCGGAAGGAATTCGGAATTTCCGTCGTCCGGCCCGAGGACGTCGAGGACAACCCCGACACGCCCCGGACCGTGCCCATTCACCCCGAGGAAAAGACGATGGGATTGGCGGCCCTGATGGGAGTGACAGTCTATACGGCCATGACCGCGGGCGTAGTCTTCTTTGGCCAGGCGGCCACGCCGTTCGACTGGATCGCATCGATTGTGCTGGGCGCTGTCAGCGGCGCTGTCATCGGGCTGGCCGTATATCTTTACAGCCGTCATACGAAAAGGCTGCGTGAACAGCAGATTGAGGCCGGCGGCATTGTCATGTGGGTCCGCACTCCGAACGAGGAGCGCGAGCAAATGGCACGTGGCATATTGATGAAGCACGGCGCTCGCGACGTTCATATCCATCAGGTCGCGCATTAATCCCACTGCATTTATGCGGGTAAACCTGCTACCATGGATATATGGGGAACACCGAATTTTTCAGCGACCTTGCGCCTTTTACTGATTTCCATCAGGCGTTCGAGCCGGGGCGGTACAGCGCGCTGCCGCCGGATTGGCTGGTGGCGGTGTGCGACATCCAGGGCTCGACCGCCGGCATCCAGAGCGGGATGTACAAGCAGATCAACATGGTCGGCGCGTCGGCGATCATCGCGGCGCTCAATGCGACCATGGGCATGGATATTCCCTATGTTTTCGGCGGCGACGGGGCGAGCTTTGCCATCCCGCCCGAGGCGGCGGAATCCGTTGCGGCCGCGCTAGCGGGCACGCGCGAAATGGCGGTCAGTGTCTTCGGCCTGACTCTGCGCGCCGGAGTCATCACCATTGAGGACGTGCGTGCGGGCGGGCACGATGTGCGCGTGGCGCGCTACCGCCTGTCGGACAAGGTGGCGGTGGCGATGTTCGACGGCGGCGGCCTTTCTTACGCCGAGCAGATGATCAAGGACCCGAAGCGCCGGGATCATTTCGACCTCAAGCGCTGGATGAAAGCGCCGGCGCCCGCGGATTTCAACGGGCTTGAGTGCCGCTGGAACCCGCTCAAGTCGTCGAAGGGCCAGATTGTGACGCTGATTGCGCGTGCGGCCAGTGACGGCGGCGTCGCCACCTATCGCGACCTGTTCGATCGCATCCAGAAAATCTGCGGCAGCAAGGACGAATACCAGCCTGCCCGCAAGGAAAAGATGAGCGTGTCGTTCGACCCGAAGCATTTGGGCCACGAGCACGGCATTCAAACGCACGGCAAGGGCCTCGCGGCGCGCGCGTTCTATGCGGCGAAAATGGGCGTCGAGAACGCCATCGGCCATGCCTCGCTGAAGACGGGTAAGAAGGCGGGGAGCTTCGACGGCGAAAAATATGTCGACGACCTCGTCAACAACACCGACTTCCAGAAGTTCGACGATACGCTGCGCATGGTGATGGACAACACGCCGGCGCACACGGCCGCGCTCACCGAATATCTCGAAGCCGAGCACGGGAAGGGCAATCTCTTCTACGGTACGCATATCGAGCAGGAGGCGATGATCACCTGCCTGATTTTCGACCGCGCCGACAAGCACCTGCATTTTGTCGATGGCGCGCGCGGTGGGTATGCTGCGGCGGCTAAGGCGCTGAAAGCCCAGATGGCGGCGACCCCGGCGACCGAACCCCGCGAGCGGGCGCAGGGTTAGCCTTTGCTATCAGCAACTTCCTAATTTCCGGAAAACTCTTTGACAGATACGTAAACTGTCTGCTATCCAGACCCATTCCATATTTAGAACGGGGATATTTCCGATGAAAAATACTTTGTTGAAGATCGCGGCGCCGCTCGTGGCCGCATTCGCGCTAGCGGGTTGCGCCACGCACAAGCAGGGCCTGCATGAGGCCGCGATGAAAACGGCGGTTGTGCTGTCGGCGGCGGACGACTTCCAGACGGTCGCGGGCTGCAACGGCGACAATGGCCGCGGCGGCATGCTGTCCTATTCCGATAGCCGGTCCGAGGCGCGTCTTGATCTTGTCGATGGCAACAAGGTTACGGTCCTCACGGTGAAGGACGATCCGGCCAACCCCAACGCCGCGTTCCAGCAGCTGAACGACTGGTGCTACAAGAAATAGGAGCCGCATATGGGCATTAAAGACGCTTTCATGGTCGCAGCCGCCGGGCTCGGCACCGCCGCACTGGCGACCGCCGCGACTTTCGCCGCCTGCTGGAGCATCCCGCAGGGTGGCTGGCTTGCCATTCACAATCTGGACATTTTGCTTGAATACGGCTCGATCCTGATCGCGCCTGCGGTCGGCGCCATAACGGGCGCCGTCGCCGGTATTGCCTCGTACAAGCATCTTAAAAATCTGCACGCGCCGAGACCGCAATAGTGCGGCCAGTTCCCGCCTTCACAGCCACGAAATCCGGTCGTTTTACGTCCGGCGGTCCGGGATCGTGAAATAGAACGTCGTGCCTTTTCCCTTGCCGTCCGATTCCGCCCAGATTTCCCCGCCGTGCTGCGCGATGATCTTCTTGGTGATGGCGAGGCCGGAGCCGGTGCCGCCGCCATAGGCCTCCTGCGGATGCAACCTGCGGAAAATCTTGAATACGCCGTCGAGGTTCTTCTTGTCGATGCCGATGCCATTATCACGCACATAAAATACAGCTTCGCCGGGCCGGTCGGGGTGCGAGCGGGTCCACCCCAACTCGATCTTTCTCTCGCCGCCGTC
>DATJGZ010000084.1:0-18122 GCA_035494535.1 Patescibacteria group bacterium | reverse complement strand
GTTCGATTTTGCGTTGGGCAAAAAATTGCATAAAACCAGCAATCTGACCCGGAAACGATGGAGCGGGTGATGGGAATCGAACCCACGTAGCCAGCTTGGAAGGCTGGAGCTTTACCATTAAGCTACACCCGCGAAAACAGGGGCATAGTGGACCGAAAACCGGTCTGAAATCAATATTCTTATGGCGTGAAGCCGCCACCGGGTCGGGGCGTCCGCGGAGTGGCGAAGAGGTCGTCGATCGTCTCCTCGCGCGGCCGGTTCTCGTTCGCGGGCGGCGGCACGGCAATAGTCTTATCTTCCGGCGTTGCGGGCACGGACCCTTGAACGGGCACGGTGTCCGCCGTAACGGGGGGAATGGCCGACCCCTCCGACTGGGTAGCGGTGACGGGAGCCGACGGAGCGGTCGTCGGGGTAAGCGCCAGAGCACGGTCGGCGGCCTGCGGATCGGCGGCATAATTGAACTCTTGGCTCAGCAGGCCGTTGCGGGCGAGCAAATACTTTTGCAGCGGGTTGCGGTGCCGGAATTCCCGGAACAGCTTCGCCGGCCATTCCGAGCCACCATGTTCCAGTATGCGCTTGAATGCCGCCGACAGGCTACGGTTGTAAATCCCCTTTTCCTTGAAAGCGGCGAAGACGTCAGCCTCCATGACCTGCGACCACTGGTAGCTGTAATAGGTCGACTCATAGCCGCCGCCGAACAGATAGCTGTTGGCGGGCGACCATACGGCGCCGCGGCGCGGCAGCAGTTGGTATTGCGCGGTGGCGGCGCGCTCGAACGCCTCGACGCTCGTGATCCGATCGGGATCGGCGCGGTACCACGACAGATCAAGCCAGCCCTTGGCGGTTTTCTCCAGCACCGCGGTGCCGGCCATGAATTTCTGGCTGTCGTATATCTTCTCCTTGAGCCAGTCGGGCATTTTTTCCCCGGTCTGGTAATGGGCGGCGATGTCATCGAGGACCTCTGGTTCGTAACCGTAGTTTTCCTGGAACTGAGAGGGGAACTCAACGAAATCGCCGTCGACGTTGAAGCCGGCGAGGCTGTGATAGCGGCACTTGCTCAAAAGATTGTGGGTGGCGTGGCCGATCTCGTGCAGGAGAACAAGCAGGTCGTAATGCTGCAGCAGCGTCGGCTCGCCCTTTTCGAACTTGGTTACGACGAGATCGATCGGGCGGCGCACCTTGCCCTCGAACAGGCCTTGATCCAGCACGGTCGAATCCCACGCGATGCCCGGTGTCTTGCCGTCGCGCGCGAACAGATCCATGAACACGACGCCGGCCGGCTTGCGTGATCCCTTGTGATAGACGTTAAAGGCACGCACCTCAGGATGGTAGACGGGATAATCCTTGGTCTCCTCGAAACGGATACCGAATAGCTTCTCGTAGTGGCGAAAAACGCCCTTCAGGGTGTTCTCAAGCTCGAAGTACGGGCGGAGCTGCTCCTCGTCGTAGCCGAGCACCTCTTTCTTCATCTTTTCCTTGTAGAACTCAACATCCCATTGCTCGAGCTTCACATGGTCGTGCTTGCGCGCATATGATTTGAGCTCGCCGATCTCGCGCTTCGCGGCGGGCAGCGCCGCATCACGGATTTCCTGCAGGAACTTGGCGACCCGCCGGCTTTTCTCGGCCATGGTCGGCTCGAGATTTTGCGCCGCTGTGTGGCGGTGGCCGACCAGCCGCGCCTGCTGGTGTTGTAGCCGGACAAGTTCGAGGATGGTGGCACGGTTGTCGAATTCTCCGCTGGTAGCCTGAGTCGAATAGGCTTGCCACAACTGTTTGCGCAACTCGCGATCCTCGCAAGTCTGCATGAACGGCGTGTAAGTGCCCTTGCCGAGACCGAACGCCCATTTGCCGGACCGCCCAGCCTCCTCCGCTTTTTTTGCCGCCGACTGGATCATGAAATCCGACAGGCCCTTGAGGCGCTGCCGGTCGTCGACGAACAGCAAAAAGGCTTCGCCGGCCATTTTCATGTTCTTCTGCGATTTCGTCTCAAGCTCGGTAATACGCTCCGAGAGCTCCTTCACCTTCGCCTTTTTCTTGGGACTGAGCTTGATGCCGGCATTGGTGAACGCCGATTCCGTCGTCTCGAGCAGGAGCCTTTTCGCCGGGTGAATCTTGTGTGAAGCGGGATACTGCTTGGTGACCGCGACAACGCGGTCATAGAGTTTTTTGTTTCCACTATAAATTTCGTTGTAAGCCTTGTTGTAGCGGCGGCGGCCTTCGGTGGTCAGTCGATCATATTCCTTCTCCGCCTCGCCGGTGCCAGGTGGCAAATTGTCCATGATGGAGAAGAAATAAGCGGCAAGCTCGTCCGCCTGCTCGAGCGCTTCGATCGTATTTGCGAAATTGGGTGCCGCTTTATTGTCAGTGATTCGCTGTATGTTGCGATTCATCAGCGCGATGGCGTAATCGACGGCAGGAAGAAAATGCTCGGGCCGGATCTTGTCCCACGCCGGGACGTAGTTCGTTTTTTCCGAAAACTGGAAAAAAGGATTTTGGCGCAAATCCTCCGGCAAGTCGTCCCAGACTTTATTCATCAAACCCGTCTCCCGACACACCCTCGGGCTGTTCGATTATTTTTAATATTGTTTGATTCTGACGCTATATGGAATTATCGCGGTGGGGCAAGCAGAAATGTTTATGCGCCGCAATAAATTACCGCTAAGTATTAGTCATAATGATTATGCAGGGGCCCATTTGACGACTGCACCGCCCCGTGGCTTGCCGAATTCGCGGAAAGCATTGCCCGACCGCCGCACGATTTCGGCGAATCGGCGGCTCTTGCCATTCGGCAGGGTCCAGCCCGAGCTGCCCTTGGCCATGCACAGATAGCCGTCCGGCACGTCGAAGATCGAATGGCCCGCCTTTACGAAGTGCCGGACGCCGTTGATCTCGACGCCGAGGAACTTACCGATGTGCTTTTCCAGCTTGTCCGGGTCGATCGTGCATTTGAGATTGCCGTAGCCGTCGACGAAACCAATCACATTCTCCGGCATGTCCGGAATCTTCGCGGTTTTCTTCGTGACATTGCTGTAGTCGTCGCGCGCAACCTGTCCCAAAATCTCCGGATAGAAGTCACGGCTGCGGAACTGCGATCCGGCATTGGCGACGCTGACGATCCGCGCTTCGACCGCCGCATCCTTGACCAGCGAGAGCGAGCAGCCGCTGTTGACCGCGACGATCCGCACGCCGTTCTTCAGGCGCAGGTAGACAAGGCCCTCGCCGGCTGAATCCTTGCGCGGCTTGTCATTGTCGTGGCGTGGCGCGGTATTGACGAAGAACAGGTGTTTGTCGCCCAGCTTTGAGTTGATCGCCGTCTGCGCCAGCATGAAACCCGTCTGGAAAGTATCGAAGGCGGGCACCGAATATTCACTGATACGCACAGGCAGTCCACGCATGCGATCGTAGATGCTCTGCGTTACCTCCGCGAATGCCATGTCCGACAATGGGCCGTAGTCGGTGATGACGGTGACGATATAAGGATTGTCGTTTTTCATGCAGCACCTTTACGGAATTTTCTGAAACACAAAACCCTTGGCGATCAGATGATCGACCAGCGCGATCCCGACATCGAGAAGTTCGTCCTGGTCGTGCATCAGGACGATGTGCGATCCGTCCTTGTGCAGGAACGGGTCGGCGTCGATCTTCGCCTTGAGATCGTCGACGCTCTTGTAGGGCCATTTGCCCAGATGGCGCGCGGTCACCATCCAGTCGCCGGTCGAATAGGTGAACATCGTGTCGATGGCGGTAGCCACTTCAGTGTCGTTGTACCAGCTGTGCGGGACGCCGCGGAAATCTGGCGACTGGAAGCCCTCGTCCTTCAGCCAGTCCTGCAGCGCCTGTTTTTTAAGCTTCATTGCACGGTCGGGCGGCGTGAGCTGGACATTCAGGCCGCCGCCGAACAGCTGGACCAGCGCATCCCGGTAGGAGGGCAGCAGGTCGTCATAGTCCACCACCCATCCGCCGCAGCCGCGGTCCATGTGTGGGAAACGGAAATACTTCGCCGACCGTTGCACCCCCGCCTTGCGATAGGCGTTATCGATCAGCTTGTCGGTCTTTTTGATCTCCTTGGTTCCGTCCTCAAGGCTGAGGGTCGAGAAGCGCGTGTGCGACCATGCATGGTTGCCGATGACGAATCCTTTCCTGATCGCGGTCACGATCGGCTCCGGATTCTTCTTCAGCCGGTCGCCGCGGCAGAAGAGCAATGCAGGAACGTTCCGCGCCGCAAGCGCGTCGGTCAGCGCATCAGTGTGCGCCGACGGGCTGTCGTCGATGGTCAGGTACGCCTTAGGCATGGGGGTCATTATCCATCATATCGACCAACCCCCGCAAGGCCACGAACGGATCGTTGATTAACCACACCGGCGTTGCGTTTAATGCCGCATGCACCGTTGGCACCATGGCAGGCATGAATCCGCGCTCAAAGGACTCTCGGTCGAACAGTTTGGCCGCGTACAGGCGTTGGATTACGCCGCCGTCGAGGTAGACTCCAGCGAATGCATGGGTCGTCACGACGACGTTGTGAGCGAACAGACCGAGAAATTCGTGGAACAGTCGCAGAACCTGCTGGATAACCTGACGTGCATCGGGCGAATTTGCCTTCGCAAGAATTTCATCTGCCGTAATATCGGCGGGCGCCCGGCCGTTGAGAACGCAGACGGCTTTATAGAGATTCGGCAGCGCACGGCCGCTAGCAAGATCCTCCGGAACCACATCGGGTTTGGCGCCGCGCAGTTCGCGAATTGTTTTGATAACGGTGAATTGCTCGTCGGTCAGGGCTGCCGCCAGCATGTGGCCGCCGAACGTTTCCTGCACGCGCCAGCGTTCGCCAAACGACGTCATATACGCCATGCCGAGGCCGGTGCCTGGGCCGAGGATGGCTTTGCCCGCGCCATCCGTACCGCGTCCTTCGCGCATAATGGTCAGCGACGATGGCGGCAATGTCAGCGCACCCCGCGCACTGGCGGCAAAATCATTCACGAGAATTTCAACCTGCCATCCCGCGCGGGCCAATACCTTGCTGTCGATAACCCACGGATTGCTGCCATTGAGAAACCGCCATACGCCGTCCGTCGCCGGCTGCGCCGCCGTGGCGATCAGGAGCTTGCCGCCATTTTTCTGTCCATGCTTTGCGCACCACGAGTCCAATGCCGCCGGAAACGTCGCAAAATCAGCTGCCGCAATTTTCTCGGGGTGGCCCAACCCGGCATTTTCGACCAAAGCGAGGCGGGCATGAGTGCCGCCGATATCGGTGGCGATCACGGTCATCAGTGATGCACCCCGGCGACCTGGTGCCGCGAATCC
Source organism: Patescibacteria group bacterium (assembly GCA_035494535.1). Classification (GTDB taxonomy): domain Bacteria; phylum Pseudomonadota; class Alphaproteobacteria; order Micavibrionales; family Micavibrionaceae; genus JACQIJ01. Next base: position 12,821 of record DATJGZ010000084.1, on the reverse strand, counting down.
TCGGTGTCGCCGTGCGGGTCGACGTGGATCATAATCTCAGCCAGTGGAAAATCAGATAGAAGCGCCTTCTCGACCGCGCGAGTGACTTCGTGCGCCTCCTGCAACGACTGGTGCGGGTCAACCTCGATGTCGAAGGAAATGAAAATCTTCATGCCCGATTTGTTGGTGCGCAGGTCATGCATGCCGAGCACGTTTTTCTGCGCCAGGACCTTCTGCGTGATTGCGAGCCGCACGTTATCCGGCAGTTCGCGGTCGAGCAACATATCGAGTCCCTTGCCCGCGACGTTGCGGACAGTGAAAGCCAGCCAGCAGGCCACCGCGATGGCGAAAACCGGGTCGATCCACGCCGGCGCGCCATGCCCGAGCGCCACCATGATGCCGATGACTCCGATATTGACGACGATGTCGGCATTGTAATGCGCCTTGTCGGCCTCGACCGCGAGCGACGGCGCATGATTGAGGGAATATCTCTGCAGCGCGACCAAAGCGCCGGAGAGAGCGGTGGAGACCGCCATGACGGTGATCACAAAGCTTTGGCCGCGCAATTCATGCACATCGGTGAACCGCGTCAGGGATTCGAACAGCAGGAATACGCCGGCGCCGCCGATGAACGCCGCCTGCATTAGCGCGGCCAGGCCTTCAGCCTTGCCATGACCGTGGCGGTGGTTCGCGTCAGCCGGGCGCAGAGAATAGTGGATGGCAAGGAAACTCATGACCGAAACGCCCGCATCGCTCAGTGAATCGACCAGCGACGCCAGCACGCTGGCCGAATTACTGCCAAGATATGCACCACCCTTGATCAGGATCAGGATGACGACGGTAAAAATGGACGCGGCGCCCGCAAAAAGCGCCAGGCGCGGACGGGGCGGCGGACCGGACGGTGGGAAATCGGCTTGCACCATAAACAAAAAAGGGTTTGTGGAACTAGCCTTATCCTTTCCGGCACGGGTTCTGAATGCAAGGCGAAAATTTACGAGGTATAAGATGGCCGTCGTCAGAAGCCGCCGCCGCCTTTTTTCATGCCGAGCAGTTGGCCGGCTTTGGCCTTGGGCGCCTTGCCGCCGCCACCCTGGCGCTGGTGATAGAAGCGCTCCTTGGAGTGGAAGGCCTCTTCGATCAGCTGGTCGATGTCGGGAATTTCGTCGCCCGCCAGCGCGCCGACGAGCATCGAGAAGAAGTTGCAGGATTTCTCCTGCCAGTTATGGATGTCCTTGCCGTAAGGCTCGCCCTTGATGCGCAGTACGGTCACGTCCCACTTGGCATCGCGATTGGGTGTCGCCTTGATGTAGCAGATTTGCTCCATCGGCGGCTTTCCGGCGGGCGGGATGTCGTACATCATCTGCGCCTCAGCCTCAATCTCGTCGCCGCTCGTCCCCATGCGCACCTCGGCGCTGCAGGTCATGCCCTTATCGCCCTGATAGGCCGACCATGGATGCGTCTGGTACGCCCCGAGGGTGTAGCCGACCCCCAGCTTGCTGCACAGTTCATCGATGGTGGCGCTCATGGTCATGAGAGGAAATCTTGCCTTAAAAAGTCCGGTTAAACCACTCTATCCTTTAATTTTAACATATTGCCACAGCAATGCCGAAAAATACAGGCTTTTTAATGGTCTCCGATTACGGCCCTGCGACGTCCATCTCGGAATTCAAGCTGTACGTTTTCGCCTGTACGCGCCTTGGCAGCATCGGTTACAGCTGCGCCGTTTTCACCCCGCACAACGACGTAGCCGCGCGCCAGTACATGCTCATATGAATAGCTTTTCAGGAGCTTGGTCTCATGCCTGAGATGCGTCTCCGCGTCCCGGACCAACTTATCGACCCCGCGCCGGAGCGCCTCGGCCTGATATTTCAGGTCCTGCTCGGCCGCCCGCACCCGCTCGCTGGGCTGGCGCAGCTGGGCACCCAATCGTCCCGCCAAGGAGATTTTCTGGTCAAGGCCGCGCCGGAAAGCGGAGTCCAGTTTATGTATGACGTGGTCCAACCGCTGACTCTGCATCTCAAGCAGCCGTTGCGGGTCGCCCAATCGTGCCGCGAACGCCTCCAGCCGGTTTCGCAGGTCGGATAACAGGCGTAGAGCCCCCGCCCCCAGCCGCCGGTTCGCATCCGACAGCCAGCCCAGCAATTCCAATCGTACCGGCACAGCCATCTCGGCCGCAGCCGTCGGCGTCGGCGCGCGTACATCGGCGGCATGGTCGATCAGGGTCGTGTCGGTTTCATGGCCGACCGCGGAAATCAACGGGATGCGGCAGGCCGCCGCCGCACGTACGACAGCTTCCTCGTTAAACGCCATCAAGTCCTCGAGCGAACCGCCGCCGCGCGCGACAATCAGCACATCCGGCCGCGGAATTTTTCCTTCCGCAGCCAGCGCATCGAAACCCTTAACCGCCGCAGCGATCTGCTCCGCGGCACCCGGTCCCTGCACCAGTACCGGCCACAATAAAACATGGCGTGGAAAACGATCGTCGAGCCGGTGCATAATGTCGCGGATGACAGCACCTGTGGGCGACGTTATAACGCCGATAACGTTCGGCAAAAATGGAAGCTTTTTCTTTCTGTCCGCATCGAACAGGCCCTCGGCCGCGAGCTTCTTGCGCCGCTCCTCGAGCATCTTGAGCAACGCTCCCGCGCCTGCCAACTCCATCGATTCAATGATCAGCTGGTAATTCGAGCGCGCGGGATAGCTCGACACGCGTCCCGTACAGACAACCTCCAGCCCTTCCTCCGGCTTCACAGATAATTTGGGCAATGATGTTTTCCAGCAGATCACATTCAGGCACGCGTCGGTGTCCTTGAGATCGGCGTACATGTGACCTGAGGTATGGACTTTCACGCGGCCCAGTTCGCCGCGCACGCGCACGCGGCTGTAGGTTTCCTCCAGCGTGCGCTTCAGCGAGAACGATAGTTCCGAGACCGTTAGTTCGGGGACGTTGCTCTTTGCAGCCGCCGGCGATGACGTTTCCTTGCCCATGCCAGTTATCTAGCAGACAAGGCGTATTACCGCCAGCCTAGGCAGGACCGGTATTTGCCGGGGGCTTGAGAAGATTTTGCCTGAAAGACGCCTCGGCCGTTGCAACAATACCGCGCTCGGCCGCGACCTCAAGGAATCCAAAGCCCGGTGGCGCGAGCTTCGCGCGGCTGACAATATTCGGAAAGAGCCGTTTCTTTCCCTCCGGGTCGCGCATGCGGTCCTGCATTTCGTGGAAGGCCAGCATGCCGAAGGCCGTTTCCGCGTCCGCGTTCTCATGGCTGATGGTCGTCGTGACCTTGCCATTGTCGCTGAGATCGATCGTGCGCGTGAAAACGGTGTATTTGTCCAAGTCGCATAGGCCAGCCTGCAAGGTCTCGCCTGATTGCGCGTCATAGATATTCGGCCGAAATACGAAACGGCCATCAGGCGCGGTTTCGTTTCTGCGAATCTCCAGCCACTCCAGCGTCTGTTTTTTCAGATCGAGCGCGATTGCGGTTACCGCCTCGGTCAATTTGGGCATCACCGGCGTGAATTTCAGCGGTGGCATATGCCATGCGGCCTTTAAAGAATTGAACATAATATTCTCCCTGTTGAGAATGTTTATGGCACGCCTATTTAATTTATGTCAATTTTTGCCTGCCGCGCCGCAGCCAGAAAAAGCCTTCGGGCATATTTACGGTTCGGCTAGTATACGGGCCATGACCGCCAGCCAACGCATCACGAACGCCATGCCCGCCAAAGACTCCCGCAAGCTGTCCGACTATCTCTACGCCGATGAGGCGCAGCGCGTGGACGCGCTGCTCGCATCGCTGCCATGGGATGATGGCCGCGCCCGGCGCGTGCAGGAGGCTGCGCAGAAACTGATCGAACGTGTGCGGAAAGCGAAAAGAAAAACCGGCGAACTTGAATCCTTCCTACGCCAGTACGGGCTGGACACCGAGGAAGGGATCGCGCTGATGACGCTGGCCGAGGCCCTGTTGCGCATCCCAGACGCGCGCACGGCCGACGCACTGATTCGCGACAAGATGAAAGCGGCGGAGTGGTTCACGAAACAGCAGGACGACGGACCCAAAGACTTCCTGGTCCGCGCCGCGGGCTTCGGCCTCGCCCTCACCCGCAAGACGCTGGACAGCGCGCTGTCGAAGGTGGGTGAGCCCGTCATCCGCAAGGCGATGGTCGAGGCCATGCGCATGCTGGGCAAGCAGTTCGTGCTAGGCCGAACGATCGAGGAAGGAATCGAGAACTCCATCCTCTGGCAAAAAAAGGATTGCCGCTTTTCATACGACATGCTGGGCGAAGGCGCGCGCACGATGGCCGATGCCGACCGCTATTTCGGTGAATACCGCCATGCAATCGAGACCGTCGGCAAAACGCCGGCGACCGCGCGCCGCTCGGGCGTATCTGTTAAGCTTTCGGCCCTGCACCCACGCTACGAATTCAAACATACTGATATTTGCGTTCCGGCACTCACCGAAAAACTCGGCGAGCTCGCGCGACTCGCGGCGGACAAGAATGTCACGCTGACCGTCGACGCCGAGGAAGCCGATCGGCTGAAGATTTCGCTACAGATCATCGAGGCTGTATTCGCACAGCAGAAATACGAAGACTGGGAGGGGTTTGGCCTCGCCATACAGGGCTATCAAAAGCGTTGCCTGCCGCTGATCGGGCGTCTAGCCGACGTCGCGGCCGCGCAAAAGCGCCGCCTGCAGGTGCGCCTCGTCAAGGGCGCCTACTGGGATACCGAGATCAAGCGTGCGCAGGTGCAGGGCCTGCCCGAATATCCGGTCTTCACGCGCAAGGCGAACACCGATCTGTCCTATCTCGCCTGCGCTAAGGCGCTGCTCGACCGGCGCGACGTATTTTTCCCGATGCTGGCGACGCATAATGCCCACACCATCGCCGCGGTCGTGGAACTGGCGGGCACGCAACGCGACGGCTTCGAATTCCAGCGTCTGCACGGGATGGGTGAGACGCTGTACGATCAGGTGATTGCCGACAATCTTGCACCCGTATGCATCTACGCGCCCTGCGGCACCCACGAGGACCTGCTGCCCTATCTTGTGCGACGCCTGCTCGAGAACGGCGCTAATAGCTCGTTTGTCAACAAGCTGCTCGACCCGGCGACGCCGGCTGCCGAGCTCGCAGCCGATCCGGTCGCCAATGCGCGCAATCACAAACTTAAACGCCATTCGCATATTCCGCTGCCAAAGGATCTGTATGGAAGCGAGCGCCGTAACTCGACCGGGCTTGACCTGGCCGACGCCGATACGACTGGCGATCTCCTGGCTGGCATGAAGCGTGCGGACACGAAAACCTATGAAGCTGCGCCGCTGATCGGCGGCAAGGTTTATAAGAAAGGCCCGAGCAAGCAGGTTATTGCGCCCGCCGACAAGACGCGCACGCTGGGACAGGTGTGGGAGGCCGACGAGCAACTGATCGAACAGGCTTTCACGACGGCGAAGCAAGGCTTCGCGGAGTGGAATGCCGAGTCAGCCGACACGCGCGCAACAGCGCTCGAGAAATTCGGCGACCTAATGGAAAAAAACCGCGTCGAGTTGATGAACATCATCTCGCGCGAGGGCGGCAAGACCCTCGATGATGCGTTGTCCGAAGTGCGCGAGGCGATCGATTTCTGCCGCTACTACGCCATGCGCGGGCGCGCGGATTTCAGCCCGGACGGCCATAAGCTTCCCGGCCCGACCGGGGAAAGTAATACGCTGTATTTAAGCGGCCGTGGCGTGTTCGTCTGTATCTCGCCGTGGAATTTCCCGCTTGCGATATTCACCGGACAGATTACCGCGGCGCTGATGGCGGGCAACGCGGTCATCGCCAAGCCCGCATCGCCGACGCCGCTGATCGCCATGCGCGCTGTGCAGCTCATGCACGAGGCAGGCATTTCGGGGAACGTAATAAACCTGCTGCCCGCCGGCGGCCGTCTCGGTGGTCATATGGTCGCGCATAAGGATTGTGCAGGCGTCGCCTTCACCGGCTCAACGCAGGTCGGCTGGCAAATCAATCGAGCGCTGGCGGCGAAGGACGCGGCCATTGCGCCGCTGATCGCCGAAACGGGCGGACAGAACGCGATGATTGTCGATTCATCAGCACTCTCCGAACAGGTGATCGACGACGTCATCCTGAGTGCGTTCGGCTCGGCGGGCCAGCGCTGCTCGGCGCTGCGCGTCCTGTACCTGCAAGAGGAAGTGGCCGACAAGATGATCAAGATGCTGCAGGGCGCGATGGCGCAGCGGAAACTAGGCGATGGTTCGCTCCTGACTACCGACACCGGCCCCATCATAGATAATAAATCTCGTGATGAATTTGAGGCGCATCGCACCTGGTTAGAGAAGAACGGCAAGTTCATCGCCGCCGTGCCGCTGTCGGATGAGCTCAAAAATAAAGGCTCGTTCTTTCCGCCGATTGCATATGAGATCGGCTCGATCAAACAGCTCGACCGGGAGATTTTCGGGCCCGTTCTTCATGTCGTCCGGTACAAGGCCGAAAATTTGGATCGCGTCATTGACGACATCAACGCGACCGGCTTCGGATTAACCCTGGGTGTACACAGCCGCATATCGAGCACGCAGATGCATGTGGCGCAGAATGTCCGCGCCGGAAACGCCTATGTGAACCGCAGCATGATCGGCGCGGTTGTCGGCGTGCAGCCCTTCGGCGGGCAGGGTCTCTCGGGCACTGGACCCAAGGCAGGCGGACCGCATTACCTGCCGCGCTTCGGCACCGAGAAGGTCATATCGATCGACACCGCCCGTCAGGGCGGCAACGCCACACTCCTAAGTCTCAAGGAATAACCCCAAATATAAGTGGCGATCTGGATTTCCTTATGTTAATAAGCGCGCCCTGATGGAGTATTAACCTTTTGCCGCCATGATAAAAGGTGGCACTCAGCATTATTTGAGGAAGCATGAGCCCCGAGGCACCGGCACAAAAATTACCGGAGACAGACTCACAGGACGCTTTGCTCGCTTATAACAGCGGCGGAGCCATCCGCCGCTACGCATTTCCCGCCGGCACAGTCCTGTTCAGGAAAGGTGAAAGCCGTCAATGCGCCTACCTGCTCGACAAGGGTACGGTACACATCATTGGGAACGACGAGGGCGGCGAAGACAAGCTGCTCGCTGCTCTGGGCGAGGGCGAGATTTTCGGCGAGATGGCGCTGGTCGACGCCAGCAACCGGACGGCCACCGCGGTAACCGCGACCGAGGCGGAAATTTTTGTCATTCCGAGGGGATCGCTGCAGGAGCGGCTCAAGGGCATGGACCCGATCATCGCGCTGCTGCTCAGCCTGCTGGTCGAGCGCTACCGCACTGCGCGTTTCGGGGCGCCCGAATCCGTGAGGCAGGATGCGAAGTCAGACCCGTTCCAGACCAAGAGCGGCGCTTATGAGCGTCTGCCCAAGGGTGTGCTGCAGCGGCGCAATATGCTCGACCAGCGCGACACCGCGCGACGCGAGATTCAGCTGGAGCAAGAGCTGCGCGTCGCGCTTGAAAAAAAGCAATTCGTGCCCGTGCTGCAACCCATTCTTTCTCTGCGCGACCGTCGCATCGCCGGATTCGAGGCGCTGATCCGCTGGGCGCATCCCGAAAAAGGCGTGCTGACACCAAACGAGTTCATCCCGATTGCCGAACGAACGGGAATTGTCCGGAGCCTTGACCGCGCGATGCTCGAGCGCGCGTGCGAAATCCTGCCATCCTTGCACGAGAGGACCGGAGGAAAAGTCAAAGACCTGTTCATCAGCGTCAACCTGTCGGGCGTACATTTCGGCAGCAACGACACGGTGGAGAGTATCGACGAGATCCTGAAACGGCACCGGACAAATCCTGAATACATCCATCTGGAGATCACGGAAAGCGCCCTGATCGGCGATGCGGATCAGGCGGAGCAGGTGCTACGGACCCTCAAGGACCGCGGCTTTTCAGTGTCGCTCGACGATTTCGGCACCGGCTATTCATCGCTCGGCTATCTGCACAAATTTTCATTCGACACGCTCAAGATCGACCGCTCATTCGTAGCGCAGCTTCACGACGGTCGCCGCAGTGTCGATCTCATCCGCGCGGTCGTCGCGCTGGCACAGAATTTCGATCTCGGCATCGTCGCCGAAGGAATTGAGAAAGAGGAAGACGTCATCGCGCTCGACAGCCTCGGCTGCGACCTCGGGCAGGGCTACCTGTTCGGTAAGCCTATGGCCGTCGAAGCCGCGCACGATTACGTCAGCGAGAACCTGAAATCCGCGAAACGCTAGGCAACTTTCGCCAGCATGGGACCGAGTGCCGCGCCGCCCAGCAGGTGGACGTGAAAATGCGGCACTTCCTGTCCGCCGTTCAGGCCCGTATTGGCGATGGTGCGAAAGCCACTCGCGGGCAGGCCCTGATCCTTAGCGATCTTCGCGACCGCACGCCAGAACGCAGCGACTTCATCCGGCTTGCCGTTCGCGCCGAAATCGGCAATGTCCGTGTAGCGGCCCTTGGGGATGACCAGCACATGTACCGGCGCCTTGGGGCTGATATCATTGAAGGCCAGTACGTGTTCGTCTTCGTACACCTTCTTGCAGGGAATTTCACCGCGCAGAATGCGAGCGAAGATGTTCTTGTCGTCGTACGCCATGATCATATCCTCCGGGAAAACAAAAAGGCCGCAGCGATGCCGCGGCCCCTTTTAAGCTCGATATGGATTAGACAGCCGGTTTAACAGCCGGAGCAGCCGGAGCAACCGTGGTCTCTTTTTTGGTGCCGAAAACTTCGTTCGTGGTCGATTTGCCAGTTCCAAAACCTTCCATAGTCTAGACTCCTCTATTAGCGGTTGACGAAAAAAGGCATCCTTTTGGATACGAAGTCACTCTGCAAAACCATGTAAAGCCTGTCAATAGTCTTCTGGTAAATTACTGATTCAAAATGAATAAATCTTTCGCACCGCGTCAATGACAGTGCGGAGAAAAATTATCGCGACTCCATATTTTAATGATATGAAAATTTATTGTGGATTTTGTTGCGCTTCAACCGCGGCCGGGTCGATGATTTTGTAGTAGTAACGGCCCTCGATGACCCGTCCTTCGACTCGCGCATAGAAGGGGTGCGTACCGCAATGTACGTATCCCATACTCTCGTACAGCTTGATTGCGGCTTCCTGCGTTTCGCGCACGTCGAGATTGATGATAGCGAATCCCTGAGAACGTGCGTGCTTTTCGACTTCCTCAAGCAACATGCGCGCAAGGCCATGACCGCGCGCCCAAGGTGCTACGAAATTGCCGGTTAGATTCACAGCGAAACTCTGCGCCTCGTTGTTTTTCGGCGGCATTACCAGTTGCGCCGTGCCGCAAATGACGCCGTCAAGACGCGCCACGAATAAATGCCGCGCGGGCATGGTCATGACGCCGCGCCAATAGCGCTCGAGAATGTCGCGCGCCGGCAGGCGCACCCAGCCGAAACCGCCGCCCGCCTCGATTGCATCGTCCGTCGCATCGCATAGATCGTTCATCTCGGCAGGAGACAAGCTCGTCACCACCTCGACGGTGGTAACGGGCGTTGCGGGCTTTGCCTTGCTGACGTCGTTCATGAAAGTCCCCGAATTTTCGCGCCGTCAGAATAGTGACCACATAGTTTTATTCAACCATAAAATTGTGAAAAAACCGAAAAGGTTTAGCCGTTTTTTGTGCGGTGCGAGAGGGCTTTTCCCTCGGCTCTGGACCACGTATATAAATCTGGGTCATTCAGCGCCGGAGGAAAGATGGCACAGCAAAAACCGAACGACCGCGCAGCACAGGGCTGGCATTCGACCACGATTCTCGCCATCCGCAAAAAGGGCCAGGTTGTCGTCGCCGGCGACGGCCAGGTCAGTCTCGGACCCACGATTTTGAAATCGAACGCCCGCAAAGTACGGCGGCTCGGAAAAAGCGATCAGATTATTGCGGGCTTCGCCGGCTCAACTGCCGATGCCTTCACATTGTTTGAGCGCTTGGAGGCCAAGCTCGAGGCGCATCCCGGACAGCTGACGCGGGCCTGCGTCGAGCTCGCGAAGGACTGGCGTACCGACAAGTACCTGCGGCGGCTCGAGGCGATGATGGCCGTGTGTGACAAGGATGTCTCTCTCATTCTTTCCGGCACCGGCGACGTGGTCGAGCCGGAGGATGGCATTATCGGCATCGGATCGGGCGGCAATTACGCGCTGGCCGCGGCGCGCGCATTAATGGACCAGAACATGGATGCCGAGGCGATCGCGCGCAAGGCGATGGCCATCGCGGCGCAGATATGCGTCTACACCAACCACAATATCGTCGTCGAAAAAATCTGAATTATTCCTGCGGCGGCGGCCGCGGGGTTTCACCCGTCTCACCGGCAGCGGCCGGCTCGGGTTTCTTCTCCGCAGGCGCTTCACCGGCCGCAGGCAGCGCGAGCGGTGAATCCGACAGTGTACGCAAGAACGCAATGACATCGGCACGGTCCTGTGTCTTAGGCAGGCCGGGGAACGTCATTTTGGTGCCGGGTACGAATGACCGCGGCTTCCAGATGAAATGATTGACGTCGTCGTATGTCCATTTCTCGCCCTTGCGCTTGGCCATATCGTCTGAATACGAGTAATCAGCCTTCGCGGCTTTCCCGCGATTCAGCACGTCCCAAAGGTTGGGACCAACACCGTTCGGGCCGCCCTTGTCAAAATTGTGGCAGGCGCCGCAGACTTTGGCGATGGCTTTGCCGTGCTCGGCATCGGCCTTTGCAAGCAGGTCAGCGACCGGCTCGGGGCCTTCAGGCGCCGCGGCCGCGCCCGCGTTATCAGCACCCTTGCTTTCACCAGCCGGAGCCGGCTTCGGCGCCAGCTCCTTGGCCTCGGCTGCAATCTCGGTATCGGACGGCAGCGCCGGCGGCGATTCCGTCAGCGTGCGCAGGAAAGCGACCACGTCCGCGCGGTCTTGCGCTTTGCTAAAGCCGGGGAAGGTCATTTTGGTGCCGGGCACAAACGACTTCGGCTTCCAGATGAAATGGTTCAGGTCCTCATAGCTCCACTTCTCGCCCTTGTGCTTGGACATGTCGTCGGAGTACGAGAAATCGGCCTTCGCTGCCTTGCCGCGGGTCAGCACATCCCACAGGTTGGGACCGACGCCGTTCGGGCCGCCCTTGTCGAAGTTGTGACAGGCACCGCAGGCCTTGGCGAGCGACTTGCCGTGCTCGGCATCGGCTTTGGCGATCAGACCGAGATACGGCTCAGGCATCGCGGGCGCGGCGGGTACCGCAGCCTCTCCGGTCGCTTCGGCACCCGATGCCTTTACCTCATGTGGATGGACCAGTTTTTTAGCGGCGAAGCCGGAGGCGCTGGCGATAATGCCGGCCACGAGGCAGGCCGCAAGAATTTTGTTGAGTTCGAGATCGTGCATATGGGTTACTTCCGGAATTCGTTACTCTGCGACAACTCTTGGGAGAAAATATACCTTCCCGTCCGGCTTGTCGACAGGGAAAAAGCCTGAAAGAATAAGGACATGAAGAGCCAAAAAGGGAAAATAGCCTTTCAGGGCGCGGCCGGGGCCTACTCCGACCTCGCCTGCCGGCACGTCTATCCGGGACGCGAAACACTGCCCTGCGCCTCGTTCGAGGATGCCTTTCGGGCCGTGCGGGATAAAAAAGCCGAGCTGGCCATGATCCCGGTCGATAACACCCTCGCCGGCCGGGTTGCCGACGTTCACCACCTGATCCCGCAGGGCGGGCTTTACATCATCGGGGAGCATTTCGAGCCGATCCGGCACGCGCTGCTTGGCGTCAAAGGGGCTAAAATCGCCGATATCAAATATGTGCATAGCCACGTGCACGCGATCCCCCAATGCAAAAAGATCATTAAGGAACTGAAACTCAAAGCCTCGGCACAAGGCGACACCGCAGGATCCGCCCGCGAAGTGGCGCGCCGCGGCGACAGGGAATACGCCGCTATCGCCTCGACGCTCGCCGGGCAGATCTACGGCCTCGACGTTCTGCGTGACAACATTCAGGACGAAGACCACAACACAACACGCTTCCTGATCCTCTCGCGCCAACATGTCATTCCGCCGTACAAGAAGGGCACTTCGAACAATGTACTGACCAGTGTCCTGTTCCGCGTGCGCAATATTCCGGCCGCGCTGTACAAGGCGCTCGGCGGATTCGCCACCAACGGCCTCAGCCTCGCCAAGCTCGAGAGCTACGTCGATCCGAAATTCCAGGCCGCGCAGTTCTATTGCGAGATCGAGGGCCACCCCGAAAGCCGCGCGCTCAAACTGGCACTCGAGGAAATGTCGTTCTTCGCCGACCACGCGCAGGTGCTCGGCACCTTTCCCATGCATCCGTTCCGGCTGAAGAAACACAGTACGGCGCCGAAAAAGAAAAGGAGATAGTCATGCCCTCGCACGCCCAGCTTGCCGCCCGCCTTTTGCGCGACGCCGCCTCGTTCTTCCGCACCATCGGCGAGCAGAACCCGCCGCTGCAGGAGCAGATGCTCGAGAACGCCTCGGTGTTCGAGCAGGTCGCCACCCTCGTCGAGCGCGACCCGAACGGGGTTATACAGGAGTGAAGTAAGCTTTGCCGAATGCGGACAACCAAGACAACGTTGATCACGTAATAAAGGAGTGGGGTAAGGAGCGCATCAAAAGCGAACCTCGTAATTTATTTTGGCTTAAGCGAAATCACCCTTTTTTCTATTATTCTATTTTTGCTTCGTATTTCTTTATTGCGTACCTGGCTTATTATACTATTTACAATCAATTCTTTTTCCCATCGCAGGCTTGGGAAACTATCGGGGACTATATTTCACCGTTGATAGCCTGTTTCATCTTTTTGTTTTCTTTCAGGCGAACATGCCAAAGGATTGATGCTGGGAAGCTA
>DATJGZ010000083.1:0-27826 GCA_035494535.1 Patescibacteria group bacterium | reverse complement strand
CGGTTCCATTTGGAACCAAAACTGAAACAATTCGTTTGATAGCCGAAGGGACAGAGAGTCCTAAGTGGGCAAGGCAAAGCGATGATACTGGTATGCGATAAAAAGAGTGATTTAGTTCAGGACCTTATTACCGATCTTGATATCCAGGCCCTTCTTGATTGCCCGGACGATTTGCCGCCGGGCGAATACGATCGGATTATGGGTCTCATTCGCCGCAGTGCTGTCCTGCGCCAGCGGTTTGATGATCTGAAGCGCCAGAAAGACCTCCTCCGCCAGTGGTGGGAAGATACCCGGCGCGAAATCCTCCAGTAATTGTTTTCCGGAACGGCGCCCCGTCACCATCCGTTTGACTATAAAACCGATGTGGAAGGAGGTGTTCGTCATGTCTCTCACCAGGATATGTCTGACTGCTGGCCTGTGTATCATGCTCACGGCCTGCGGAACGACCACAAGCGAGCGAGCGGTTAGCGGTGGCGCGATCGGCGCCGGCGCCGGCGCGGTCGGATCGGCCTTGCTGGGCGGCAGCCCTTGGGCAGGCGCCGCGATCGGCGGTGCCGCAGGCGCCGTTACAGGCGCCGTTACGAGGCCCGACCAAATCAACCTCGATCATTAAAGCCGACGCGCAAAAATACGGGAGCGATCGCTCCCGTATTTTTTTGTCCGAGATTACTGGTTAACGCGCGCGACTTCCTTGTTCTGGCGGTCGATGACTTCGTTATAGGCGCCCTTCCACTCCGCTATATCGAGCACATGGTCGTGGTTTACATCGAGCTCGTTAAAGCCTTTCTCCGTGAATTCGCGCGGGGACAGGCCGCCGGGCGTTTTCTCGAAGCGCATGAGGCCTGACTGCTGCGTGAATGTGTCGTAGGTGAACTTTGTCGCGTCGATCTTGCCGTCGTCGTCAAAATCGTAGCTGGTCTCTGTCTCGCTTTTCATCGGTATGATCGTCAGCACGGCTTTGCGGTCATACTCATGGTTATCGAGGACATGATTACCGTCCTGGTCGAAGATGTAAAACAACTCCTCGCCGACCTCGCTGCGAGACAGCACACCGTTATGATTCAAATCGAATGCCTTGAAATCGATTTTCTGGGTGTTGGGCAACTCGATCTGCTGTGTCGAGGTGGTCCGGCTGATCGTCTCCGCCGAGACCGACATCGGCATCACGCAGAAAGCGGTCAATAGGGCCGCTAATCCCGTTGCTCTGAAAAATTCCATGGTCCCCTCCTTGCTTGAATTATTCTTTATAACAAACGAATGATCAGGCACCCCGGTTCCCGGCAAAGATAAAGCCGCCAGCGGGGGGTTGGCGGCTTTATCGACGGGGGCACTGAGAAACCCTTGTTTATGTCACGGGCGGCATCCGTCCGCCACGCAGGCCGTGCGTGATGGCTGCGACCACGAATAGCACCAGGAATACAACGAACAGGATGCGGGCAATCTCGATCGAAACGACCGCAACGCCGCTGAAACCCAGAAATCCGGCGATCAGCGCCAGCACGAGAAAAGTAAGAGCCCAGCTAAGCATGTGAATTCTCCTTTCTCAGGTTGACGTCCGTTTATCCAACGCATCCTGTTACAAAGCGTTCCCTTACTGGAACTGGTACAGCACGCCGAGGCGGATCTCGTTGGAATGCGGCTGGAACTCGATACCGCCGATATCCTTGTCGGCATAGTGCGCATACGTGTATTCAAGACGCGCCTTGAGCATTTTGAATGCACCGGCCTCAGCGCCGAGGCCGAGGACATAGCCATTGAAGCCCTCGTCCTCCCCATTGACATCTGCGTCATACGTCGCCCGGCTGTAACCGGCGATGCCATAGCCCAGCGTATTGCCGAACGTGGCGCCCGGTCGCACGGTCGCACGGAAATCGTGGCGCAGTTTATAGTTGTTGCCGCCGACGTCATCATCCGCGCCGCTCCAGTCGTAACCGAGCTCGCCGCCTAAGTACATACCGCTGAACATGCCGCGGCCTTCGCCAAACGTCATGCCATAACCGACAAACGGTCCGCCTGCGAAGCCGTTCATATTGGCCTCGCCGCTCGGTCCCGCGGGATCGGTGACACCGGCATGAGCCCAGTCATAACCGAATTGGCCGCCAATATAGGGGCCGTTGAACGAAGAATGGGACTCGTAATTCCCAGCTGCCGGCTCGACACTAGCAACCTTCTGCGCTTCGGATTCCTTCTGCGGCTCAACGTATTTCGACTGGTTGAGCGTCGTGTCGTGATCCTTGGCGTTATTGGCGTTGTTATAGGTCTGTGCGCCGGCGGGAAGGGCGACGGTCACAAGCACAATCGCGGCGCATCCGATGAGAAGTTTCCTCATAGTTATCCTCCTATGGAGTTAATGATTCGTTTTTGTCGCCTGCCAAACGCGGCCGCGCGCAAAAAGTTTCATAATTTTCCCGAATACGAAAAAGGCGGACCACTGAGGGTCCGCCTTCTTCTGTCATGGATTATCGTCGTATTCAGTCTCTATCCCTGTCGATGCTGCTGACAGACGGAGCATTGAGTTCTTCGTCTCTCCAGTACTTCGTGCCTTTGAGCATGACCTGCGCCAGCAGACCGGTTTCGGTCATCTGGTACACGCGCACGCCCGGCAGCACATCGGCAGCACCGGTTACGGATTCACCTTTGGCACCCTGCTTGACCGCCGCGTCCGCATGGGCTGAGAGGTCAAGACCGGTTGTCACGAAGTCGTGGAAGGCGTCCTTGCGGTCGAAGATAAAGACCGTGCGGAAATCCTTCGCGCCGAGGCCGAGGCCGATACCGGCGGAAGCCTGCTTCATGTAGGTTTCATTGCCGGTCGCATTGTTATGAGCCAGTCCATGCCCGAACGAGCCCGATACGAATATCGCGGCCACGTCGGCGCTGGAGAAAACCGCGTAGCCAACGGCATTGGCGATCTCTTTTTCAGCGCCGGGCTGCTGCCGGTAGAGCTCCGACAACACGTTCGACTGCATCTTCTGGATTGCCTGCCGCTCCTCGCCCGGGCTAGCAGCACGGGCCTGCAGGGGCAGGAGGCAAAGCAGTGTAAGCATCAGAATGATCTTTTTCATGGCTAGATCCTCCTCATGGCGCAAACGCACAGGACCTGCATTTAATTCCTTCGTTTTTTCACAAGCGGGCTGGAACGATTTTGCGGACTATACATTGGTAGTGATGATATTCGTAAATCGTCAAAACAGGGAGGAACAGATGTTCTCAGCAACAAACGTAAAAAGAGCGGTTCTGGCTGCCGTTGCCGGCGCCGCGATCTGTGTGGCATGTCCCACGCCGGGCCATGCCGACTGGGACCACGACCGCTGGCATCATGACCGCGATACAAATGTAGTCGTTGCCGTGCCGGGCCTTTCCATCGCCTTGGGTGACAACGACTTCTCCCACCGCTGGGACAGATCGGATTACTATGCACGCGCCCGGTTCTGTCACGATGTACGGCATGACTGCTATGAAGAAGGCCGTTACAGCCGGGCCTGCCATCTGAAATGGCGCTACTGCTCGCCCGGCCATCGGGATTACGGCTTCTACTATAATCACTGATAAGCTTTCGTTCCTCGGCATCCCAGGAGTTCGCTCCCGGGATGCCTTTGCATTTTACTTTCCGCGCCGCCCTGCATAGAATCGCCGCTGGTGCAAAGGGGGATGCATGAAAGTCAGCCGTCGTGATTTCGTCAAATTCGCACCAACTCTTATGGCGCTCGGCTTCATGCCCAAGACCTTATTCGCCGACACGCCGCCCGCGGCGACACCCGGGCATTCGGGATACAACTTCGCCTATATCTACAACAATCCGGACCTGCGCGACCGCTTTCATCTGTTCCTGCGGAATGTCTACTCGCTCTACCCCGACCCGCAAGCGCACAAGCTGATCGTCAAGCTTACCTCCTCCCATCGCCCGGACGAGGACATCTACAAGGACCTGCAGACGAAATTCCCAGAGATCAAGCCGTTCCTGTCGATCTTCCGCAAGTCCCTTCCTGCACTCGCGAAACAGAAGGAGGAGATGCGCAAGGAAACATCAACCCTGATCGCCGACATGAAAAAGGCGGACGGTTATGTCGAGATCGGGACGACCGGCCGCTATTACGAAGGCATAAAACACACGGTGAAGCTCAAAGGACAAACTTTTCTGATCAATACCGACGGCCCGACCTACAGCCCCGGCGACATGGTCGACCGCGGCCATCTGGTCAAGGTCGGCAAATTCATAAAGCTTGGCGACTACGACGCCGTTACGGCGAAGCAGATCGAACCCGGCAGCGTCGATCTCGTTTCCAACTACATCGGTTTTCATCACGCACCGCCGGACAAGCGCGATGCCTTCATCGAATCCGTCGCCAAGACTATACGCCCCGGCGGCCGCCTCGTTCTGCGGGACCACGACGCCGACGGCAAGGACATGAAATTCATGGCGGCGCTCGCGCACGATGTCTTCAACGCCGGCCTCGACATCAGCTGGGAGAAGAACATGGCGGAAATTCGTAATTTCACATCCATCGACGAAATCGCGGACAAGGTCTCGCAATACGGCCTGCGCCCGCAAAGCACCCGCCTGCTGCAGGATGGCGATCCGACCAAAAACACCCTGATGGTTTTCGTCAAGACATGAAAAAGCTGCTTACGTTCTTCCGGCGCCTGTTCAAGACGCTGGTTTTCATCTTTGTGATCCTGCCTCTGGCGGCGCTCGGCCTGTTTACCGCTTGGGTCTTCTTCGACCCCACACCGCCGCCCGAGAAGACGATCATCAATGAAGCCGTCAAGCTCGATCCGTTCGTTCCCGCAGCCATTGTCCATCCGCAAAATAATGAGGACGTACAGAAGGCCGTGAAGGAGCATGACGGCCCCATTTCCATCGGCGGCGGACGCTATTCCATGGGGGGTCAGATCGGCACCGAGAATACGCTGTTCATCGACATGAGCGGTATGAATAAAATTCTCGAATTCAAACCGCTGGAGAAGACGATTACCGTTCAGGCCGGCGCGCGGTGGAAGGATATCCAGCAGGCAGTCGACGGTGACAACCTGTCGGTCAAGATCATGCAGACCTACGACAATTTCACCGTCGGCGGTTCGCTCAGCGTCAACGTGCACGGACGTTATGTCGGACAAGGCCCGCTAATCATGTCCGTGCGCTCGATCAAGCTGGTGCTGGCCGACGGCTCGATGGTCGACGCGTCGCCAACGGAGAATCCCGACCTGTTCTACGGCGCCATCGGCGGATATGGCGGGCTCGGCGTCATCACCGAGGCGACGCTTGACCTCGCGGACAACGACACGATCAGGCGCTATGTCGAGCCGATGCCGATCACGGCATATAAAAAGTACTTCTTCGACAAGGTGCGGGGAAATCCTGACGCCATCTTCCACAACGGGGATATCTATCCGCCCGACTATACCGACGTGAACGCGGTCACGTGGATGAAGACAACCGACTCCATCACGACGCACGACCGCTTCAAGCCGGTCAAAACGAGCTACTGGCTGGAGAATTTATTCTACTACTGGGTCACCGACCTTCCGGGCGGCGGCACGGTACGCCAGAAATGGATCGACCCTTATTATTTCTACAAGGACGCCCTGGTGGCGAAAAGAAATTATGAGGCCAGCTATGACGTAGCGGAACTGATGCCGCTCAACCACGGCTCCAGCACATACGCCCTTGAGGAATATTTCATCCCGGTCGAGAAGTTCGACGAGTTCGTGCCGAAAATGCGCGACATCCTGCAAAAGCACCGTGTCAGGATGATGAACATCTCAATCCGCCACGCCGGCAAGGATCCCGGCTCCGTCATGGCCTGGGCGCGGTCCGAGGTCTTCGCCTTCGTCATGTATTTCAAGCAGGACACGTCCGTTTCGGGACGCGAGGATACGGGCGTTTGGACACGGGAGATGATCGATGCCGCAATTGCCGAAGGCGGCACCTACTACTTGCCCTATCAGATCTTCGCGACACAGAAGCAATTCTGGGCCGCGTACCCAAATGCCGGCGCTTTCTTCGCCCTCAAGCAGAAATACGACCCCACCTACAAATTCCGCAATCGCCTGTGGGACAGGTATTACGTACCGGCCGCGGATGCGGTTCTGGCGCAGAAAGCCGAAGACACGCCGCATTACTATCGGCCGGAGGACCAGACCTTCCTGACCATTCCCGAATGGCATATCGTCTTTGAATCCGCTGAATATGCCGACGCGCTGGCTCACCGGCCGAGCGCTTTTCCCTATTTTTCAATGATTGGCCAGTACTGGAATATTTACCGCCGCATCCGGCAGAAGACGGAGGCTGAGTATCCGCCGAACCCGGAGTACCACACGATGGTCAAGGTCATCGGCATCAGCACCGCGGCGGAACTCGCCGTCAAGGGCGTATATGAGAACACGGTCGGTCGCCTGACTGAGATGATCGCCGGCCGAAACGACCTGACGCCGGACATGAAGGTCGAGAGCTTCATGCACGACACGAACGAGGATTACGTCTCCTTCATCCACCAGCACCCATGGTACGAATATCCGTTCAAAAAGAAATACGACGAGCTACAGGACATTCTGGAGTGGCCGGGGACAAATCATGTCAGGAGCGAGGAGCGGCGCTTTTTCTTCGGCTCTGAGCTTTTGTTCAAAAGCTTCTACGCGCATCTGATCGAGCAAGCGACGCACGCAAACTATGAAAAGCCCGACCTAAAAACATGGGCCATAGTGGAGCGGAACGGCCAGAAAAATCCTGAACCCCTGCCCCGCTATCAGGACTTCACGCCGGCCGCCGTCAAGGCCGCGGATGAAGGCGCAAATTTTGCCGACATTGCCGGCAATAAAAAGATCCTGCTGACAGTCGTGGCCTCGCGCGATTGGACGTTCGACGGCAAGGGCGAGGTTTTCACGGAATGGCCGATCCTGACCGACCCGGGATCCAAGCGTGTAGCGCTGATATTGCAGGTGAGCGATCTGGCGGATTTCCTGCGCAGCCTGAAGGACAAGCCCTATAAGCTCGACCACATCTTCGATTATTAAAGCGGCAGGTCCTCGAGATCCTCGAGCTCCTGGTGGTCTTTCTTGAGCTTGCGGAAATGGATGACCGCGACAGGAATACTGGCCATGTAGGCAACAGCGATAATGGTCAGTGTCGGCCACGGCGCGCTGGCCAGCGCCGCCAATAACAGGGCCGCACACGCCATGACCGTCATGCCGAGCTTGGCCGGCAGGCTGATGGTCTTGATCGAGAAAGTCGGCACACGGCTGACCATCATGCAACCGACCGCGATGATCCACATGCCGACGAGCGGCGAGGCGTGGCCCCACCCTCTGAAGAAATCGGGATATTGCAGCCAGATAATCAGCGGCAGCAGCGCCAGCCCCGCCCCGGCGGGCGACGGAACGCCCGAAAAGAAGCCCTTGTGCCAGTCGGGCAGGATCTTTTGCTCGACGTTGAAGCGGCACAGGCGCAGCGCCGTGGCGCTGGTGTAGAACAGCATGGCCACCCAGCCCACGCGGCCGGATTCATTCAGGAGCCATATATAAAGGATGATCGAGGGTGAAACGCCGAAAGCGAGGAAGTCGGAGAGCGTATCGAGATATGAGCCGAACTCGCTCGCCGCGTTGAGCAGCCTTGCCATCGCGCCGTCCATGGCGTCGAGCAGGAGCGCGATGAGGATCGCGAAAATCGCCTTCTCCCACTGCATGTTGATCGCGAACTGGATCGAGGTCAGGCCCGCGGCCATCGCCGTCAGCGTGATCAGGTTTGGCACCATGCGATGGAAAACGATCGTCCGCTTGCGTTTTCCGCTCTGCGGTTCGTCCTTGCCGTCCTTGTCCATCTTCAAGACACTCATTATATCGACGTTCCTTTGCGGGCCTGTTCGCGGCTATCGAAATCGGCCAATACCGTCTCACCCCCGACGGCGCGCTGACCCACGCAAACCAGCGGCGCGACGCCATCCGGTATATATAGATCAACCCGGCTGCCAAAGCGAATAATTCCATAGCGCGATCCCGCCGCTACCGACTGGCCTTCCTTGAGGTCGTTGACGATCCGGCGGGCGATTAGGCCGGCGATCTGGACAAGGCACAGCGTCCGCCCCTCTGCCGTCTTCAGCAGCACGCTGCAGCGCTCATTCTCCTCGCTGGCTTTGTCGAGCTCGGCATTCAGGAACTTGCCCGGCTTGTATATCTTTTTCATTACCGCTGAGGCAATAGGTATGCGGTTGACATGCACGTCGAGCACCGACAGGAATATGCTGATCCGAGTGTATCTGCCGGTATCGTCGCCGCGGATTTCGGCAGGCAACATGACGTCGCCGTCGATCGCGCTGACGAGGCCGTCACCCGGCGACACGACCAGTGATGATTTTGTCGGCGTCACCCGCACCGGGTCGCGGAAGAAGTACAGGCAAAAGATTGTGAAGATAAAGAAGACGGCGAACAGGAATTTCGACACCGACAGGAACAATGCGGCAGCAATCGCGCCCACCGCGATAAAGGGCACGCCCGCTGGGTGAGGTTTCACCATCAGGGTTTTCTTCAGGGAATCGATAACCGAAAAGCTCATAAATCACTCCATACTCAGGAACGGCGATAAACCCAAACGTGCGCGGGCGGAAGATTACGCCAGACGAAAGCCGCGTGCTTCGCGGTCGCGCCTTTCGGCGTGGCCACCGGCTTCGTCAGACCGTAGGAAAATTGGATGAACGGGGCGCCGGGCTCGAGTTTTGCCAGCACGCTTTCCGCCAATGCCTCGCGTTTTTCGACCGGGTGGTTCAGTAGCGGAAGGCCAGAGATCACGGCCGAAAACGGCGGGTAATCGACCAGCACCTTATCGAGCGCGAATGCGTCGCCATGCACGACACGCACACCGGGAAAGCGGCCGACAATCAGCTTAACGAAATCCAGATCGCGCTCGATGATCGTCAGACGCTCAGGCGCAACACCGTGCGCCAGCACCTCGCGTGTCAGCGCCCCGGTGCCGGCGCCAAGCTCCAGCACGGGGCCGTCGCGCCCCAGATCCATCTGCGCCGCCATGGCGCGGGCAAGTCCGACGCTCGAAGGCGCGATAGCGCCGACACCGCGCGGACTAGCGATCAGACGGCCGAGGAAACGCAGTTGCTCGGCCACAAGATTTTGTTTGTGTGTGTGACTCATCTCACAATTGATCAGATAGTCCTTGTCTTCGGCAGGAGAATAGCAAGTATGCTCGCCATATACATAGCTATTATTTTATCTTTTGTTTCAGTGCCTTATGAAGTTTTACTTTACTCCCGGGGGATTCCTGAAACCACCGCGTAAGAACTGACAAAGGGGCTGCGCCAGCGCACGACAAGATGCAAAAGCGGGCTTGAAACCAAACCAAACAAGAAGGACTGACATCATGAAACTCAAAAAATTCCTCATGGTCACGGCGGTGGCGCTTACGCTCTCGGCTCCGGCTATGGCCCAGACTGACACATCGACCACGGATACACCCGCTGTCGCAGGCGACGCCACAACAGAACCGGCGACACATCCGCATAACGCCGCGACCGAGACACAGCGCGACGTCAATCAGCAAGAGCGTATCGAACAGGGTCTCGATTCCGGGGCGCTGACCACTCGTGAAGCGGCGAAACTTGAGAAAGGCGAATCCCGCATCGACGCAGTTGAAGCGAGAGACATGAAGGATGGCACATTATCGGCCAAGGACAGGGCGCAAATCCAGCACCTCCAGAATCAGGAGAGCAAGACAATCTACGGCCAGAAGCACGACGCTCAGCTTGGCAATCCGAACAGCGCCTCGAGCCAGCGCATGCAGGCCGATGTCCAGCGCGACGTCAATCAGGAACAGCGCATCCACAACGGCGTTGCCAATGGCACATTGACGAACCACGAGGCCGCCCGGCTTGAGGGTGGTGAGGCCCACAACGATCGCTCACAATGGCGCGCCGGCCGGAACGGCCGCATCAGCGCCCTCGGCCAGCACCGCCTGCAGCGGCAAGAGAATCAGACCAGCCGCGCAACCTGGCGCAAGAAACACAACGGCTGCAATCGCCGGGGCATTGCCCAGCCCGGGGCGGCCGGGTAATCCCGACCACACTGTCCCTTAATGACCACTACCTGCCGCCGGCACTCCTCGCGCCGGCGGCGTTCTTTTCTGCAGTGGCGGTTCAGGTTGCAATAAGATTAGCCAGCGTATATTTCATATGAAGATGAGTACCGACCTGCTTTTCTCTGAGATGGCGGCTCCGTACTTATGGCAAGACCGCATGTTTACGGAGATATGACGAACGCCATCATGAAAACATCCGAAGGCATCGACCTGCACGAGGACAAGGCCGATTTCGAAGGCATGCGCCGGGCCGGAAAGCTTGCGGCCGAGGTGTTGGACTTCATCACGCCCCATGTGCAGGTCGGCGTGACGACGGAGCATCTCGACAAGCTGTGCCATGACTACATTATCGAGCACAAAGCCATCCCCGCTCCGCTCAACTATAAGGGCTTCCCCAAGTCCATCTGCACGTCGATCAACCATGTCGTCTGCCACGGCATTCCGGGACCGAAAAAACTGATGGACGGCGACATCGTCAATATCGATGTCACGGTGATCCTCGATAGCTGGTACGGCGACACCAGCCGCATGTATATCGCCGGCGACAATGTCTCGAAGAAAGCCGAGCGGCTGATCGAAGTGACCTATGATTCCATGATGGCGGGGATCGAGGCTGTCAAGCCGGGCGCGACGCTCGGCGATATCGGCTATGCGATCCAGCAGGTCGCGGAGGCCGAGCGCTTTTCCGTTGTGCGCGATTTCTGCGGCCACGGAATCGGCCAGAAGTTTCATACGCCGCCGTCGGTGCTCCATTACGGTGCGCCGAAGACCGGTACGGTGCTGAAAGCCGGCATGTTCTTCACCATCGAACCCATGATCAACGCCGGCGACTGGCCGATCAAGGTGCTGAACGACGGCTGGACGGCCGTCACGCGCGACAAGTCGCTGTCGGCGCAGTTCGAGCATACCATCGCCGTAACCGAGACCGGCTGCGAGATCTTCACCTTGTCACCCAAGGGCTACACGAAACCTCCTTATAATTGAGCCATTTTCCGGCGTTATGAAGGCACATATGATGCCGGCATGAATGATGCTGCCGCCGCAGAAAAGGAACCTCATTACCACGGGCACCGGGACCGCCTGCGGCAGCGGTTCCTTCAGGGCGGTCCGGACTCGCTCGCCGATTACGAAATGCTCGAGTTGATCCTGTTCATGGCCATCCCGCGGAGGGATGTGAAGCCCCTCGCCAAAGACCTGCTGACGCGGTTCGGTAATCTGGCAGGGGTGCTGAATGCCGAGGTGCGCGAACTCGAAAATGTCTCTGGCTTGTCCGAAAATACGGTTGTCACCCTCAAGGCCATACAGGCCGCCGCGCATCGCCTGATGAAGCAGGAAATTATCAAGAAGCCGGTCCTGAACTCGTGGACGAAGCTTCTGGACTATTGTCACGCCACCATGGCGCATGAAAAGAAAGAGCATTTCCGCATCCTGTTCCTGAACAAAAAGAACGAACTGATTGCCGACGAGGTGCAGCAGAGCGGCACCGTCGACCACACGCCCGCTTATCCGCGCGAGATCATGAAACGGGCGTTGGAGTTGGGGGCGACCGCCCTTATCCTTGTCCACAACCATCCCAGCGGTGACCCGACTCCCAGCGAAGCCGATGTCGATATGACCCTCGCCATCAAGGCGGCGGGCGAACCCTTCAGCATCGTCATTCACGACCACCTTGTGATCGCGAAAAATGGTATAAAGAGCTTCAGGACACTGGGGCTGATTTAAATCTATGAGACATCTAATCCTTCTTGTCGTCACACTGGCGCTGTTTGCGCCGGTGGTCGCGCACGCTGATCCGGCGTTCGGCGAAAAACTGGCGAAGGCGGCTGTCGATCTGACAAGGCAGAATGTCGTTTATGACGGGAGTTATTACCGCATTCCCTATCCGAACGGGGACGTGCCGCCGCATGTCGGCGTCTGCGCCGACGTTATTATCCGCGCATATCGCAAACTCGGTGTCGACCTGCAACAGAGAGTGCACGAGGACATGCAGGCGCATTTCGGCCTGTATCCGCATCTCTGGGGCATGAAGGGAACCGATACCAATATCGACCACCGCCGGGTGCCGAACCTGCGAGTTTTCTTCGCTCGCCATGGCCGGTCCCTGCCCGTCTCGACGAATGCCGACTACCGGCAAGGCGACATCGTTTCATGGAATCTGAAAAAGCAGGGAAGTCTGCCGCATATCGGAATTGTCAGCAATGTCATGTCCGCTGATGGCAAACGGCCCTTAATGGTTCATAATATCGGCGAAGGGCAAAAGCTCGAGGATATGCTGTTCGACTACACGATCACCGGGCACTATCGCTACGCGGGGGAATGAATATGGCTGACAAGCTCATTTACAAGCACGAGAAGAAACTGTTCTGGATATTATTCGTCGTTTCGACGATTGCATGGGTAGCGCTGACCGCTGTTACGTTCGGCGCGATCCTGCTCCTCATACCGGTCGGATTCATCCTGTACCTGTTCGCGCAGTCGGCCTTAATAAGCCACCTGCGCGGCAACGGCGCATTGATCGCCGCCGATCAGTTTCCTGATCTCAACGAACGTGTACAGGCCTGCGCGAAGAAGCTCGACATGAATAAGGTGCCCGCCGCCTACATCATGAACGGCAACGGCGTCCTCAATGCCTTCGCTACGCAGTTCCTGCGCCGCCACTACATTGTATTGCTGTCAAGCGTCGTGGATGCGCTGCAGGAGAATCCCGACGCGATCAACTTCTATATCGGCCACGAGCTTGGCCATATCAAGCGCCATCACGTATCGTGGAGCACCTATCTCGTGCCCGGCTCGATCCTGCCGATCGCCGGCGCCGCCTATTCCCGTTCCCGGGAGTACACGTGCGACAAGCACGGCGCGACCTGCTGTGAATCGCCGCAGTCAGCGCAACAAGCGCTTGCGGCCCTCGCCGTAGGCACCCGCCGCTGGCAGGAGATCAATCTCAAGAATTATGTGGGACAAGTGAAAGAGACGAGCGGCTTCTGGATGTCGTTCCATGAACTGCTGCGCTCCTACCCATGGCTGACAAAGCGTGTCGCCCGCGTGTCGCCCGACTTCCCGCAGGACAAGATGCCCCGGCGCAATCCCTTTGCCGTCTTCTTGTGCCTTTTCATCCCGCGTCTGTCGCTGATCACACTTCTCTTCATTTATGGGCTGATGATCGGCGGCGGTCTGAAGGCGCAGGAGCTCATCGCCCACGCCAAAGAACGGCAACATCAAGCCGCGATGGGCATGTATGCGCAGCCGGGCGCGCAGGCGCAGTTGCCCGTCCTGCCGTCGATGCCGCCGGCGTCGGCTGATGACGATTCAGGAGGGGACGAACGGCCCGCCATGCCCGACGCCCCGCCGCAACCGGGCAATTAATTAGCACATCAGCCTTTATTTATTACCCGCGCCTCTCTAAAATCCTGGGTATGAACAAAGGTATGACAATATGATCCCGCGCTACGCCCGCCCCGCCATGACCGCCCTGTGGGAGCCGCAGAGCAAGTTCCAGATCTGGCTCGAAATCGAGACGCTGGCGGCGGAGAAGATGGCCGAACTCGGCACCATCCCCAAAAGCGTGCCGAAAACCCTGCGCAAAAAGGGCAAGTTCGACGTAGCTCGTATCGACGCCATCGAGCGCGAGGTTAAGCATGATGTCATCGCGTTCCTGACCAATATCAGCGAGAACGCGGGCGACGAGGCGCGCTTCCTGCACCAGGGCATGACATCATCAGATGTTCTCGATACCTGTTACGCTGTGCAGTTGACCAAAGCCGCCGACATATTGCTCGAAGACCTGGACAACGTCTGTGCGGCCCTCAAAAAGCGGGCGAAGGAACATCAGAATACGATCTGCGTCGGCCGCAGCCACGGCATCCACGCGGAGCCGACCACGTTCGGCCTGAAGCTCGCCGGACATTATGCCGCCTTTGACAGGGCGCGAGAACGCCTGAAGGCAGCGCGCAAGGATGTAGGCACCTGCAAGATATCCGGCGCCGTCGGCACCTATGCCACCGTCGATCCCTCTGTCGAGGCCTATGTGGCGAAGAAAATGGGCCTGGCACCCGAGACAATTGCCACGCAGGTTATTCCGCGCGACCGTCACGCCATGTTTTTCGCCGTTTTAGGAGTCATCGCGGCCAGCATCGAGAACCTTTCCACCGAAATCCGGCACTTGCAGCGGACTGAAGTGCGCGAAGCGGAGGAATTCTTCGAGAAAGGCCAAAAAGGCTCGTCGGCGATGCCGCACAAGCGCAACCCTGTTCTGTCCGAGAACCTGACCGGCCTCGCCCGTATTGTTCGCGCCGCTGTGACGCCAATGATGGAGAATGTGGCATTGTGGCACGAGCGCGATATCTCGCATTCCTCGGTGGAGCGCGTGATGGCGCCGGACGCCTGCATCGCGCTCGATTTCGCGTTGGCGCGGCTGGCCGGCATCGTCGACCGGTTGCTGGTCTACCCCGAAGCGATGCGCGCCAATCTGGAACGCACCGGCGGCCTCGTCTTCTCCCAGCGCGTATTGTTAGCCCTGACGCAGGCGGGGATGAGCCGTGAGGCCGCCTATGCCCTGGTGCAAAAGTACGCTATGAAGGTCTGGGAAAGCGGCGGCAAGAAGCAATTCGCGGATCTGATCCGCCACGAACCGGCTGTCACCAAGGCACTGGATAAAAAGGCGCTCGATAAGATATTCGATTACGGAAGCTACGCCCGCCACGCCGATACGATTTTCAAGCAGGTTTTCGGCCGATCATGAAAGTGGAAGGGCGATGAAGATCATCCTTTCGGCGGCGCTGTCGGTTGACGGGCATATCGCCGGGGCTGGCGGCAAAAGACTTTTGCTCTCACACGCGCAGGACCTCGAGGAGGTTTACGACATGCGCGATACCTGCGATGCCATTCTGGTTGGGGCCGAAACCATCCGCCGGGACAACCCGTCCCTCTCCACGAAGACCGAAGCCCGCCGGAAGCAGCGCCTCACGCGCGGGTTGAAGGCAGAGCCGATCAAGGCAACATTGACCCGCTCGGGACTCCTGACGCCTGATTCCAAGTTTTTTGCCGAAGGCGACGGGCCGAAGATTGTCTATTGCCCAAAAGATGCCGAAACAGCGCTGAAGGAAAAACTTGGCAAAGTGGCCGAAGTCGTCGGGCTGACCAATGGAGAGCCGCTGGTCGCACAACTTGCGACCGATCTGGAGCGCCACGGCGTCAAAACGCTCATGGTCGAGGGCGGCGCCGAGATATTGACCCAGTTCCTGTCTGCCGGGCTCGCGGACGAACTGCGCCTCGCCCTCGCCCCGCTATTCGTGGGCAAGGAGGACGCGCCGCGGTTCGTCAAACCAGCATCCTTTCCCCACTCACCAGACCGGCGCATGATCCTGCGCGGCGTGCGGCACGTCGGCGACATGGCCGTCATGCATTATGAGCTGGAGCGGAAGAAATGAGCGAGAAGGACAAACGCTTCCTTGGCGAAGCCGTCATGCTGGGCAGTTTGTGCCCGCCGTCGCAGGAGGCTTTTTCAGTGGGTTGTGTCGTAGTTGACACCAACGGAAGTCTAATAGGGTCCGGCTACAGCCGGGAATGGGGCGAAGGATGGCACGCCGAAGAGATCGCGCTGGAAAAGGCGCGCCGCGACGGCAAGGCCCTCATGGGCGCCACTCTTTATTCCTCGCTTGAGCCCTGCCATCCCCGACAGTCGGGCAAGAAATCCTGCGCGCAACACATCATAGATGCCGGCGTGGCAAGGGTCGTTTTCTGTATGAAGGAGCCACCCGTATATGTCGACTGTCACGGACAGACGACATTGCAGGCCGCGGGTCTTGCCGTCGAACAGGACGAAAGCCTGCAGGACCGGGTGAAAAAGGCGAATCCCGGCCGTTTCTGAAAATTAAGAGTGCCTGAATTCCGCCCTTATTTCCGTATACAGTTAACGGGGTGGATGGCAACCTCTATTGCTTTCGTTAAACGCCTGTGGCACCACTGAAAGTCAACGTAACTCATACCGGGATCATTTCATGTTCAAAAAATCACTCATCCTTCTTTGGAGTTTGTCCATCATGGCAGTTATCTCAATGGGCAGCGCCCGCGCCGCCGACAAAGCCGACCCCGAAAATACGCTGTACCTCGACCTCAAGGACGGCCGCGTCACGATCCAACTCATGCCGGATATCGCGCCGAACCATGTCGAGCGCATCAAGAAACTGGTGCGCGAGCATTTCTATGACGGTCTGAAATTCCACCGCGTCATTGACGGCTTCATGGCCCAGACGGGCGATCCGACCGGCACCGGTTCGGGCGGCTCGAGCTACGGCGACGTGAAGGCCGAGTTCAGCCAGTACCAGTACAAGCGCGGCACGGTCGGCGCCGCGCGGACGAGCGACCCAGACAGCGCCAACTCGCAGTTCTTCATTTGCTTCACCGACGACGGTTGCTCCTCCCTTACCGGCCAGTACACGGTTTGGGGCCAGGTCACCGACGGCATGGATGCAGTTGACAAAATCGCTAAAGGCGAGCCGCCGGCCAACCCGGACAAGATCGTGAAAGCCACGATCGCCGCCGATGAAGGCAAGTCCGACGCCGCTTCGGCCGACAAGGCTGCCGCTCCGGCGGACGAAAAACCGGCTGCGGGCGCTGCGGGCAAAGCCGCCCAGTAAGCGCTAAAGCTTAATGATCAAACCCTCTTCCTGCGGGAAGAGGGTTTTTTCTTGCCCCTAGCGCTATTGCCAAACTCGGCCGCCTTCCCTAGATTTTCCTCATAACAATGGGGTGCGGAATGACGGAGTGGTGGCGCGGCGCGGTTATCTATCAGATCTATCCCCGGAGCTTTAAGGACGCGAACGGCGATGGCGTGGGGGATTTGCAGGGCATCACGGAAAAGCTCGACCACGTCGCCTCGCTCGGCGTCGATGCCATCTGGCTTTCGCCGTTCTTCAAATCACCGATGAAGGATTACGGCTATGACGTCGCCGACTACTGTGACGTTGACCCGCTGTTTGGCACGCTTGAGGATTTCAAGACGATGCTGGACAAGGCCCATCGACTCGGCATCAAGATCGTCATCGACATGGTCCTCAGCCACTCTTCCGACCAGCACCCGTGGTTTCAGGAAAGCCGGCAGAGCCGCAACAATCCGAAGGCCGATTGGTATGTCTGGGCCGACCCCAAGCCGGACGGCGGCCCGCCGAACAACTGGCTGGCGCATTTCGGCGGTCCTTCGTGGACATACGAAGTCCGGCGCGGCCAGTATTACCTGCATAATTTCCTCGCCGAACAGCCGGATCTGAATCTCTACAATCCTGAACTGCGCAAGAAGCTCGACGAAACGATGCGCTTCTGGCTCGACATGGGCGTCGACGGTTTCCGGCTGGATGCCATCGGCTGCTTCTTTCACAGCCAGAAATTCGAGGATAATCCGCCTAATGCCAATCCGGCTCCGGCATTCTCCAACGTCATGTTCCCGACGCCGCACAGCATGCAGGATCACAAATACGACTTCCTGATCGAGCCCGGCGTCGACTTCTGCCGCGAGATCAGATCCATCCTTGACGACTATCCCGACCGCATGGCGGTGGCCGAAGTCGGCGGCGAAGATTGTATCCCGCGCGCCATACGTTACACGGACGGAAACGATCTCCTGCATACGTCTTACAACTTCGGCCTTCTGAGCAACGATAAGCCGTCGGCAAAGTACATTGCCTCGGCTGTGACCGCCTTCGAGCGAGAACGAGACAATGCGTGGCCATCATGGGCCTTCACCAACCACGACGTCACGCGCGTGGCCAGCCGCTGGCACCCCGACAAGAACGGCTTTCATCAAGATCCGCGCCTCTCGAAGATGCTGATCGCCTTGCTCTGCTCGCTGCGCGGGACGGTCTTCCTGTATGAGGGCGAGGAGCTCGGCCTGCCGGAGGCGCCGATCGCCTTCGATCAGATCCAGGACCCGTGGGGAAAGTATCTTTATCCGCACTGGCAGGGTCGCGACGGTTGCCGCACGCCGATGCCGTGGCAGGCCAAGGGTCTGAATGCCGGATTCGGCGAAGGTCCGCCATGGCTTCCCATTCCGCCGTCGCATGTTGAAATGGCCGCGGACGTTCAGGAAAAAGATGCCGGTTCGGCTCTCCACTTCACGCGCCAGTTCCTTAAATGGCGCAAGGGGCAGAAGGCGCTGCTGGAAGGCGAGATAAAGTTCATCGACGGCCCGAATGACACGCTGCTGGGTATCGTACGCGAAGCCGGGGAGCATAAGATGCTCTGCCTGTTCAATCTGGCTGACATGGCGCAGGATTTCGTACTCGAGCAAGACGCCGGTCGACCCGCAGGTTTTGAGTCTGGCGCTCTCGGAGGCAGCCAAAAGAATGCCACGACGATAACTTTGCCCGCTTACGGATTTTACTTCGCGGTCTTGACGTCCGCTTGAGGTTTATCGGCCGCGGGAGTCTCCGTTATGCCCGGCGTCGATGGCGGCGGGGTCGGTGGCGGCGGTCCGGTTTCGACCGGCGGCGTGGGCGGCGCAGGCATCTGGTCTAAAGGCGGGGCTGATTGCGCAGCCTGTTGTGCCTTCCATTCCTCGAAAATCTGCCGACGTTCCTCCGGCGTAAGCAAAAGCGCGTCGACGGCGCCGTATACACGCTTTGCGATCCGTTCCATACGGTCCGGATCGCGTAAAGGATCGGGTGTTTCTATACGTAAAATACAGGCCTGTTCGTCGAAGAAAAACAGTGTCGCCGCGTTTTTCATCGAGAAAAGGTCGCTTAGAACTTTGAGACGCGCCTTTGTCAAATAACGCACCAACCGGTCGGTGCTTCGTGTCTTGATAATGTAATTCTTCTGCCAGTCCTCGCCCGGCGGCTGCCACGACAACGGCAGACGAAGCGGCGAAAGGAAATCGGCAAAATCCTGAGTCGCCAGTGCCGCAACCGTGGGCATACCGTCTCCCATCTCGACTTCTATGGTCGTGACGAACCGCCGCCCGCGCACATCCTGCGTGCGCAAAGAGTCGGTGAAGAACGTTACCTTGTATCCCTTGACGATGCCGCTGATAACCGGCGGATCCGTATATGCTCCCGCCTCGTATTTGAGACCGGACTTTTTTGCAAAGGCGAACCATGCGCGCTTCTGCTGCTGCAGGATGAACATGGACCAGAAGAACACGCCCATGACGAATATAGACAGAACAACCCAGAGAAAAATCCACATTGGAAGCTCAGGTCCCCCTTGCCGGGCGTTGGAACTTATATATCAGTGTACAAAGAAGACGCCTTCATGACTAGGGGCGCACGCCAATTTTGATAAAAAGGAGAAGCACATGGACAAATCGGCGCTTGTCATCCACGCGGGAGCGTTCATCCCGACCTCCATGTCTATTTCGGATGGCGGCGTCAAGGACCGTGTTGCTGCGCTGCATGAAGCGCTGAGAGAGGGTTTCGCGGTTCTCAGCGGCGGCGGTAGCGCCCTCGACGCGGCCATACGCGCCGTCATCATCATGGAAAATAATCCGCTGTTCAACGCCGGCAAGGGAGCGGTCCTGACGACCGAAGGCATCGCCGAGCTCGATGCCTGCGTGATGAACGGCACCAGCGGCCGCTGCGGCGGCGTCAGCACTGTGAAAACAATCAGAAATCCGGTGCTGGCAGCCCGCGCGGTCATGGAGCACAGCCCCCACAGCATCCTCTGCGCCATGGGTGCCGAGCAGTTCGCCCGCGAGCAGGGCCTCGAAATGGTTGCTAATGACTACTTCGTCACACGCGAGCGGCAGGAGCAGCTTGAGGAGGCTTTGAAGCGGAAACGCTTTGACGCCGCCAAGGGTCTAAGCACGGTCGGTGCAGCGGCGCGCGACCCTGCGGGGCGGCTGGCGGCGGCGACGTCGACCGGCGGATTGACCGGAAAATTGCCGGGCCGGGTTAGCGACTCCTCGATTGCCGGTGCCGGCACCTGGGCGGCCGACGGCGTCTGCGCCCTGTCCTGCACTGGCACCGGGGACGTCTTTATCCGCAATGCCACCGCCCGGGAGGTCGCCTGCCGGGTCGAATATGGAGGGGGCAAGCTCGCGGAAGCCGCCCGCGAGTCGCTGGCGCGCGTGAAGAGCGCTGGCGGTACCGGTGGCATCGTCGCGCTCGCACCCGACGGTCCGGCGGTGATGGAATACAACACAAGTGCGATGAGCCGCGGCTTCGTGCTTGCCAGCGGAGAACCGTTTGCCGCTGTGTTGTAGAGAAAAACGCAGTTGCATAAAACCCAATAAAACAAAGGGCCGCAGCGTTGCTGCGGCCCTGATTGCATTTCGGCTTGCGCCGAGGATGCTATCTCTTCTTCGATTTTTTCGCCTTCTTGACCGTCTTCTTCTTGGAGGCGGCTTTCGATTTTTTCTTCTTCTTAACCATCGTAGTCTCCTTTGGTTGGTAGGATAAAGTTTGTCATCAAGGATGTGCAACATTGCACAACATAAGACCATTGTACCGCAAATTTGGAAAAACCAAAAACATTTTGTGCATTTTTGGTAAAATTTTCTCAGGCAAGCAATTTAGAAATTCTTCACCATTTGTGGAAGATGAAGAACGCCGCGACGACGATGAAGAAGAAACCGGCGAAGTGATTCCAGTGGAGCGGTTCGCCTAGGTAGAAGTACGAGAAACCGGCGAAGACGAGCAGCGTGATGATCTCCTGGATCGTCTTCAGCTGCGCCGCGCTCAGCACACGGTAGCCGATCCGGTTCGCCGGCACCTGCAGACAGTATTCGAAGAAGGCGATCAGCCATGACACGAGGATGACGACAAGCAGCGGCTTGTTCAGAAACTTGAGGTGGCCGTACCACGCGAACGTCATGAAGATGTTCGAGCAGAAAAGAAGCACAACGGTCAGGACAGGCACTAGCAAGGCGGGTATGGCGGGCATTAGGACTCTCCGGTTATCGTCATGGTCAAGCACGAAAGCCTTGCCGTATATAGAGCGCAAACCGCTTGTAGATGCTTCTTTCCACAGCATTCGGTTGACGGGAAGCGGCCAAATGTGCATAACTTGGCATAAGTTTGATAGGACGCGCTTTCAAGACCACGACTTTTTTGGACGACGACGGCCCTCTTCCGGGCACTGTTTTTCCCCTTAAAAAGTTCGGTTTGGCCATGACTATCTGGCTCGGCCGGCACATCAAACGAACAACATGCCGCGCGGTTGCGGCATGAGACAACCCGATGTCACTTTGTAAGGAGTTAGTACATGGCAACCGGAACAGTGAAATGGTTCAACCCCGCAAAAGGCTACGGCTTCATCCAGCCCGAAGACGGCGGCAAGGATGTGTTCGTTCACATCAGCGCCGTCGAGCGCGCCGGCTGGCGTACCCTGAGCGAAGGCCAGAAGATCACTTACGAACTTCAGACCGATAAGGGCAAAACCTTCGCCGCCAATCTCCAGGAAGCTGCGTAACCCGCGACGTCTTGACGAATTCGATACGGGCGCCTTCGGGCGCCTGTATTTTTTAGACGTCAGTAGTCATCACCCCTGCCGGCATCCTTGTAGTACTGCCAGAATATCTTTATCTGCTCTTTCCAGTGGTGCGTGCGCGCCAACCCCGCCTCCGTAAAACGACGAATGCGCGCCGCCCGCGGCGAATCCCAGTATGTCCGGAAACTCTTGTCCATGTGGCTGTAGACCATGCGGTAATTCTGGTACAGCTTGTCAGGATTATACTCGGCCTTGATGATCTGCCACAACGTCCGGCCGTCGGCCTTGTGCGCCTCGATCCAGACCCGGCAGACCGAGATCACGAAGAGAATGACGACACCGAAGATAATGGTGGCGAAAAAGGTCAAGCTTACGCCGACAAAGAAGAACTGCAGCGGGCTCATGCCCGTGGTGTGCGAGCCCGCGATCACCAGAAAGATGATCAACATGCCGATGGCAACGACTAGGCCTTCGTCTGATCCGCCCGAGGAAGAAGCCAACTGATTACTTTCCTGAATGAGAATTTATTTACGCAATGCGCAGTTGAATATAACCCTGACATTATAGTGCAAAAGAAAACCGTAACAAAGGAAAGTTAATGTAATCCATCCGACAATAGAAAAAGGCTCCCAGTGGGGACGAGGAGCCTCTTTCGTTTCACGTATATCCGGTTTACGTAAGAAACAGGATACATCAACGCCCGGTATTGGAAAGAGGCTGCCCGACACATACGCAAATTCGACGGTAAATTCCGGGGCCGTTCGAGTCGCTGGCAATGTGCTTTCATTTTGCCTCGGTAGACCGGAAACAAAATTACCGGCCTGTTTTTACCAATTCCGCGAAAATTTCAGTTTTGCCTCTTCCTGATTCGTCATCGGCGCGGTTTGATATCGTGAAACCTATTTCAAAAGGAGAAACACAATGCGCGTGCTGACCGTCCTCGCTCTGCTGTTCCTGATTGCCGCGCCGCTGCAGGCGCACGCCGCATCCGGACATGATGTCAGCTATCGCGACGGCGAAACCGAATTGCAGGGCTATTGGGTCGACGCACGCAATTTGCCTGAACGCGATCACAAACCGGCTCCGGTCGTGCTGATCGTGCATCAATGGATGGGCCTGACCGACTATGAGAAGGCCCGGGCGGAGCAACTGGCAGATCTTGGCTACAATGCGTTCGCCGTCGACATGTACGGCAAAGGCGTGCGTCCGGCAAATACCGACGAAGCCGGAAAGACCGCAGGTATATACAAGAACGACCCGGGGCTGGCGCGTCACCGCATGGCTGTTGCTCTCGCTTTTGCCCGCGCGCAGACCGGCGTCGATCCCGGAAAAGTCGCCGTGATCGGCTATTGCTTCGGCGGCGCGATGGCGCTGGAACTGGCACGCTCGGGCGCTGCTATCCGCGGCGCGGTCACCTTCCACGGTGACCTGTCGACCAAAGCACCCGCGGCCAAAGCAGGCGACATCAAGGCCCG
Organism: Patescibacteria group bacterium; assembly: GCA_035494535.1. Taxonomy (GTDB): domain Bacteria; phylum Pseudomonadota; class Alphaproteobacteria; order Micavibrionales; family Micavibrionaceae; genus JACQIJ01. Next base: position 4,858 of record DATJGZ010000083.1, on the reverse strand, counting down.
TATCGTAGTCCATCACGGCGCGGATGACCCCCACGTCACGCAGGAAGCGGTCGACAATTTTATCAAGGAAATGAAGGCGGCGAATGCCGACTGGACGCTGACGGAATACGCCCACGCCGTCCACGCCTTTACGCAGAAGAATGCCGGTAACGACCCGTCAAAGGGCGCCGCCTATAATGCCGAAGCGGATAAGCATTCATGGGAAGCACTGGTCGCGTTTCTGAAGGAAATTTTTGCCTGATCAGCGCGCCGCGGCGTCATTCGCCGCAATCCGGAAGCTCTCAGGCGTGATCGGCTGCGGCGGCGCGTTTGCGGCGATCCGGAAATGTTGGGATGTGAGCGACGACAGCGACGCATTCGCTACGCAGTTGCCACAGAAATTCCTTCCGATGAAGCTGTGCGGGTTCTCGCAGCATCCGGTCAGCAAGATCGGCAGCAGCGCGGCCGTGACGCAGCCAATGTGTTTCCATGAAGACATAGACGTCCGTCTGCGCCGAGCCGCGCAGCTCCCTGTTCGATTGTGATGAAATCGGCTTCGGCAGAACGAACGTCTGAAGCGCGCTGGGGGTTCCGGCGAGGACGCCGGCTACTCCTTACGCGAATACTCGTACATGCGGTTGAGCACGAGATCGTAGATGGCTGACTGCGCCGGGTCGGGCGACATGTGGCGCAACTCCTTCAGCAGCGCCTCGACTTCGTCCTCCCGCGCGCCGCCGGTGTTGACCAACTTGCCGAACAGCCAGCCGAACAACTCGGCCTGCGCAACGCCAGCAGCCGCCAGCCGCGGGGCCTGCCCCGGCACGGTGTTCTCGTAGGCATCAGTGATTTTCTTGTAGTCGTTCATAGCGCCCTCCTCGCGTGTAGTTTCTGCATTTTTCTTTTCCCCGGCATGCGAGGCAAGGATAAAATGCGCAATACGGCATCCGGGGGCGATATGAAAAGAGTTTGCGCGGCGTTACTGACGGCTCTCGTTCTGCTGGCTCCGGCCGCGCGGGCGCAAGATCAGCCACCCACCCTGCCCGCGAGCCTGGACGAACTCTCCAAATACGGCACCGGCTACGTCTACAAGCTCTCGCAGTTGCTCGACAACCCGGTAAACCCCGGTGGCTGCCTGTGGGAGATTGGGCCCGCCACCGACGATCAGGGCAATGAGATCAGTCCCATTTTGTTCATTTCCGGCTACATCAGGGACAATGGCAACCTCAATTTCAGGACGGCGCTGATCCTGATGGGCTTCCGCCACCTGCCCGACGGCCGTTCGGTACGATACACGTTTACGGACGCCAAGATAACGCTTCCGGCTGCTTCGCTCGACCTTGCGACGACGGCCGAGCAAATCGATCCCGGCGACCGCTATGAATTCCGTCTGCCTCCCGCCGCGCGGGATGAGGTTGTCGATGCCATCGTCAAAGGCGGCATCGGCATATCGGTGCGCGGGATGGAAAGCGCGAAAGCGTTTGCGACAGCATTCCCGCCGCCGGAGGCACCGGCGACGCAGATATTTGCGGACTGCCTTGGCCGGCTGGAGAAAGACATCGCGATGCGCAAGCCGATCGAGAAGCCGCCCACGCATCCGCAACCGACGATTCCGGCCAATGCCGGACCGGATGAGACATACCTCGCCTACGTCGATCAGGCGACCGAGAACCCGGGACGGGGCAACTGGGGCATGATCCGCGCCCTCTACCCCGATACGTCGTTCTACAGGAAGATCGGCGGCGGCAATATTGCGCAGGCCGGACACGAAGCTTTCTCGCAGTTCGACGGCAATTCCGCCGAGAAGGTGGCGGCCTTGCGCAAATTCATGCGCGAGAATTTCGGCAGCATCGGCGTGCACTACCGCGCCCTGCAACTACGCAAATCCGGACAAGCGGCGTGGGTGAGCCAGAATGTCGAGGAAACGGCGCTGGACGGCCTAATGAAAAGCATCGTGCGCGGCGGCGACAGCCGCAGCCTCGGCACCGCCATTAAGGTTATCAGCCGCGAGGAAGCCGGCTTTCTGCTCGCCACCATCCTCGGTGGCGCGCAATCCCCGGATCTGAGCTTCAAGGACGATAACGGCATTCTTTATATTACCGCCGATGCCGTATGGCCGACCGGAAAGACGCCCTACACCGCCTGGTTCGTGGTCGATAACCGGGCAAAGGCTCCGTAATTAATCGTTTAATATCAAAGTCTAATCAATAACCGGGCGAAAATTAACTCCCCGTTAATAATTATTATGTCTAATGTTTTCATCGAACACAACGGACAGCGTAAAAAACCAATGCCACAGTTAACCGCCGCTCAGAAGATCGCTTTCCAAGGCATATGCAACGGCGTCGTGCATCTTACGGAAGGGATGCAGCTGGCCGCGTTCGATCAATTGGTCCCTCTGGTTGATTCCGAGCACGCCGCCCAACTCCGTGCGCTCACCAAAGAGCAAAAGCTGGCGATCATCAAAAAAGGCGCATCGGACCCCCAAGGCGCGGCCGACGACCTGGCAATCGATGTCTTCGACGCCACGATCCTCAAGGACCATCCGGAAATGGCCGACGCTCTGGCCCTCATCACGCGCGAGAAGAAGCTGGCGCTGATAAACGAACAAGATCCGCAGCGCACCCATGACGTCATGATCGCGCTGTTCGACGCCAAGGTCATCGCCACCGTCAATCCGAAGACGCCGCAGGAAAGGGCCGATCTGGAAGCGAAATTGAAGCTGCTGACCGACGACCAGAAGCTCCAGATTATAGCCGACGCGCAGAAAGACCCGGCCCACGCCGCCGAAATCGCCGCGAAGGAGACGAAACTGGCCATCTTCGATGCCGCCATCCTCAAAGACCATCCGGAGATGAAGAACGCGCTTTCCAAGATCTCCGCCGAGGACAAGCTCAAGCTGATGGACGAGGCCGAGCCGCAGCGCACCGAAGACATCAAGATCAGGATGTTCGATATATCCATGGAGGATATGTACAAGCAGCACCCCGAGCTGAAAGACAAGATCAACAAGATTCCGCGTCAGCAGAAGCTTCAGCTGATCGACGCCATCGGCGAGGGCCTGAAACAGGATCCGCAGCTGCTCGAGCACGTCAATCAGGCGATGAAGGATCATCCGCAGGCATTTAACAACGCGATCAACGCGCTGATCGAGGACCCATCGAAGAAGAGCGGGTTGGTCGGGCTTTTGGCCGCCGACCAGATGCAGCACAAGGTCGTGGATATGTTCGGCGGCCCGGATTCGGCCATCGGCAAGGTTGTGAACTGGATTTTCAACTTCCTGATCGACGGGCCCCTCGGTGGCTTCATCATGGGCATCTTCGGTTCGTTCGCGGGCGGCATGAGCGGACTGCACGCCTCCGCCTCAGCAACCACGTCGAACGGCCAGCCGCAGCTCAAGGGCGCCAGCACCGATTTCGAGATTGCCCACACCGCCATTCACGGCAGCGTGGAGGACACCAACTCCGGCAAGGTCTATCACATGCGCGGCGAGCTCAATAACGACGAAAAGGCTGAGCTAAACGCCAAGCCTGAGATCAAATACAACTACGACAAGGCCGCGAACGAGACCACGATCCGCTCAACCAATCGTAACTGGTCGTTGCCGCTGCCGGCCCACGCTTAATTCGAATCAGTTAAACCAGAGTTGTTAAACCGGGCCGGGCGGCGGAGGCTGCGGCGTTCCTTGCGTCGGAGCCTTGTATCCCGCGACCGTCCGCGGCGGCTCGTTTTTGGGGTCGAGCACGGGAACCGGCGCATTGGTCAGCGTCGGGAAGAATTTCTGCAGGCCCGCCATGATCGTGTCCAGATAGACGCGCGCCGGACCGGTGCTCGTATCCGCTTCGTACACCTCGCGGAACACCGGGAACATGATGCGCGGGTCGGAGCGGGTCATCAGAAGGTAGTCGCCGTCGAGGTCGATATCTTCCGCCTCCGGCGTCGTATGCCGCTTCAGCCCCTCGTCCAGACGGCGATGGAGATCCATATGGATCGCGACCAGTTCATTCGGTCCAAGCCCCTCGAACCGGCGGTCCGTCAGCATTAGCCGCGCGAATGTCTCGCCCGGGAATAGCGACGTTCCGAAGTCATGCGTGGCGCGGCCAATCTTCAATTTCTCGAGAAAATCCGGATCCTGAATGCCGATGTCGTCCGCCGCGTATCGCAGCGCCTGCTCAACCTCGAGCCGGCCCAGATGTTCGTAAAGCGTTATCTCATGTTCGCTGCGGTGCATGCCGGGCATGCGGTCGTTGCTGTGCAGGTTGCGCAACCTCTGGAAATGAGGCCCGTCGCGACGCGACTGCTCCCGCATGCTGAATTCGTCCTGATTCTTGACCGCGTACATCACATTTCTGAAAGCTTGATAGGCGCGCAGGTCGTCGGGAGAGACATCAAGATTCTCGACGATGTCGCGGATAAAAATATACTGGTCATCCTCCTCGCGCGGGCCGGGATGATGCCAGGCGTTGCTGTCGCCGGAATGCTTGAACAGCGCCCAATAAATGTTCTTGTTCCAGGTCTTGTCGCTCTCGTCACGCACATTCGCCGGGTCGAAGATGATCACGGCACGTTCGGGCTCCGCGTTGCCGTCGCGCACCGTGACATGCCGGACCTTCTGCAGCGAAAGCAGCTCGCGGTCCGTCAGTTCGGCACCGAGCACCGGATCGCGGGCGGCGATGTTGGCGCGCAGGGAGCCGAGCATGGAGCGCGTCGCCTCTTCGAAGGCCTGCCGGGCGTTCTTGATGCCGTAGGCACCAGGATACATCGAATCGATCATTTTGTTGGACTCAGCGGTCATGTAGCTTTGCGGCGTCTCCCAGTCCTTCACCAGAAAGACCTTGATGCCCAGATATTCGCTCAGCTTCCGCTCGAGTTCATCGTACTG
>DATJGZ010000082.1:0-56282 GCA_035494535.1 Patescibacteria group bacterium | reverse complement strand
GCGCGGGCGATGCTGTTGGTCAAATAGAAATTCTCGATCACCGGCTTGAAGTCGCCCTTCATGCCCTTGATCGGCGCGGGCAGCTTCTTCCATTGTTCGGCGGGCTGCATGTCGATGGCGCCGAAGCTCGGCCATTCTTTGACGATGCGCGCACGTAACTGTGGCAGATCATCGTAGGGCAACGCCTTGCCCAGCACGCCCGACAACGCGCGCAAAATCTTCCAGTCTTCCCGCGCCTGCCCCGGCGCGTCGGCGGCCTTGCGCCCGATCTGCACGCGGCCTTCGGTATTCACATAGGTACCGTTCTTTTCCGTGTAGGCCGCGCCCGGCAGGATCAGATCCGCGCGGTGGGCACCTGCATCGCCGTGGTGACCCTGATAGATCGCGAATGCCTTGCGCGGCAGCGTGTTCACGACCGGGCCGTCGACATTGAGCAGATAGACGACTTCCGCGCCCTGCTTATCGTCGTTGCTCAGCGCCGCCGTGAGGCCGAGATCGAGCGCCGCCACCTGCGCGGCGTTGTAATGCAGGACATTGAAGCCGTTCCAGTCGGGACGGATGACGCCGAGCGCCTCGGCGACCGAAGCCGCCAGTGCGTGCACCGCTTCCCCGTCCTCGCGTTCAAGCGCGCCGGCACCGAGAATGATTATCGGGTTCTTCGCGTTTTTCAGTGTTGCCGCAAACGCATGTTTGCCGGAAGCCAGCGCCTCGAGGTCCGCCGGCCCCTCGCCGATATGCGTATAGGGATAGTTGAGATCACATTCGGGGCCTACCAGCGCGATTTTGGCGCGGTTGTTGCGCCACGCCTTGCGGATGCGGGCATTGATCATCGCCGCTTCCCAGCGCGGGTTCGTGCCGATCAGCAGAACGGCGTCCGCTTTCTCAAGGTTGGCGATACCGGTGTTGGCGATATAGGCCGCGCGCGAAGATGTATTAATACGTAGGCCGTTGATCAGGCCCGAGACGTTCTCGACACCGAGCGTACCCATCAGATCCTTGAGCGCGACCAATTCCTCGGATGCGCATATAGCTCCGGTCAGAGCTATAATTTTCTCGGGTTTCGTGTTCCTGAGTTTTGACGCCGCAGCCGCGAGGACTTCATCCCATGACACTTCCTTCAGCTTGCCGTCGATCTTCAGCCACGGCCGGTCGAGGCGGCGCACCTTGAGGCCGTCGCAGGCGTAGCGGGTCTTGTCGGAGATCCATTCCTCGTTGATGTCTTCGTGCAGGCGCGGCAGAATTCGCAGAACCTCGCCACCGCGCGAGTCGACGCGGATGTTGCTGCCGACCGCGTCCATGACATCGACGCTCTCGGTTTTGGTGAGTTCCCATGGACGCGCCATAAAGGCGTAAGGCTTGCTGGTCAATGCGCCGACGGGGCAAACGTCGATCATATTGGCCGAAAGTTCGGAACCAACAGCCTTGCCGATAAATGTCGAAATTTCGACATCCTCGCCGCGGTTGAGCAGGCCGAGGTCGGGCACGCCCGCAATTTCCTCGCCGAAGCGCACGCAGCGCGTGCACTGGATGCAGCGATTCATCGACGTCTTGATCAGCGGGCCGAAGTTCTTGTCCGGCACGGCGCGCTTATTCTCGGCATAGCGGGAGCGGTCAAAGCCATAGGCCATCGCCTGATCCTGCAGGTCGCACTCCCCGCCCTGGTCACAGATCGGGCAGTCTAGCGGATGGTTGATCAGCAGGAATTCCATCACGCCCTTGCGCGCCTTTTTGGCCATGTCGGATTCAGTTTTCACCGTCATGCCGTCGGCGCAGGCTAGCGCGCATGAGGCTTGCGGCTTCGGCGGGCCGGGCGCAACCTCGACCAGGCACATGCGGCAGTTCGCCGGGACGCTCAGGCGGTCGTGATAGCAGAAACGCGGAATTTCGATGCCTAGCTGCTCGGCCGCCTGCAGGATGGACGTTCCCGGCGGGACCTCGATTTCAATTCCATTGATCGTCAGCTTGGGCATCGCTCTTACTCACCGGCGGGGCATGTCATAAGCATATGTACTTATAGTCTTCTAATACAAATATTCCAAGCGGTTATGACTTTATCATCACGGGTTATTTTTCGTCCTTGAATAGACAGAATACCCACCCGGCACCAAGAAAAAAGGCCTGTCCGAGGACAGGCCTATCAGGAATGAAACTTGTTGTTTGCCCCTAGCGGATGTCGAAGGGCTTGGAGGCGCGGAAGCAATCGCGACCGCGGGCTTCGACCGGGCGGTTCCGGTCAATGCATTTAACAGCGAAGACCATACCAGTCGGAACTTCCCGCGGCGGCTGATCAGGGCTCGTGCCAAAAGTGAAAATCTGAACGAGCCGGTTGTTGCGGTCGTCTTCTGGGTTTGCTGCGGTTACGAGTGCCATGATTCGTCTTCCTTTAAGAATTCTGTTTGCGGGCGGTTATCTACGCCTGCACCCGGTCATGGTCAAGGCCGCTACAGAAAAGAAACACAAATTAAAAGGATATGTCGGAGGATTCGAGTCTTCGGGAAAGAAAACTACTTAACCGGCAAAAGCAGTCGTACTTTTATTACCCCACACAAATCTAATGCAAGGCGCATTTTCAATATTAATTGCAAAATTGCAGGCAAAGCCGCTTAAGCCGCGAGTTGTTTGCGATATTCGAGGATTCGCCGTTCCATCTCCGGACGGAAGTGACGGACGAGCCCCTGAATCGGCCAGGCGCTGGCATCGCCATGCGCGCAGATTGTATGCCCCTCGATCTCCTTGCCGACGTCGATCAGCATGTCGATCTCCTCAATCGTGGCATTGCCCTTCACCATGCGCTGCATGACGCGCCACATCCAGCCCGTCCCCTCGCGGCACGGCGTACACTGGCCGCAGGACTCGTGCATGTAGAAATAGGCGAGCCGCGCGATGGCATAGACAATGTCGGTCGATTTATCCATGACGATGACACCGGCTGTGCCGAGGCCGCTCTGCACTGCGCGCAGTGCGTCGAAATCCATGAGGACGGTGTCGCAGATCGATTTAGGAAGCAAAGGCGTCGAGGATCCTCCCGGAATAACGGCCAGCAGATTGTCCCAGCCACCGCGCACCCCGCCGGCGTGCTTTTCAATCAGCTCCTTCAGCGGAATGCCCATCGCTTCTTCGACGTTGCAGGGCTGATTCACATGGCCGGAAATGCAGAACAGCTTAGTGCCCGTGTTTTTTTCGTCACGCCCGATCCCGGCGAACCATTTGCCGCCCCGGCGGAGAATCGTCGGTGCCACCGCGATTGTCTCGACATTATTGACTGTCGTCGGGCAGGAATATAGCCCGGCCATCGCCGGGAATGGCGGCTTGTTGCGCGGCTCGCCTTTCTTTCCTTCGAGCGAGTTGAGCATTGCAGTTTCCTCACCGCAAATATAGGCACCTGCGCCGCGATGCAGAATGATGTCGAAATCCCAACCCGATCCCGCAGCGTTCTTGCCAAGCAGCTTGGCCGCATAGGCTTCCTTGATCGCTTTGTTCAGATTTGAAGCTTCGTCATAGAACTCGCCGCGTACATATATATAAGCGCGGTGCGCGCCCATTGCGAACCCGGCTATCAACGCCCCCTCGAGTAGTTTATGCGGCTCGTGCCGCAGAATGTCGCGGTCCTTGCAGGTGCCCGGCTCGGACTCGTCGGCGTTGATTACAAGATAATGCGGCTTGCCGCTTTTGGCCGGGTCGGGCATGAACGACCACTTCATGCCGGTCGGGAAACCGGCGCCGCCGCGGCCGCGCAGGCCGGACGCCTTCATCTCGGCGATAACCCAGTCTTTGCCCTTTTTTATGAGCTCGGCCGTGTTGTCCCAATCGCCGCGCTTTTTCGCGGAATCGAGAGAAAACGATTCCCAGCCGAAGATGTTGGTGAATATGCGGTCCTTGTCGTCGAGCATTTGTACTCTCTATTTCTCAATCAGCACGAGGCGGTAACGGCCGAAGCCCTTGGTCAGCAGGCGGTGAAAAACCCATTGCGAAACGACGGTGCCAATGATGATCACGGCGATTGAGATCATATAATGCTGGGTCTTGATCCCCAGAACCTGATCCATCGTCAAATATATAACGCTAAGCACGAGTTCGATCAGGAATCCCAATCCGAAAAATCGCCAGTAATAAGCCCACCAGAGCTGCACAATTTTGTCGTAAGTCGGGGCAACTTCTACTGCCATGGGTAACCAGCCTTTCTGACCAAAAACCTCTATCCCTCGGATAATAGCCGCGGATTTAGCCGATAACAATGACCCCGCTATGAAAAAATCAGGGGTGGCGAATGGTAAGCTTGACGACTTCCGGCAATGCATTCACGCCAACCCGAACCGGCAACATACTGGTGCCGATTCCGCTGGTGACAATCAAGTCCTCGCCGCCCTCGATAATGTGGCCGTAGGCATAGTGCTCGGGCGCCCGGCCGGTAAATTTGTAGGGGGCCCCAATTATCGGCAGGGATACCTGCCCGCCATGTGTATGTCCCGCCAGCGAAACGACCGAAAGGCCGTTCCGATCCAGAAAGGTCCCAGGGTCGTGCATCATCGAAATAATCGGATCTCCGTTCGTAACCTGATTGAAAGTCCCCTTGAGATCCGGCTTGCGCGTTGTGTCATCGGCAAGCCCGGCGAGCCAGAAGCTTTTATCCGGCGCAACGATATGAACGGCGCTGTTTTCATACACATGAATTCCGGATTTCTCCAAGGCTTTCCACATGCCCCTGCCGTCGCACAACCAATCGTGATTGCCGAGCACCGCGTGAACGCCGAGCGGCGCGTGAAGCTGCGCCAGTCTTTCCGCGATCGGTTCGGGCGGCACATATTCACCGCCGACGACAAGCCCATCTTTCCCGCGGGCGGTCAGGAAATCACCGAGCAGCAAGATCATATCGGCGTTCATATCGTTGAGCCGCTTGCTGATCTTATCTATCGTCTTGAGCGAAACGGATGGGCAACCTACATGCAAATCCGCAGCGATGGCGATGGTCAGCGGGCCCATCTCCTTCGGCCATTTAGGCGTAACCAACTCATACTCGCGGTTGCGAATCCAGTTGGGTTCGATCAATAGCCCGTCGACCGCGCCGGCGACGGCGGCGAAGGCAAGCGCGAGCGCCGATTTCTTTAGGAACTCCCTGCGGCTTATTGTCATGCCGCAGGATAGGGATCATTTATGGTAATGGTCAAGAAAGTTCAGGAAACGCCTGTTTTCTTGGCTTTTTCCATGAGCGTCGTCGGCCCGCTCGCGGCCATGGACGTCCGTCGTCCGGTCTGGGATCCGGCCGGCACGTCCTTGCCGTCCTTGAGCGCTTTCAGGATCTCGACCACGCGCGTCGGGGTCAAATCCTCATAGTACTCATCATTGATCTGCACCATCGGCGCGTTGACGCAGGCACCGAGGCACTCAACTTCCTTCGTCGTGAAATAACCGTCCTTGGTGCTTTCGCCGGTGTGGATCCCGAGGTGCTTTTCGCAAGCCTTTACTATATCGGCCGAGCCGCGAAGCCAGCACGGCGTGGTGGTGCAATGCTGCACGAGAAACTTGCCCACGGGCGCCAGATTGTACATCGAATAGAAAGTCGCCACCTCGTAGACCTTGATCGGCGCGATACCGACGATGCTTGCAATTTCGTCCATTGCCGCGCGCGGAATCCAGCCGCCATAGGGCGGCTTGGCCTTCGCGCCGTCTTCTGCGACCTGACGCTGGGCAAGATCGAGCAGCGGCATGACCGCGCTGCGCTGGAATCCCTTCGGATAGCGCCCAAGAATTTCCTCGACCTGCTTCTTGTCGCGGAAGGCAAAGCTGGCGGGCTGGTAATCGGCGTTCAGTTCGAACTTGGGTTTCATTTTGCTTGCTCCGGCGCACGGTTCTGCACCGACCATTGGTAAAGTTTGGAAAGCACAGTGATGTTTCTTGCAACGATCATGAAGTGGAAATAAATGAGAGGCAGTCCTCCGACCAGATAGAGAATGGCAGCGCCCGGCATCGTGAGTTCTTCCTGATTCTTGCCGGCAAAATCGGTTTTCATGACCGACATGCCGGGCATGCTGATAACCACGACCGCCATTATTCCGTACCATAGACCGATCAGAAAGGCCGGGCCGAATGAAACGCGAATGCCCGTCCAGAAAAGTTTCCAGATAAGACCTCTAGCAATTTTTCTAGCTTCCCTGAAGGAAAGCTTAACGCCGACTGAGCGCGCTGGCAGAACGAATGCAAAGCTCATCCCTAGAATGATCGCATAGACAAAGGCGACAATCGTTACCAGGGAAGCTACCACCGTCAGCACCATGTTCTTGGTCAGCGCCGCGCCGATGACGGGAAGCAATCCGCACATCATGACAGCGGCCGGCGTTATGGCGACCAGAAAGAAAATAAGTATGAAGCCGCCCTCGCCTTTCTTGAGCAGAAACGGATTAACGGCGTGATTGCTTTGGGGGCCTAATAATACTGCACGATGCCACGCCAGAACGAAACATGCGGAAATGTACGCCGTAACGAGACTGGCAATCGTGAACGCCGGCGATATGGTGGCGCCGACGTGCGCTATGGCGTCCATAACAATGAAGGGCAACAAGAGCGGCTTTAGATAATCCCAGAAAAATTTCTTGTTATCCCGCACGAATTGACGGGCATCGGCAGCCAGTTCCCCGCTTTTCGGCATGTCGGTCATTACCGATCGATCTCCCCGAACACGATATCCATCGAGCCGATCACCGCCACCGTGTCGGCCAGCATATGGCCGCGGCTCATGAAGTCGAGTCCCTGCAGATGCAGGAAACCCGGCGCGCGGATGCGGCAGCGGTACGGTTTGTTGGTTCCATCGGCCACGATATAGACGCCGAACTCACCCTTCGGCGCTTCCACGGCGGCGTAAGCTTCGCCGGCCGGCACGTGATAGCCCTCGGTGAACAGCTTGAAGTGGTGGATCAGCGCTTCCATCGAGCGTTTCATCTCGGCGCGGGGCGGCGGCGTGACCTTGTGGTCGTCGACCATCACCGGACCTTCGGGCAGCTGCGCGAGGCACTGCTGCATGATCTTCACGGACTGGCGCATTTCTTCCATGCGCACCAGGTAGCGCGCGTAACAGTCGCCGGTCTTGCCCACGGGAATGTCGAATTCCATCTTGTCGTATACCTCATAGGGTTGCGACTTGCGCAGATCCCACGCGACGCCCGAGGCCCGCAGCATCGGACCGGAGAAGCCCCAATCGAGCGCCTGTTCCTTGGAGACGGTTCCAATATCAACCGTTCGCTGCTTGAAGATGCGGTTATCGGTCAGGAGATTGCCGAGGTCATCGATCACCTTGATGATTGAGTTGTCGACCCAGTTCTTCATGTCCTCGGCGAGGCCCCTGGGCATGTCCCACCGAACGCCGCCGGGGCGGAAATAGTTGGCGTGCAGGCGCGCACCGCAAACGCGGTCGTAGAATTCCATTCCTTTTTCGCGCTCCTCGAATCCCCACAGTGCCGGCGTGATGGCGCCGACGTCGAGCGCGAAGGTCGTTATGTTCAGCAAGTGGTTCATGATCCGCGTCAGCTCGCTGAAGAGCACCCTGATATACTGCGCCCGCAACGGCGCCTTGATGCCAAGCAGCTTTTCGACCGCCAGCGCATAGGCATGCTCCTGATTCATCGGCGCGACGTAATCGAGCCGGTCGAAGTAAGGCACCGCCTGGGTGTAGGTCTTGTACTCGATCAGCTTTTCCGTGCCCCGGTGCAGCAGACCGATATGCGGATCCGCGCGCTCGACCACTTCGCCGTCAAGTTCCAGCACCAGGCGCAACACGCCGTGCGCCGCGGGGTGCTGCGGACCGAAGTTCATCGTATAGGGCCGGATTTGCGTCTCGGATGCCAGAGCGACCGCTTCCGGCTCTTCTTTTTTCAAGGGCTGCGCGCTCACAGTTCCTTCTCCTTCATCCGGTCGGGGCCGCCCAACGGCTTGACCGCTTTTTCATCACCCGGCAATTGCACATTCGTCATGCCTTCCCATGGGGAGACGAAGTCGAATGTCCGGAAGTCCTGAGTCAACTTCACGGGCTCGTAGACAACGCGCTTTTGCTCATCGTCCCAGCGCAGTTCGACATAGCCGGTCAGAGGGAAATCCTTGCGCTGCGGATGACCGTCAAAACCGTAATCGGTCAGGATGCGCCGCAGGTCCGGATGGCCGGAGAAATAAACGCCATACATGTCCCATACTTCGCGCTCGAGCCAGCCCGCGGCGCTGTAGACGCCCGTTACCGTCGGAACCGGCTTGTCTTCGTCCGTGGTGACTTTCACGCGTATGCGCTGGTTGCGGCTCAGCGACAGCAGATTGTAAACGACCTCGAAGCGCTCGGGCCGCTCGGGGAAATCGACGCCCAAAACGTCGACCAGAACCTTGAATTCGCAAAGCGCATCGTCGCGCAGGAACCGCAAGACTTTCACTATATCGTCACGATGGGTCCGCAATGCCAGCTGCCCGCGCTGAATCTCGTGCGCGAAGATGGCATCCCCGAGGCCGTTATTGATATGGGTCAGCAGATCGGCAAAAGGCTCATCAGTCATGGGGATTCCGGGACTCCGTATAATAAAGTAACGCCGGCCCAATATAGCCCTGCGCCGTGAAGCGTTCAAAGGGAAAATGTTCTTTAATTCAGAGGAAGTTAGGCCCCGCCTGGTCCACCGGGTGACGAAAGTTTCTGCGGCGGCGGGGATACGCCTGGCGTCGTATTTTGAATGCGATCATTGACCGCTGCGGTCTGACTCTTTGCCGCGTCCTGGATGTGTTTTGCGATAACTTCGTACGGCTGGCCCACGGCAATGTCACGATCGACAATCGTTTTCATCACGGGATTTTGTATATCGTCGATGCGCTTGCGGTTGTCGACGGCATCCATAGCGATCCCGAGCGCCTCGTCCCGGTCCCTGCGGATCTGATCGTTCGCCTTGATCTGGAGCTTTGCAATATTTTCAACCGTCCAGCCATTCAAAGTCGGCCATTTGCTGTAAGGTTCATGCGCAAACGTTTGCGCTACCTTGGCGATATCGCTGCCAGGAGCCGCTGCGGACGGTGCCGCGCTTATAGGTGCAGGGACAATGGGATCGGCTGACTTTCCCTGCCCATTCTGCTTTTGCGCAAGGAACTGTGCTTCACGGGCACGCACGACGCCAAGAGCATCGTTCTGCACTGTAATTGTTGCGCCATAAATCTGTTTTTGTCCCATATCAAAATCGTGCGCGATGTCATTGCGCGATTTGCCGTTGTTGAAGTCGGAATTCCCTTTTTCGACCAGCGCCTTCAGTTCAGGACTCTGGATTTTTTTCAGCTGGTCGGCGTATTCGGGCGTTCCTATGGCAGTGAGGGCTGCGGAAGCCTTGTTGAGGTCCTCGGGCCACAGATGGCCGCGCCATTCGGCAAAGGGCTTGGCGAGACCGTCAACGCCCCAGCCCGTTATCGCTCCCTTGACCTGATCGCGGCGGCCCATGAGAAGATCATTGGCAACCTTCATCGCCATATCCGAAGTGACGTCCGCGTATTTATAGTTGCCATTGGATTTATCTCTGGTGACGGAGTTATCGCCCGCCTTGAATGCGCTTGCGCTGACATTTACAAGGACCGGCGGCGAGCCGATCGCGGACATCCGATCGCCAATAACTTTGCCGTTATTCTGGTCGAACGCCCGCTGGTCGTCATTCAGCATTTGCGACAGGGCGGTCAATTCCTGCGACGACATGCCCCGGTGATAATTTTTTATAAAATCATCCCGCATCTTTGCGTTGCTGATCTGCTTTTTGGCCTCTTCCTCAACCTGTTCGGACGATAGGTTGCTCGACCTTGCGCGGCTCAGCAGATTGCCCGCATTCGTTATATCCATGCCGACTTCAACTCCGAGCCAGCGCGAAAGCGTTCTCGTTGCTTGCGGGCCCCATCCTTTCAGATCTTCCGGCTTGAGGGGTTGGCCGCCGACGACGCGCTTGCCCAAATCCTCCACCATCCGGGACGTGACGGTTTTATAAGTGGTGCCCGGCGGCGCGGTTTCCTGAATCGGGTCGTCGTTGACCGGCGGATGCTGCGACAAAAAAATCCCCTATTTATTTGATTTAATTGTAAAGATAGGGGATTAATTATCGGTAAATTGGCCCTTAGCACATGGAATTCACGGGCATTTCAAGGTCTGCGGGGTAAAGCCCCAATGCCGGACCCGGCCCGTATCCACATGGATATAGCGATAGGGGAACATGTCCTTGAATTGCGGATACCAGCCGACCCCGCCCTTCTGCATGCACCATGCCGTGTCGCGCAATTCCTCGCCGGGGATTTCAGGCACGAAGATATCGATCGCTTTGGCGCGCATATGCATCGAGTCCTTGCTGACCGATGCCCGGAAAGGATTCTTCGGATCGGTCCGCAGGCCGGCGTTCGTCTCCGGGCTACGGTAGCCGGAAATGACATGAAACACGACGTTCAGGCCAGGATGCCTTGCCTCTTCCTTAGTCTTAAGACCGTACAGGAGATCCATGAGTCCCTTATCCATTCCATGATCGGGCTCGGAATTTTTCTCATGGTCTTCGAGCAGCCGGTTGATCTCGGCTAGCGCTTGCTGGTCATAGGCGCCGTCATGGAAATAGGTGATCTTATGGGTCTGCTCGTCGTAATATTTTACCTTTCCATCAATCACTTCTTTAGCGATTTTGAAGGATAAAGTGCGCTGATTGTCACCTGAAGTTTGATGCGAAGATCGAGGTGTAACCGCTGTATTTTGGGCGGCAATTGCATTCCCGGCGAGCGCCACCGCCAGCAAAGCCGTACCGAATATCCGAGATAGCTTCATCCCTGCCCCCTGCGAGACATTCTGGCCATCTCTATATATTATGTCAATAGATTTTAGGGCCTAGCGCGCGATTCTGGTGTCTTCGCGCTGGATCTTCTTTTGCAGCTGGAGAAGCCCGTAAACCAGCGCCTCGGCCGTCGGCGGACAGCCGGGGATGTAGATATCAACCGGCACGATACGGTCGCAGCCGCGAACGACGGAATATGAATAGTGATAATAGCCGCCACCGTTGGCGCAGCTGCCCATCGAGATCACCCAGCGCGGCTCGGGCATCTGGTCGTAAAGCTTGCGTAGCGCCGGCGCCATCTTGTTACACAGCGTCCCGGCCACGATCATGACGTCGGACTGCCGCGGACTCGGGCGGGGAATGATGCCGAAACGGTCGAGGTCGTAGCGGCTCATGTAGGAATGGATCATCTCGACGCCGCAGCAGGCGAGACCGAATGTCATCGGCCACATCGAACCCGTGCGCGCCCAGTCGAACAGCTTGTCGGCAGCGGTCAGCAGATAGCCTTTTTCCTTCACGTGCCGGGAAATCGCAGCCGGTACGACATCCTGCTCAATCGCAGGCGGCTGAGGAACAGTTGTCCGCAGATCGACGCTAGGTGCCTTTATGACGTGGCGATCATGAGTCATGCAGCATTACTCCCAGTCCAGCGCGCCCTTTTTCCATTCGTAGATGAACCCGACAGTCAGGACGCCCAGGAAAATCATCATCGAGAAGAAACCGAACAGGCCGATCTTGCCAAGCGTAATAGCCCACGGGAAAAGGAACGCGATCTCGAGGTCGAAGATGATGAACAGGATCGAGACGAGATAATAGCGAACGTCGAACTGCCCGCGCGCATCCTGAAAGGCGTCGAAACCGCACTCATAGGCCGAGAGCTTGGCTTTGTCCGGCCGGTGCCGGCCGACAATCATCGACGCGGCCACCATCGCAATCGACAGTCCGCCCGCGATCACGAGAAAGACGATAATCGGCAGATAGTTGGAAAGGAATTCGGCGGAAGCCATGCGTTAACCTTTTCAATTCGTACAACAAAGAGATACACCACATGTATATATATGCAAAGCTTTTCCTGATTTCCACCGCAGGCGTTTAGGGTACAATCCCGCAAAGGCAGAACATGATCCTTGAAGCCAGCCATCTCGTCTTCGACTATCGCAGCAAGCGCGCGCTTGATGATGTTTCATTTGCCATAGAGAAAGGCAGCGTCACCGCGCTGGTCGGCCCCAACGGCGCGGGAAAAACAACATTGCTCCGTTGCCTTACGGGCCTCGATAAACCGATTTCCGGCAAGATCACCTTCATGGGCAATGACCTCGAGGACGACGTCCGCCACGCACACACCATGATGGGCTATATCTCGGATTCATTCGGTCTCTATCCCGCTCTCACCGTCTACCAGCATTTGCTGTTCATGGCCCGCGCCTACAAAATTCCCGAAAGCGCGCAGAAGCAGCGGATCGAGGACGTCATTGAGCTGCTTCAGTTGCAGGAATATCGGGATGCAAAAGCGTCCGCCCTCTCCCGCGGCTGGCGACAGCGGCTCGGCGTCGCCCTCTCGATCCTGCATCGCCCGGATTTTCTTCTGCTCGACGAGCCGGCCTCGGGCATGGATCCGGATTCGCGCCACCATTTATCGACTGTCATGAAAACCTTGCAGGCGCAAGGAACGACGATCATTGTCTCGTCGCACATCCTCGCGGAGCTCGAGGATTACTGTACTTCCATGCTGGTGATGAAGGAAGGCCGGGTGATCAGTCACGAGGGATCTGCTCAGAAAACCTTGCCTGAGCAAACGGCAACCGTTGAAGTCACGCTTCTTTCGCGGGATGAAATTCAGAAAGCGACGAATATCCTGACCGCGGCGGGTCTGTCGAGCCGGGCGGAAACGGGACCGGTTGAGACAAAACTGATTGTAACATTGCCGGACGCGCCCACCGCCCAATCGGATTGCCTCACTGCGCTGGTTAAAGGTGGCGTCAACGTCACATCGTTTAAAGCCGGCTCCGCCTCGCTGGAGACGCGCTATTTGAACATTACCAAAACGGCGGGCAAATCATGAAGCTGACCGCCAATCCCGAACTCGATCGCAACTTATGGACCGAATTTTCATGGGGACGTGTGATCGGTGGCCCGATTGTTATCGCCGGACTGGTCTGGTTCTTCGGCAGCCACGAGATCGATGTACCGAAAACCATCATCGGAACCGTTCAGTCCATGGCCTATGCCGTGCTCTATCTCTGGGGATGCCATAGCATCGCGGGCGCCCTGCCCTCCGAAATGCGAAACCAGAGCTGGGATCTGCAGCGTATGTCGGCATTGAGTTCGTGGAGCATCACCTGGGGCAAACTGCTCGGCCCGGCCTCGTACCAGTGGTACTGCACATTTGTAATGCTGCTGATCTACTTGGCTTGCGTCATGGTGCAGCATCCCGGCCCGATTCAGTTTGCCAAATTGGTGATAGAGGTTCCGGCGGTGTTCCTCGCCTGCGGCTTCCTTGCGCACGGGGTCAGTTTCTTGTGCAGCATCAATACCAGCATGGCGCGTCACGACTTCTTCTCGACGCTGATTGGCGCCGGCTTCGGTAGTTTTGCGCTGATAAGCGCGCTTCAGTATGTCGGCTACAACACCGGAGCCGGCTATATCATGCAATTGCCGCCGGCCATGCACTGGAATGGCATGCTGGTGGATCAGTCTCATTTAGCCTTCGGCAGTATCGCTTTCTTTTCTTTCTGGGCCGTTATGGGCGCGCAACGCATGATCCGCGCGCGCCTGCAATACAAAAATACGCCCATTATGTGGGCGCTGTTCCAGGTCACGTTCCTGATCTACGTCACCGGGTTTTTCGACCAGCTCGCAATATTCGCCGAAAAAGAAACGATCGCGATGAGCAAGGCGACTTTCTGCTTCTTCTTCCTCGCCTTCTCAACCTATATCGGCGCGTTCAGCAATGCGGATAATCTGTCCGGATACAAGCGCCTTGCCGCAGCATACCGCAAACAGGCAACGATGGATTTCTTCACGGCGTTGCCGCCATGGGTCGTAAGCGCCGCCGGCATGATTCCGGCGCTTGCCGCCGTGTTTGTCTTTGCACCGGGCGAAATGCTGGCGGGTCACAAGCAAGGGCTCGAGATGCTCTGCCTGTCTGTCACGTTCCTCGTCGTACGCGACTCTGCTGTATTCCATCTGCTGTTCCTGAGCGGACGGATCCGGCACGTCGGATTCTATCTGCTCGTTTACATGTTCCTTTTGTACTTCCTGCTGCCGATTATGGCTGGGGAAATTCCGCATGGCGTGACGAACCGATTGGTCGGCTTCTTCTATCCGCAGGACAGCCATGATTTCACGGTGTCGGTATTGCCGATTGCGCTTGAATCCTTGTTCGCGCTGGCGCTGCTCAAATCAGTGCTGGGGCGCGATAAAGAACGAATGCCGTCCTGACGTTCTAGTGCGTGGCGATAGAAGCCGCAGGCATGTTTTTCATGAACTTCAGCTCGTCTCGGGTATAACGTAGGCCGCTATAGATGTTGGGAATGAATTTTCCGGCCTTGACCTTAAGGCGAACGGGCGAACGGAAATCCCATGCGAGTTCCTTGTCGGGCGTGACCTCGAACATTCTGCCGGCCATGCTCTCCGTCACCAGAATGTTGCCGTTCGGCAATGGCTGCGTCATCGAGTTGATGGAGCTGTACACCGGGTTCTTCGCAAGACCGTCATACTGCCACAAAATCTCGCCCGTCGCGGTGTCGACGTCGAGTACCCGCGACATATAGCCCTTGTTGGTCAGGTTGCCGAGGTTGTCGAAGATGGCGAGCGTGCCGTCATCGAGAAAGTTGATGCCGTGTTGTCCGCGCCAGGGACCGTACGATGCCCAGACCGCCTTTCCCTTTTCGATATCGACCGCCATCAACATTGCCGGATTTCGGAACGACAACATATACTCACCCTCTTTCAGGGCCGGGTTTCGCGCTGCCGCCGCCGCTGTAACGCGGATCATTACGTTGGGGTGCAGAAGATCGCCGTTAATGTATCTCTGAATGGCTTCCGTGCCCATCTCGCGAAGAATTTTCTTGAACGGCGAGTTGGCGATCAAATCGAGAATCGAAACGCGCCACTGCTCTTTCCCATTTTGATCGAGCTTGACCAAAAAATCCTCTGCGAACGGTGTCTTCAAATTTGGCGCACCCGGATAAGGTTTTTCGCGCAAATTTTCGCCGAATACCATCACCGATCCGTCGCCGAACATTTTCAGGTCGTGATGGATAAAGTCGCGGCGGACCCAGACGACATTCGAATCCTTGTCTACCTTGAAAATCCCCTTCGACACGAACGATCCCTTGATCGGGTCGGTACCGCAATACATGGCGTAGACACTTCCGTCATTGGGGTCGAGAAACGCACGCCAGACCGCATCGGGCTGACGCACCTTGAAGACCGTCTTTCCCTCGAGCGCGGGGTCGGGCGGAAGCTTTGCCGTGTCCAGCAACCATTCATAAACCGGAGCGCCGTTGGAATCGATCAACCAGGCCTTGCGTTCGGCCGACGACAGATAAAACGTAAAATCGCCATACATGTTGAACGGAGAGACGGTCACGACGCCGCCCGCATCGTCGCGCTGGTAATTATAAAAGTATAGATAACGGTTTTTGTTCTTCGGGTCCGCGTTTTTGTCCAGTTGCGCCTGGAACCGCTGCACCGAAATCCACCGCAGTGGCGATGCATAGAAATAGTCGAAGCCCTTGTGGTACCAGATGTCGGCGGATAGCGACAGCAGGTACGTGACCGCACAGGTCAAAATGGCAGTGCAGATGCATTTCAGAATCATGGCTCGATTATTATAAGCACGAGCGGAGCCGCATAACAGGCTGTTCGAATGCGAAAAGAGCTCCCGTGGGGTACAGGGGAGCCCTTTTCTTTTTGGTGGTATGCCTGACTCCTAGCCCGCCATTTCGCTTACGTCAAGTATTGGCAAAGGGCCAAAAAGCTTCCGGGGCGGCCCAACAAGGACCGCCCCGGAAGCTTTTGATCTAAAATGGCGCGAGCGACGGGACTTGAACCCGCGACCTCTTCCGTGACAGGGAAGCGTTCTAACCAACTGAACTACGCCCGCGCAGGCTGTTTAGACGGGGTATAAGTAATGGCTATCCCGGCGGATTTCAAGCATTTTCTGGCAAAACCCCGGACGGGCTAAGGAAATCCGTCCGGGTCGGGGTTTCAGGCCGCAAGGGGCGGCTGGTTGCACGGCAGGCTCAGCGACTGCGCCACCCCTTCATGCGTAATCTTGCCTTCGCAGACATTCAGGCCGTTACGCAGGTTCGGGTCGGCCTGGAGCGCCGCCTTCCAGCCCTTGTCGGCCAGCTTCAGGCCATAGGGCAGAACGGCATTGTTTAGCGCCAACGCCGAAGTCAGCGGCACCGCACCCGGCATATTGGCCACGCAATAGTGAACGACGTTGTCGACCACATAGGTCGGTTCTTTGTGCGTGGTCGCCTTGGAGGTCTCAAAGCAGCCGCCCTGATCGATAGCGATATCGACCAGCACCGAGCCCGGCATCATGGTTTTGAGGTCCTTGCGCGTAACCAGAACGGGCGCCGAGGCACCCGGGATCAGCACAGCACCGATAACGAGATCGGTTACCGGCAGCGCCTTTTCGATCGCGTCGCGGCTCGAATAGACAATGTGCGCCGCGCCACGGAAGTAATCGTCAAGGAACCGCATACGGTCATGGTCCTTCTCCAGAATAGTGGTATCCGCGCCCATGCCGACCGCGATCTTGGCCGCGTTGAAGCCGGCAACACCGCCACCGATCACCAGCACCTTGGCCGGCAACACGCCGGGCACGCCTGAAATCAGGCGACCGGTGCCGCCCGCATGTTTTTGAAGGCTGCTCGCGCCGACCAGAACGGACAGACGTCCTGCCACCTCGCTCATGGGCGCCAGCAGCGGCAAGCCCTTGCCGTTCGGGCCCGTAACAGTCTCATAGGCGATCGCGACACAGCCGGATGCCATCAGCGCTCGTGCTTGCTCGGCGTCCGCCGCGAGATGGAGGTAAGTGAACAGCACCTGGTCCTTACGGAGCATCTTGCATTCAACCGGCTGGGGCTCCTTGACCTTCACGATCATGTCGGCCTCGGCGAAAATCTCTTGCGCTGTCTTGCGGATCTGCGCGCCAGCAGCCTTATAGTCATCGTCCGAGAAATTGATCCCGGCACCTAGCCCGGTCTCAACGATCACCTTATGACCGTGCGCGACGTATTCCTTAACCGACAGCGGGACGAGACCCGCGCGATGTTCCTGTGCCTTGATTTCCTTGGGACAGCCGACCAGCATGGTGATGCTCCTGTTTGCTCTGGGAACGCGTGATATAACGCGACTTTTTAGCAGTTTGCCGCCGTATTTTCTACACGCAACGCAGCAAGATTAACCGGAAATATCTATGTTCTGTAAATTGAGGGCGGTGTGTCCCGCGGTGGTAAAGCTGTTATTCTTCCTAGGCTTTACGGAGATTTTCTTGGTTCAGAAACTGCTGATCGGCTCGGTAATTTTATTCCTGATTTCAGCGTCGGCGTGGGCAAACGGCGCGGCCACTCCGCGCGACCAGATTGCCGCCGCGCAGACCGAAATGAACACCGCCATCCAAAAGGTCGCGACCATAGTTAACCAACCGGTAAATCGCTTTCCTCTCGAAGAAGGTCCCCGCGTCGGCCATTTTTCGCCGGGATGGTTTCATGAAGGCGCGATCAAGCCGGATTTCAACACCGTCGACGTCCGCAAGACACAGGAATTCCCGTACGAAAGATTCACCTATGTCACGTCCGACGTGAATCCCGGTGAAATGTTTCCCGCGAACGACCTTGAGTTCAATTCGATGACGAAATATTTCTATACCGACCGCTCGGTGCCGAAGAAGCGGCTGACGGAGGCTGAGATGGAGGAGATCAACAATCTCTATCGCGTCATCGGCCGCGACGAAGCGATCATCGGTTCGCTGAAACGTCCACATCCCGACGTTTCTCGATTGCTGATGATCGTCCTCGTCCTGGCTCCTACACTATTGTTTCTGATATGGCCGAAGAAGAAAAAGAAGGCATGATGATATGAAACTCTTTCTCGCCCGCGCCACTATCCTTATCGTCCTGTTGCCCCTCTTCGGGCTCATTGCCTATGCGCTTTCGCACGGGATGCCGGACGCCATCGATTATTTCAAATATGACTGGATCATGGCTCAGATATATTGGCCGGTCCCGCTTGGAGGGTTCCTGCTGCTTGTAATCTCCATCTCCTACATCTCCAATCGCGAGAAGGAAGACCGCCGGAAAATGGAGATGGAGGCGTACCGGCAGATGGACGAAGAACGGGAAAACAAACCCGAAAGAAAATAGGTATTTTCAAAGCACCCTGATTTATCAAAGAAATCCTTATGCAGCGTGAAAATTCCACCGCGCTGTGATAGGATGTGATCAATAAAAAAAGAAGAAGTTGAACAGGGGAACAGGTGACTGCTTCGGCGTTACGCATTTTGTATGCGCATCCGCGCCTGCTCGGCTCTATCGCCGATTGGTCCGGACTCAATGATCCTGACAAGCAATCATGGCTGATCGAACATACGAAAGAGATGGGCTTCAACGCCATCTGGTTCAGCCCTTTCTTTGAAACCTCGCAGCTTGAAGTTGATCGCAACGGCAAAAAGGTCTCCGGCAGCCTGTATGCCATCACCGATCATTTCCATCTCGGCAAGGAGTTCAGCGCATCACCGGGCGAAACCGACGACGGGAAACGCTGGAAGCTCGATGATGCAAATATCCGTCATTTCACCAAACAGGCCGCCAACGAAGGCGTCACCGTTATGGGCGATCTCGTGTTCGATCATGTGGCGCGGGACCATCCACTGGCATTGCAGGAGAACGCGCAGGTCGAGCACATTAAGCAGACCGGCAAAAACATTCAGCCGATCCGTGGCAGTAACAACACGCTCATTGGCATGCGTTACGACAGCGATGACGGGCAAAACCGGGACTTCTACTTCAAGTTCCGCCGCAACGACGATTTCACGCTCGCCATGCCCGGCGTATGGACCAAGAAATGGGATGACGCGCAGAAAAAGACGGTCGACTGGTTCGAGGCTTGGGACGACGTCGCACAGACAAATTATGCCTCTCCGGAAGCACAGAATTTCTTCGTCAAGGGCGAGAACGGACAGAAAGGCTACTGGAAGCAGCAGATCGACTGGTATCTCGACCGCGGCTTCACCGGCTTTCGCTGCGACGCCGCGTATATGGTGCCCGCCTCCGTCTGGTCGGACCTCATCCAATATGCGCATGACCGTGCGCCCGATGTCGTGTTCATGGGCGAGACGCTCGGCGACAACGGTCAGGCCAACGCCCTGCAGAACGCGAAAATCACGATCAATGGAAAACAGCGCGAAGCATTCGATCTCGCCATGCTGCCGACCTACGACTGGAATTTCAAAGACGGCTGGATGATTGGCGAGATCAACCGGATGCAAAAAATAGCGCATTTCGGCGGTGCCGGTTTCCCCGACAACCTCGATACACCGCACACGGTCGCGCAGTGGGCCTTTGACGCCTTCAAATCGCTGCCCGAGGCTCAAAAAAACAAGGTCGTAGCGGATATCTGCGCGCGTAATTATGCGGTCGCGGCGTTGATCGGGAATTCCGTTTACATGCAATTGGGCTATGAATATTGCCGCGACCGTATATCCGTGTTTCGCGAGCCGCAGGCCGCCGCATATTGGAAGATGCTTGAAGCCACGCGCGGCGATTCAACGAATCCCCTTAATCTCCTCGCCCGAATAAGAGCGATCAATGACTTCAAGGAAGAACTGCACGAGGCGCACGCCGACGTGCGGCTCGACAAGGTTTCGTACTGCGGCGACAGCGGCAGACTGCTTAAATTGGAATGCACGCTGACACATGACGAAACCGGCCGGGAGACCGGCAAACTTGTCATGTTCGTCAACGAAAGACCGGAAGACGGGCCGATCAAAATTAAGGAGAGTGACCTGGACGCTGGAATGACCGCAAATTTCAATCGACTCGCGCTCGGCGACGAATGCGCCGATCCCGAGCATCTGTGCGAGATCATCGACGTCGCAGCCTTCTATCAGCCGCTGCCCGGTGCGGAGATGCCGAATCGCCCGGACATCTCCACCAGCCCTCCTCCGCCCGCGCCGAATCCCTGAACAAAATCTGCCTGTGGACTTTTATATGCGGTCGATTGCAGGTCTGCGCATGCTGCTGTATATCGGATTCACGAATTGTCCATATACAATCGAGGAATCAAATGAAACGTATCGCTCTCATTACTGCAATCGCCGCGGCATTCACATTGTCCGGCTGCGAAACCATGCATGGAATTGGCAATGACATCTCCGATGGCTGGCACTCAATGACCGGCAGCGACAGCAGCTCGGACACCAGCAGCATGCCCGCCCACACCGATTCGGATGGCAAGATGGCCAACGGCAACGTCCACGACACTAACGGCGGCGGCAACCCGTAATCCTGAGTAACGCTTTCTTCTCCCGGCCGGCCTCGCCGCGCCGGGAGATTTCGTGCGTGCATTTAACATCGTTTATGAGCTTCGCGGCTGTTGCGGTCCTGAATTATTCGGATAGAGTTACAGCGGCATGCGGTCCCTATCTTCATCAAGGCAAACTTTCCTCCCGCCGGTTTGGGTCTGGATGGCATTTACGGGTTGGGCCGCAATCCTGCTTTTAATAAAGGCCTTTCTTGGGTCCCCGCTGCAAAGCGGATATCTGGCGGACGCGGATGACTACCTGCGCATGAGCCGGATTTTCGACCTGCTCGACGGACGGCACTATCCTTCCTGGATACAACCCCGGCTCGGTCCGGGCGGCAGCGTCGAAAACGGCTGGTCGCGTCTGATTGACGGACCTCTCTATCTGCTCATGCTGTTCTTCCAGCTGTTTTTTACCCGCCAGACAGCGGCCCTGTGGACCGCGACCGTATTCCCGGCGATGGCATTGATGGCCCTCGTGTTCGTTTCGCTATGGTATGTCAGGAGCGCCGCTGGCGAGGACAAGCCCACCGCGATAAAGACGTTTTTCACGCTGTGCGTGATGCCTTTTCTCACGGTAATGCTGTACCAGTTCTGCCTCGGCCGCGTAACGCACCACGACTGGCAGATCGTGCTGACAGTCGCATCCTACGCCTGCCTTGCTCGGGTTAGTCTTCGTCCCACCGAAGCCCGCTGGCCCGTCCTGACAGGAATACTTTTCGCCACCGGCCTTGGCATCGGCGCCGACATCGTTCCATGGTTTGCACTCGGCGTGCTTGTGATCGGAATCCATTTCCTGATCCGAGGCTCCGATTATGAATTGGCAGCGCTGCGCCTCGGGCTTTCAGTCACTCTGGCAACAGCCGTATGGTTTATCATCCTGGTGCCCCCGGAACGTTTTCTGGTTCCCCAATGCGACACCATATCGCCCACATATTTGTCCTTCGCCGCGGCCGTCGGCGCTTTTTGGGGCGGGATATACCTTATGCCGCCTTCGTGGAAGAGCAATATTGCCCGGCGGTTCGCCGTGGCGGAGTTACTGGCGCTCGGGATATTCATTATCATTTACAAGCTTTCACCCGTTTGCTTCCACGACATCTACGACATTCACGATCCGCTTGTCCGCATGGCTTGGCGCAACCGCGTCGCGGAGGCCCAGCCTATTTTTGCAGTGACGAAAGCGGACAAAGGCTCCGAACTATTTATGCTGTTACCGGTGGCTCTGGCATTGTTTGGCGCGTTGCTGGCAATACGGATTGAAACTGCGCGCCGTCTCTGGTGGATCGGGCTTGTAACGGTGCTGGCTTGCGGCGGAGCGCTGGCATTCTGGCAGTTCCGCACCTTAGGTTTTACGCAGGCGCTTTCGGTCGCGCCGATAGTGTGGCTTCTAAATCTTATTTTTCGACAGCTGACAGCGCTAGCCGCGCGCGCGTGGACGGGCTTTCGGTCCCTCGGCCGCCGGCAAAGGCTCGCTATTGAAATCTCGCTGTTCGCCTTCAGTAGTCTTTTCGGCGTCGTCACGTTGACGACTTCCGGCGGAACAAATCATCCGGCGCCGGCCATGCACGTAAGACGGGGCCTCATGCAGGAACGATGCAGTGTAAAAGATGCAGCGTCAGCCCTGAATGCTATTCCGGCGCCGAAAATGATTGCCGCTTACGTGGATGAAGGGTCCGAAATTATTTATCGCACGCAACATTGGGCGTTGGCCGGCCACTACCATCGTGATGAAGAGGGCATCGGCGCCGCCTACCGGATATTTATCGCTCCCGACGATAACGTCGCGTATAAGATTGTCAAAAAATACGATGTAGGAATCGTCATGGTTTGCCCGGCGCAAAGGATTTTCTGGGACAGCATATCGCCGACGCATAACTACTTTGCGGCGCGGATCTTAGACGGCCGCGTTCCTGCTTGGTTGACGCGCGTTCCGAGCGCCGGAGCAATTCAGATTTACCTCGTCAATAAGCACCCTCCTGCATGATTTCACGTTACGACTCTGTCATTTCCGGAATCCCGACAAAAAGAAGATGACGAAACGAAGAATCCCGGCTAAGTATTAAGAAAATAACGAATACAAAAAATAAAAGAACAGGGATGAAAATATTTTCCTCCAAGGCATCGCAGAGGACCATTGTGTCTCTCGCGCTTGCCCTGCTACCCGCCGCGATTTTCTCGAATGGCGACGCGTTACGGCACGCCTTTAACGAGGTTGCCGACCGCGGTGTCGCGCCCGAAAATAGAAAAATCATGACGCACCGCGATCCGGACGGCCAGTACTCGACGGTCATCGCAGGTTCGTATATTTCGGACACAGGATCGATACCCATTCACGCCGTCATCAGCCCTGGGAATATTTTTCCCGGCAACATGGATATCGATTTCGGCAGGAACGACGCCTTCATGCAGGCCTTCCACAACATGGAGCATCAGGTGCAGGCCGAGATCGATTCACGTCCCGACCTCCAGGCTTTGAAAGATAAGGCTACTTGGACAGATGCCGACCGCCGCTATTGGGACAGCCATGTGGCGGACATCGTATCGGCGATCGTCCACAGCACCCCAGGGCTCGACATGTACCGCACCGAGGCCGGCGATCATCCGGTGCCGCGCACGCGCCACCTGAACGACATCAGCCAGGACATGAAAGACGGCACCCACAAGAAGGAATTCGACTGCGAAGGCATGTCGATCGTCAAAATCATTCTCATGCAGCGTGTCGCCGACCACAATCTTAAAGCCGATCAGACATCAAAGTATTTTTACGTGAGCGGCATGGTCGAATTCGGAATTTATGAAGACACCCCCGGAGGCCACGCCTTCATCGTGACCGAGAAAAACGGCATGGTCACAGGCATCGTAGAAGGGACAGAAGACTCGTTCACATTCCGCCGCCCCGCTGAGAATCTCTCATTCGCAGACTTCGTCAATGGCAGGGAGATTGTGACGAAGGAAGGCAGCGTTTACGGCTTCGATTTTACGCACGAGAAAGCCGACAAGGATCGTGTAAACGCCGGGATAAGGACTTACGATATGATCATGCGCGAAATTCACGAAAGACACCAACCGGCCCAGCAAACGCTGCAAATCGCGCCGAAACCGTTTATCGGCTTTTAATCAGAAATTGTACGGCGGACAAATCGTCACATCATGCCCGGCCTGATGTTCTAGCTGCAGCCAGCGGCGCCGCACCTCTTCCACTAGAGGATCGGGAACATTATTTTCGCTGTAAAATGAAGACGCCCGCGCGGCCGTTGCGAATTCGAGGCTGAGACTGCGCTTCCCGTCGGCGTCAAAGTAATTCACGTCGTTGAATGACTTGCCCAGCTCACGAAGATTCTCCGCACGCGAGGCGTCTATTCCTTCGCGTGAAGGCGGCCCCTGCCCGTCATAAGGATCGTATTCAAATTTGTAGTCTTTTGGCTCGATGCCGGAAACACCCAGCGTAATTGCGAAGCGGCGAATGGCCGCGTCGCCGTAAACCCCCGGTTTCCATGATTTGAACCACTCCCCGAAACTTTCCCAAATTGCGGCCGTATCCTGTGCTGACTGCGCAAGCTTTTCCCCGAGTCGTTCCCGTTGGATCTTGCGCGCACCCAATTTACGTTCCGGCGCCCTTTCCTCATCCAAATCGGCCAGACGGGCGATCCGGCGCGATAAATCATATTGCCGCATCGCGAGATCCTGATGCGCCGTGGCGTCCGCCTCGATCAATGCCTCACGCATGAAATAATCGGCAAAATTCTTGCCGGCCGTCGGGATCATGCCGTAGTAATCCTGCCATGCGTGGCGTATTTCATGGACCAGCACCCCGGCGATGTAACGCGTGTTACCCATGTATGCGCGGGATATACCGACGACGCCTGTACCGGGAAAATAATAGCCGGCCGCTCTGGTCGTGTGATCGACGATGAATTCAATGTCATGATCTCTCGCCCAGTCGAGCGCATCCTTGAGCACCGGCACTTCCGCTGCGAGATTGAAAAGCTCCGCAAGCTGCTGACGGTCCTTCTCCTGCCGCTCCGATGAATGGCCGGCGCGCCATAATTCCAGATTGTCCCGTTTCCACTGTCCGGGCTGGCGAACGTTCTTAACGTCCATGAAATCGTCGTCGTCCCTGTCGGTTTCTTGTTTAGCGGGACGCTAGCACGCTGTTTTTCTTAATGTCCATTAAATATGTCTACCAACGCCCCGCACCGCAGGCTGGCCTTTTTGCAATATCCCTATATTTTGATTATAATTAGGAAGTAGGCATTTGAACGGACTTGAAAAAATGAAACTGTCGGCGCGACTGCTATCACCCCTTTTTGCTTTTCTGACGGCGTGCGCCGCTCCGGGAGGTCTAATGGCTGCCGATAAGACACCTCCGCCAAAAACGCCGGTGACCGAGAAGGCGCCGGATTCTACGACCACGACACCGCCGATGATTGTCCAAAATGCGGATGGCACCTTCGTTGTTCAGAAAGAGCCGCCGAAGGATGCCCCGAAAAGTGCTGACGGGAAAAAGGGACTTGTTATCCACCCGCAGGTCATTGTGCCCACAACGACGCCATCCCCGGACAAAAAATAAAGATTAACGAATTGTTAACATGAGTCCGCGCGCGTTAAAGCGCGCGTTAACTTTTCATATTCGTTTACCCTCTATAATTGATCTTATATTTTCGGGGGCATAATGGTCGACGTTTCAAACACCTTTAAGACGGAATCCGATCCGGCTTCTAGAACCACTGCGCCCGCACCCGCGGCTCCGGCAACATCCACAGACCGACCCACCCCAGACTTGAATAATTCTTTTATCAAGGCTGGCGATGGCAGCATTGTCGTCAATCCGGAGCCCGGAAAGAAAAGTTTGTTCTCACGCCAGGTCGTGACTCCTACGGTCGGCGTGCCGAAACCGGACAAGTAGGAGCGGCGGACGTGGATGATCTCGTAAGTCTCGTCAAACAGGTTGAGCATCTCGCCATAAATGATTACAAGGCCGGCGTTCGCGAGGCTCTGCCGAAAGACGTCAAGCCGGTATATATCAATCCCAACGAGCTGAAGAATCCGGATATGGCCAAGAATGTGGCCCATCTGCGCAAGTCGCTTGAAAAACAAATGCCGGGGATAACAGGAAAGCCGGGAGATCCGGACTACTTGTCGGATGCGGATCTCGCCGAGATGGTAGCGCTGTCGACAACGCGAGGACCATTCGAAATAAACGCAAATTTTAACGGCCAGAAAATAGCGATTGTCAATACTCAGGACAAGTCGCTCGACAATAAGAACAAGATCATGCCGGTCATCGCGCATATCCCGCGTGACCAGCTCAAGCCGCCGCCTGGGCCTGACTGGATGTGGGACAAGGCGATCGGAATTCACGAGGGAACTCATGCAAAGCAGGCCGACGTCGATCCGAATCTTCCGGCTCCCGAGCAACTGCGCCTGACCATACAACGCGAGGCGGAATCAGACCGCGCTGCCATTGAATTCCTCCGGAAACAGGGCCGGGAAGATATGGCGCAGACGTTAATCGATGCCCGCGCGCTAGGCGCCGCGGAGGACCCCACACATGCGACCGGCCTTATGATAGCGCAGAATGGCCCGATTAACGTCACGCCGGCCCAAGCGGACGCCGCTGGGAAATTCAAGGCCGAGATGGATCAAGGAGTCGCCAACAAACTGGGCATTACGGTCGACCAGGCCAAGGATCTACAGAAAAAAGATCCCCGCAAATACATTGATACCGTAGATGGCCTGCTGAAGGACAATGCCATCGGCAGCACGCCTGAAGTAAAGCAATTCATGGAACAGTATGCCGGCGCCTATCGCCGGGAGGTCGTCGACAAAAACGTCAAACCGGGCCAGAACAAGAAGGCGGAAGCCGCCAATGACACGGAAGCCCCCACCGAGCCCACCCAGACGCAACTCGCCCAGACGCTTCCGACACTGACCCAATATTATCGGACCGATTCCACCGTCCGTTACGGAGGGACGCTCGTGGCGGGCGACAACACCTTAGGCGCATCAGTCCGCGGAGATGCGGATAATGGCAGGTTTCGACTTACCGGTGCGTGGAATGCAGCAAGGGAGGCCGACAAGAACGCGGTTCCGGGGCTAATTCCTCCGACTTCTACACCGCCCGTTTCTTCGGCTCCCACCGAAAATGTGGCCTATAAAAACAATTCGGCGCCCGCCGTATAGCCCTTCGCAAACGAGCTTTTCGAAAAGCTGACAATGGCGTAAAATTACCGCTTATGGTCATGCTCCTGTTTTTCAGCCTCATTATGCTGTTTTTCTCCGACGCCTCCTGGGCGAGCGCGGCGCCGTACGTAAAGCCCGAGTCGCTATGGCCCTTCCACACATTTGAAGGTCTGATGATGCTGCTCGGCTTTTTCGCGGTCTATCGGGCAATAAGGTCCCATCTGCCCGCTGGCGACGATGTTGTGGCGAAGAAGGACCGAACGGAAAAGGCCGAGCATACATCACTGGTGGTGGACGAAAAGGCCGATTCAACCCGATATCCTAAGAAGGTAAGCGAACAGGTATTGAACGCCCTGCGCATCGCGGGCTTATTTTTCATGGTTGCCGGAAGCTTTCTGGCCTTTCATGCGGGCGGTGTCGACTACGGTCCGGCGCACCTGGACGAACTCACCACAAAAGTTTTCGGGGGAGCGTTGTTCGTCGTCGGTCTGTCCGATTTTCTAATTCTGCCGAAACTGCTGGATGGCTCGGACAGGAAATAAAATCTAAACGTTCTTAAGGGCCGGACGTCGTAGGCGCGGTCGTCTGCTTTTTCGCGTCTGATGACGGCGTTGAAGCTTTGGATGCGCCGCTCCACGGCCACGACCAGTTGGAGAAGATCGAGGTCAAGCTCCAGGAATCGTCCTGCTTTTTGGTGTCTACCGCAGGCTTAGCTGCCGGTGCCGACGACGTACTCCACGGCATCGCCAGACTTCCGAACAACGAAGTCAGACTCCATGAATTATCCGTCTTATTTTCGTGAGCTACGGGCTTGGCCGCGGGCTGCGAAGAACTCCACGGCATCGCCCAATTCCCAAAGGATGAACTCAGGTACGACGGAGAGCCGCTGGGTGAAGCGTTGTTCCTGGCGCCGCCGGATTGATAGTTGTTACTGCCACGATAATCGGGGCTGTTAGGATAATCAGGGCTGTCCCCGTCGATATGGCTGTTATTCTCTTTGGTCCATTTAGAAAGATCACCGGTTTTGAATCTCGCCCATTCATGCGCGACCCTCGACTTTTGATTGTCCTGCGCAAGCTTTTCCAGCGCAGCCTGCTGTTGGTCGGGCGGAAGCTCTCTTATTTTCGCGAGTTGGTCCCTGGTCGCCTGCGCACCGTCATGCCAGCGGTGGGCACGATCCAACTCGTCACTGTGACCGTTCGCGGCGGCCTCATACTTTGCGATTTCGGATTTGGCGAGGCTTCGATCCAGTTCCGCAATCTCCAGGTCCAGGAAGCTGTCCGGGCTCTGCGACTGCCGGGCATTCTCGATGGCAGATTTAACCGCATCCGTCGTCTTGTTGTAGTTGTCCAAAAGCGCCTGCGCCTCCGGATCGGTCTTCGCGCGCTCCTGCACATACTTGAGCGCGTGATTATACTTCGATGTCGGATCCGTAATGTCCTGATCATGCGGACTGACGACCTTGTCTATTTGGTCAAAATTCCAGTCGGCGTCATGCAGGGCGTCGACCATATCCTTGACGGTGCCCGTCAGAAACGTTCCGACAAGATCCTCCTCGTCGTCTGGGATGCCGTTGTGATTTCGATCAAGCTCTTCCTCGTCGATCGATCCCTCATCATAAAGATCCCCGTTCATAAGCGGGTTCTTCATCATCAACTGCTGCTGGGTCTTTACCACGCCATACTGGAAAGTCGATGCCTGAAGATCCTGGGCATCGGTGTCATCAAGCCCTGGCATATTCTCTTTATCGTCTTCAGCGTCGGCCAAATCAATCTCCGCGCGGTAACATTGAAGTTACGAACATTATTTACGAAAAAAGTTAAGGGCGGGTAAATAATTGTATTTCAAAGAATTTCAGCTTTGTATCAGTAACAGGGGTGGTAATTTCCGGTTTATTTCAGCTTCTTACCGCAGTTAATGACGTCTTCGCCCAACGTCTCCCGTGTAACCGCGGGGATATTCCATTGCGCCTGCGCCTTGGACACATCAAGCGAGAACTGGTCGCGAATCTCGGATTTTACGACCTGCAGCTTGCCGGCGCCGAACCCTTCGATTAGCCATCCGGCCACGTCCCCGCAGGGTGTCGCCAGACCCGAACCTATATTGAAGATACCGGCCGCAGGGGCGGCAGCAACCTTGGTCAGGGCATCGGCAAAACGATGAGCGGGTAGGAAATCCCGCTTTGTCTCGGCACTCATGTCGAAGACGATCTTCCGGTCGTCCTTAAGTCCTTTGATCATTTGACCAAAGAAAGTGGCACGTTCTTTTTCTACGCCGAAGATATTCCCCATGCGTAGAATCGTAAGCCTATCGCCGAGATAGCGCTCGAGCGCGCGCTCGACCGCGTGCTTCGCCATGCCGTAAGGGCTGATCGGCTCACACGCATGATCCTCCGTCAGGTCGAAATAATGGTCGCCCTGTCCATAGACCATACGGCTGCTGAGCATGATATAGCGTACGTCCCGGCCACCCAGCATCTTCGCTAAGAATGAGTCGAAATCGGCCTGCGTATCGTAGACCTGTTTCTTGAACTGGGGCGCGAAAGCGAAGTTGACGATGACCGTGGCTTTGTCCATCCAGCCGGGATGGGCCAACGCTTGTTCATGCTGCATGAACAGCCAGTCCTTTGCGGCGGGATGTTTTGCCACTTCCTGCGCGAGGAAACTCGATTTTCCAATGGCGACGATGGTCATGGTCTATGCGCGCAGGGGTTTCCGGACGACCTTGTTAGGATCTTCATAGCGGTCAAGGTTGGCGGCATACCAGTTGGCGATCGCCGGAAGCTCCGTCTTCAATTTGCGCTGCGCCTTCCACCCCAGTGCTTCGATACGCCCCCAGTCGAGCGCGTAACGCGCATCGTTAAAGGGACGATCCTGCACGTAGGTGATATGCTCGTCCGAATTTAGACCGAAAACGTCACAGATCATCCGCGCCATCTCAAGATTCGTATATTCCTCCGCCGTGCCGATGTTGTAGCAGCCGCCGACCTCGCCCTTCTTGATCAGTAGGTCGAGCGCGTCGGCAAGATCCCAGGCCGAAAGATAATGCCGGATATTCTTGCCGGAGCCGTGAATGGTTAGCTGTCGGCCCATCATCAGCGTCAGGAGGAATTTCGGAATGATCTTCTCGGGATACTGACGGATGCCGAAGATATTGTTGGCCCGCACGACAATGACCGGAAACTTGAACGACTGGCGATAACCATTGATGATCATCTCGGCTGCGGCCTTCGACGCCGAATAGGGGTTGGTCGGCCGAAGCACCGTATCCTCGTCCGCCTTGCCTTTCAGGACCTCGCCGTAGACCTCGTCGGTGCTGACATGGATAAACCGCTCTACCTTTGCGCGCCGTGCTGCCTCGATCAGGCAATGCGTGCCGGCGACGTTCGTCTTAGTAAACTCGTAGGAATTGCCGAATGAATTATCGACATGGCTCTCGGCGGCCGCATGAATGACAAGATCTGCCCCTTTTACCGCACGCTCGCAAGTGCCCGGATCGACAATGTCGCCGACAATCAGTTGTATGCGCCCCTCGGTCATGAGCGGCAGAATGTTGCGTACATCGGCAGCGTAGGTCATCTTGTCCAGCACGACGATTTCCGCGGCGGGATACAGCGCGACAAAACGCTCGACGATATGTGAGCCGATGAAACCGGCGCCGCCTGTGATAACGATCTTTTTCATTGGGATTCCCCCGGTCCGGACGCGCGGAAGGTGATGAACCTGCTTCCCGTAAAACTTATCACAACGTACAAACCGCAGGCAACGATCTGGGAAAACCAGTTGGGCCACTGAAATATATGCACCATGACGAACAGTGCGCCGAACTGTATGCCGTAGGAGATCGCGAAGATCGTGGTGAATTTGCCGAATTGCGCGCCGACCCGGCCGATATGGGAAACATCCCGAAAGGTAATATTCCGGTGCATCGTGAAGCTGAGAACCAGCCCAAGTCCGTAGCCGATGGCGTTGGCCAGCAGATACTGGACGTGCAACCCCTCCGACAGTCCGAGAATGATGGTGAGACCAATAGCAGTATTGATGGCGCCCACGCCGATAAACGTGATCAGCCGCCTGACAATTTCGGGCATCGGAATGGATTTGAGATCGGTCATATCACGGCTTCCGGCAGACGGCGATAATCGACACGCCGAAGGGCATTGGCTTGTATTTCAGGATATGGCGCTCGAAAGCGAAGACCTCGGCCAGCGCCACATTGACGAATGGCAGTCGCGGCATGGTCTCGTCCGGCACATCTTTCATCTTGAGAATCTTCTTTAACATTCGCACCGCGACAATGAGCGGGAATAACAGCGTGTTGTAGTACGATATAAATGTAACGTCGAAGCCTGCACTCGCAAGCAGTTCGCGAAATTGCGGCAGGACATAGCGCCGCTTGTGGTGATTCACCACGTCGTGCTGCGACCATAGGAACGGATATGCCGGCACCGTAAATACAGCATGGCCGCCCGTGCGCAGAAGGTCCTTGATGGTCTTGAGGCTTTCGAGGTCTTCATCGACATGTTCGATAACGTCGAAAGCGCCGATCAGGTCAAAAGGCCCCCGGACCATCAGCCCATCCGGCAGTATCCCCTTCTCCACCCGGCAGCCCGAGACGTTCCGGGCATGAATAATGGCAAAATCATCCGGCTCTACGCCCGTGACCATGCCGAAGGGTTTGAGCATGTTCAAATTCGCACCGGGGCCGCAGCCAACTTCGAGGATATCGGCCCGCGCGGGCAGGCCGAGGCCACTTATCATGGATGCCAGGATTTTTCGGCGTCCTTCGTACCACCAGTGCTTCTCCTGGATTTCCGCCATGCGGCGGTAGGTTTGCGGCTCCATCAGGCCGTACCCGGATTGCCGTCGCGATAAATGGTCCTGACGAGGAA
This sequence comes from Patescibacteria group bacterium, assembly GCA_035494535.1. Lineage (GTDB taxonomy): Bacteria > Pseudomonadota > Alphaproteobacteria > Micavibrionales > Micavibrionaceae > JACQIJ01. The sequence goes on along the minus strand of DATJGZ010000082.1, from coordinate 24,869 downwards.
TAGCGGCCGGTTCTTGACCTGAATGTAGGTGCGGCCGATGTATTCGCCGATCAAACCGATGCAAATCAGCTGCAGCGAACCGAAGAAACTGACGAGACAAGCCAGCGAAGCCCATCCGGCATAGTGATGGGGAAGGAACAGATACGTCACAATCGCGTAAAGGCCGAACAGCCCCGCGAGCGTCGCACCAACCAGCGCGAACAACAGGCTGACGCGCAGCGGTTTGATCGAAAAGCTGGTGATCGCATCGAATGCGAACTGGATCAGCTTGTGGAACGGATATTTGGTGACGCCGGCATAGCGCGGATCACGCTTGTAGGGGAAGGCCTCTTGCCTGTAGCCAATCCAGGCAATCATACCGCGGATGAAGCGATGCTGCTCGGGCATGGACAGAAAACGCTCCAGCACCCGGCGCGAGATGAGACGGAAGTCGCCCACGTCACGCGGGATCGGTATGTCCGAAAGCCATGACAGCATGCGATAAAACAGGCTGGCTGTTACGATCTTAAAGGGCGTTTCGCCCGCGCGGTCCGAACGCTGGCCGTACACGACGTCCACCCCCGCCCGTGCGCGCTCGAGCATGGGCCCGAGCAATTCCGGCGGGTCCTGAAGATCGGCGTCGAGAATGAAGATGTAATCCCCCCTCGCCTGCGCCATACCGGCTGTCAAAGCGAGCTGGTGGCCGTGGTTGCGCGACAGGTCGACGGCGACGACATTCCTGTCCTTGGCGACGAGTTCGCGCATCAGGGGAAGGGTTTTGTCCTTGGAGCCGTCATTGACCAAAATGATCTCATAGGTGACGTTGACGGCGTCGCAGGCGGCTTTCACCCGGCGGTGCATTTCCACCAGGCTCTCCTCCTCGTTGTAACAGGGAACGACGACCGAAAGGTCCATGACGAATGCCGTTTTTATCAGTCAAACAAGCACGTTAATTGTGCATGATCGGTCAGGCTATAGCAAGGGGCGTGCACGAGCGGCGTTACCACTTAACCTTTTCCGTCCCGTCGCGGGGCGCGCTCTGAACCTGCGTGGCTATGCCGCTGCCGTGGCCGAGCGCCGAATCGTAATGATAGCTAGCGGCCTTGCCCTCGAAATAATTAACGACGAGATAAACGACGAGCATGAAAACGATGACGACCATGATCTGCTCTTTGAGCGGCTGATCGGTGTGCGAGTGACTCTTGATGAAATCGTCGATCTTCTTGGTTTGCTCGACGTTGTCGTATTCGTCCTCGTCCTCGATGTTCCTGTTATTTTTCCCGCCCATTAAACCCGCCTACCGAATGATTATCCTTTAATTGTACCCTGAATTACGGTTTTTAATCAATTGCAGGAAATGATGGTGCGCGCGACAGGGATCCGCCTTCGCCAAGGCTACGGCGTGACGGTCTGATCCAAAAGGTGAAACCGGGAATACTCGCCATGCCGAAGCTTTAGCGAAGGCTGGTGCGCGCGACAGGGATTGAACCTGTGACCCCACCCGTGTGAAGGGTGTGCTCTGCCGCTGAGCTACGCGCGCCCAGAGGAAGAGTTTATAGGGAAAAACCGGAGGAAATACAAGAAAGAGGCTTTAGCGCCTCGATTTCCCGCCCGATCGGGGTCCCGGTCGCTTGGACCGGGTCTTGCCGCCTAGCGTGCTGCCGGTATGTTTCCTGACTCCGCCGATTTCCTCGCCGCCGTCGAAGGCGGCCTTGCCGCCGCGCGCCATCATCTCTCCTTTAATGTATGACGTGGAAGAGATAGAGGAGAATAACAACCGGTAGCGGAACGCCCACAAGCCACAATAACATGCCTTTCATAAGAACCTCCCTTTCCGCCCAGCCAACCGCCAGACGTTGGGGCCGGTTCCGAAAAAGGCAAATCAGTCATGCCGCAACTGCGCAATCGGGAACCACACCTTCAGGTACTGCCGGTCCCACCAGATTCCCTTGGCGTGCTCGGCCGGCGTCGCGAAAGTGTAGTCGTAGAATTGCGCCCGCACGAAACGCGGCGGATGATCGGGAAATGGATTCTTCGCCAGCAGCGCGGTAACGGCGGGCGCGTTTTTGAGCAGCCGCCGCAGAAACTGGCGGAACCATGGCAGATCGCGCGGATCCTCGAGCGCCGCGAACCACATCTGCCAATCAAGCCGCGGCTGGTGGGGAATGTTCCAGGGCGGCCGGCGCGTCAGGTCGCCCGGTTTGTACTTGAATTCATATTCCTTCCAGTTCTGCCCGTCATCCGATCCCTCGACCACGATCTCGTTGCGCGCCGTCGTCATCACGGCAAACAGCCCGTAGGTATTCGCGATTTGCAACGGCCCGACCATGTGGTTGATCGCCATGAACGCACCCGGCGGACGCTCGCCGAAGCGCATGCTCGTCTGCACCAGCGAGCAAAATATGATCAGCACCGAAATGCCGAGCACGATGCGCCGCGTATATATGTTCGGCTGCCGCACGGGCGCATGCGCGGAGACAAAGGCAAAAAATTTGCGCGGCATTAGGGATTCCAGCGCCTGATCGTCCAGCAGCGGCAGGCACAGCAGCATCGTTTGCAGGTTGAACCAGTTGTAGTTGCCGGTCAGGAAAATGGCAATCTCGAGCCCCATGAAGCCGACGGCCGCCGCGAACCGCAGCCGCCGCGGCGCGAAGATCAGGAAGGGCAACAGCATTTCCACGACGAACACGACCCCGCACAGGACATGCAGCGCGCCCGGCGGCATCTGCGCCGCGTACCACGCCAGCGGCGTTGGCAGCGGCTGGGTCAGGAAGTGATATTCGAGCGCGTGCAAATTCCACCAGTTCGGATCCATGCTCAGAAGCTTCACGCAGCCTGACAGGAACATGAAACGGAAGAGCAGCCAGCGCAAAATCCACAATCCCGGCGTCGTGACGAACGCCAGCAGCAGCGCCGCGAACGCGGTCTCGACGATGAAGATGTCCCATTGATAGGTCATGAAAGTCTGGCCGCCATAGACCAGCGAGAGATAGAGCGCGTAGATCATAAACAGGCTCAGGCGCGGCAGCGCGCCCAGCGTCAACAGCACCGAGAACGCCGCGCCGGCCCAGCACACGGCCTGAATCGCCGCGTCGCTGTCGTTCCACCAGAACACCATCGGCGCCAGCAGCCAGCGCGCGCCGCCGATCTGCTCGGTCACCGCCGAGACAAAATCGTGCAGCGGCGTAATGCCGCCGCTGCCGATCAGCCCCATCGCCTGCACGCCGAACGACATAAAAGCCGAGAGCGCGATCAGGCCGAACAGCCGCAGGAACAGCCACGACATCATCTCATGCCGGGGCGGGCGCAGGTCCGGCCCCCACAGGAACTTGCTGATGGCATAGAACAGGCCGCGACGGCGCGAGACGAATTCATAGACGCGTTCGGAAAACCACGCATAAAGCGGAAAGCGGCGGTAGAGCGCCAGCCAGTGGCCCTTCCCCGGCGCGTGACTGAGCACGAGAAAACTGGCCTCGGCGGCGCTGGCGTAATGGCCGTCGGGCGTGATGTACTGCACCGCTTTTTTGAAGGCATTTTCGGGGATGGCCGGATAGCGGGCGGCAGCCGTCTGAAAAGGCTCGTAAGCCACGCGACCTTGCGTCATCCGGTCCCAGTAATTGACCCAGTACTTGCAGAATCCGCAATCGCCGTCATAGACCAGAAGCGGCCTGGGCTCCACCGTGTTTTCCCGATTTTGTCCTTCCTGTTCCAATAGTTACAGCTTTCTCTACTTTATTAACTTTGCATTAATCGATTTTCTATATTTTTTGCTTATGTCAACTGTAACGCCGAGTGCCTCTGCCAACGCCTTCCCAGCCTCCGCTGCCGACAAAAACGTGCGCCGCCTCAGCCCCCTTTACGCCACGGACCTTTATTACAGCTATTTCGACAAGGGGCAAACCAGCATGAGCGTCGCCTATGAGGATGGCAGCGCTCACAAATTCGAGCTGTTGAAGCGCTATGAGGACAAGGATACCGGCTTCGTCGCCGCATCGTTTATCAACCGCGACGACGGTCACGCCGTTCTTCTCTACAAGGGCATGGACCGGCCGTTTTCGGATCAGGGCGGCGGCCGCTTCCGGTTCCTCAAGCATGTCTGGACGATAGCGCAGGGCCACATGAACGGCTATTCGGCCGAGCACAAAAACGCCGAGAACGCCTATTTTGAGACGATGAATAACCCCGCGGTCAAGGACATGGAGATCGGCGGGTTCTCGATGGGCACCATGTTCAGCAATTATCTGGCCGCAAAATACGACGCCAAAGCGACCGTGTTCGCCGATCTGGGCATTTCCGACCGCCAGCTGGCGCAGATTTTCAATGAACGCGCGAAGAACGAGCCCACATCCGTCGCCCCCGCGCACGGCCTCGACACCATGATCCAGAAGATGCGCGAGAATGTGACGGTGCTGAAGATGAAGGGCGACCTGCTGCCGCAGATCTTTGCGCTCGGCGCTAGCCGCGGCAGGATCATCGACATCGACCACGGGCCGGAAGACCCCGGCGGGATCGAGCACAATCCGGCGATCTACAGCAACCGGGCCGAAATTATCGAGGCGTCTCTGGGCCTGCCCAATTTCATCCGCGGCCTGGTTCCCAAGATAGCGTGATGTGCGGATAACAGCGTTACCTTCAGCGAAGCGAGGAGTTTCCTTTTTTTGAGAGAGAGATTCTTCGGCCTCCGGCCTCAGAATGACAAAATTGAGAATGTGCATTTTCCGCTGGCGCAAAAAATTCTGTTCAGTTCGTTCGTCGAAATTTAAAAAATCCGCTGCCTCTCGCTCCTGAAAATTCAAGCAGTTAATTGGCGCCGGGCCACGATGTGCGTTTTTCCCGTTCCGGTCGCCGCAGCAGCGTTTTATATCAGTTCGTTTGCTCAAATTTCCGTCACCGCCCTTTCGTGCGGATGCAAAAAAATTCCTCCGGCCCGGATGGCATTCAGCCCATTCCGGTCCATGTAAATCACCAATGCGGATTATAGCACGAATAGGAATTAATTCATATCGTAAAATGAGTGAGGTATTCGGATGAAGTATTCAGAAGATACATTATCCATCGGCATTCCAAGCTATGTTTGCCCCGTTAGCAATGCCTATCAACGAGTGTCGTTACGTTTCTCTTCGCGGATTTTCACGCTCTCTAGGCATTTATTAAGCTCATCCTGCCAGTGCTGACATTGACCGGTTCTAGTTTGTTTGCAGTTGGCTCCAACCTTGCCGACCCAGTAGAGACATGGAGGATCATCGCTTCGAACCTGAACAGGCCGTAGACGGAGCATCTGGTACGTAAAGAAAGCTAATCCGCCAAGTACCAGACCGAGTACAATCTGCGTCGATAAAGGCAAAGGCTCTTTAGTCTGCTTTTGATTTTTGGTTTCCATCTATAGTCGTAATAGTTATTATCACATCGCGTTTCTGACTGGCTTCCAATTTTGTACTCGACGGTCAACAATTGCGATCTGATCCTTTGTAAGCTGCTTTCGAAGATATCCTATAGTCAAATTAGTTACTTTTGGGATCACTGCAGGATTGGATTTTTGCGCCAATGACAGCCAAAAATATGCTTCTGCATCGTCCTTTGGTACTCCGCCGGTCTGCGAACTCATATCGTAGAGCTCCGCCAATGTAGCCTGCGCCAAGGGACTTCCTGCGTTGGCAGCTTGTTCGCACCATCCGAACGCTTCTTTAAAATCCTTCGACGTGTACGCCCCTTCCCTATTGATGTACAGACTAAATGCCTCAAAGGCAGTGTATTGAAGAGCAAAATCGCATTGCTCAGTTTTTTCCCCGATCGTGCGAGGCGTTGCCGGTGATACAAATGTGTGAAAGATAACTTTACCAAGCCAAATGACACCGCAGGCGATGAGTAAATAAACTGCTAGTCGAAAACGTTCGGCTACGGAATCTTTCATATATTCATAAAAGATATTATCACATTGGGCACATTCAGTCGTGAACTTTCGGGTGCGAGTTTTTCCATACGGCCACCCGTTTCTGCTCCACATCTATGTCAGCCGGCGTCAGTTTAGTCGCGGCGAAATAATAGGTTTGGTTTTCATTATCCAAAAATTGCCAGAAATATGCTTCTTTAAAATCCTCTTTCATTCCGCATCGATCACTCATATAGCATCCCGCAAGTCCTCTAATTGCAGGGCGATATCCCGTTTCAGCTGCTTCGCGATATAAAGATATTGCTTCAGGATAGTGTGCTGTATCGCGCGTATCTATAATAATTTCGGCCTTTCTTTGGAGGAGTGTTGGAAGATACTTTATAGCGTCGGCATTTCCTGCTTCTTTTGCCTCACGGCAGAGCCTGATCGCTTCGTCAAAATTGCGTGAGAAGAACCTTTTGGGATCCTCCGGATATTGTTCCGGAATGACGTAGTCTAGATACCAATATGAGGAATATTTAAACAACGTGCATTGTCGCGCTTTGTCTTCGATCGGCATCGAGCGAATTGTGGCGGCTATTTTCTTTTCCTTCTCCGCAGCCAACGCCATTAGATCTATATGCCGATCCGCCAGGAATTTCTCTACTTTTGCCCGTTCATTCGGGTTCAAGAGGCTTTCAAGGAGATGATGTCCCTTCCTGTCCTTAAGTGTTGGGTCGGCGCCGGCATCTAGAAGAATGGCCAACGTATCTAAACTTATAGGAACGGGGGGACCCATCTCATAGTTTCGACCCTTTTGGATGAGGTCGATGCCCTCCGTCGCACAAAACAAGGGAATGTGGTTTGCCGAGCCATTTGGCGATGCCCCATGTTCAAGCAGATACTTTAGAATCTCGTTACGCCCGGCCATGATTGCTGCACAGGCTAAAGACTGAGTAGGACCGCCAATAAAGTCGCTCGGATTTTCTTCCTTTGCAATTGACGCCCCCCTACTCACAAGCGTTTTTATGATTTCAAATGCTTGGGGTCTGCGAAAGTCTGTGTCCAGCATTCGAGGCAGTGGGGCTCCTAAGTCCAAAAGCTTAACAAGAAGATCCGGTTCGGCATACCTGACAACAAAACTCATACCTTGCTTATCCAGCTTAGGCTTGGACTGCAGAAGAAGATCAAAAAATGGGCGGCTGCTCGGGTAGTGGATCGGAAGCAGAAGCCAGGTCGACAGGTTTTCATTGTCCTGGAAACCGACCAGAGCAGGTTTCGAATGCAACAACGATGCGTTGCTACCGGTATTGGCACCATGATCGAGAAGGAACCTGAAGGCATCCAACTGCTGGCCCATATAAGCGTATTTAAGAGCAGTAAGATGAAATTCGTCGACCTGATTTAGATCAGCAATGTGTTTTCTAATTGCATCAATGTGGCCGAAAAAGGATGCCGTAAAAATCGATGAATTCTCGACGGCTAGCCGTCTCGCATCATATTCGCCGCGGGATATGCCGAGACGTGAAAGGATTTTTTCCACGGCCCGAGTCGCTTCCGGGGAATCTTTTACATGGCACAAATGTGGATAGGGAAAATCGGGCAGGAGCGCCAGAGTCAAATTGTATGTCGCTTCCTGCTTTAACAGTGTCTCGGGAAATGTGTCAGGATCGCTCCATATTCGGGTGATTTTCTTTTGGTTCTCAATAAAATTGAAATAATCGCAGTCAACGTCGAACGCAGAATGATTGAGTCCGCCGGCAGACATGTGGTCGTTTATTTTGTTGAATACCAAATTCTCATAGACGATCAGTTTATATTCACCGGCTTTGCCATGTTCGATTGCCTTATCAAGGCCGCCCACCTCTGCTTCAGCGTCATCTTTAGGGGTTATTTTGATGATTTCATTAACTTCAGGCAGTAATTTTTGTGCCTGTTTGTCACCATGATCGACGGCCTGTTGGAGGAAGTGCGCAGCAGCCGTGTAATCTTGGGGAACACCGCGCCCTTTAATATAAAGCAACCCAAGGGCGTATTGCGCATCAGATGCCCATTCGTCGCCAGCCGCTTCGCGGAACCACTTTGCAGCCTCTTGGTAATCGGTTTTTACGCCACTACCGGTGTAATACAACATGCCGATGTTGTATTTGGCCTGCCAGAGCCCCTGAGCTGCCGCTCTTTGAAACCAGTCCATGGCCACAGCGTAATCCTTCTTGACGCCGCGGCCCAGTTGATAAAATACGCCAAGGTTGAATTGTGCGTCGGCCACGCCTTGCGCGGCGGCCGCACTATATAATTTAGCGGCCTCTTCATAGTCCTTGGCACCGCCTCTTCCGGTCTCGTAAAGAATGCCAAGATTGAACTGGGCGGCTTCCTCGCCATTTTGTGCGGCTTTCTGATACCAATCTCTTGCTTGGGCGTTATCCTGTTCCACGCCGTTAGCATGGTCGTACATATACCCCAGAAGATATTGGGCACCCGGCACACCCTGTTGAGCGGCCTTGCGATACCATTTCATGGCCTCGCTGTAATCCCGCTTCGTACCCCAGCCATTATCATAAATCTGGCCAAGCTGCATTTCGGCAAGGGGCTGATTCTGTTCAGCAGCCTTCGTATACCATTTCCTTGCCTCGTTATAATCTTGAGGAACGCCCTCGCCCTTCGCGTACATGACGCCGAGATTGTATTGCGCCAGGGAATAGCCCTTATCAGCACCGTCATGCCAAAGGCGTACCGCTTCGGCCACGTTTGCCGGGATACCTTTGCCACCAGCATACATTAGCGCGAGCCTGCTCTCGCCGCGGAGGTTTCCATTCCTTGTTGCTAACTGAAACCATTTGAAGGCTTCCGGATAGTTTATGCTCACGCTGTTTATCGGGTAGACATTAAAAGCCTTATCGACCCCAAATCCATACAGGTACATTTCGCCTATCGCCCTCTGGGCGTCCGCAACTCCAAGATGTGCTAAAACCTTTAGCAGTGGAAAAGGCAGCGGCTTGGAAGAATATCGATTAACCAGGCCAAGACTGGCTAATACCAGCATTAGAAATGAAAGACTTAAAATAAGTATCTTGGAAAATTGCTTTTTCGGTTTTGCGCCTTTCTGAATCCCGGAATTATCTGACATATTTTCGACTTACAATTACAGGGTGATTGTTATTGCCTTGGTGAAATTAGTCGGCGTTCCAAAGTTTCTGTCGTTGCGTCTGTCTCTGACTGGGTGCCCGGACCTTGAATGTTCACCTTTGATACCTTTGTCCGTCGACGCACATTGCCAGTAGAACCTGTTTCGACGTCGATGGAGATCGTACCTGAAACAGTTTCCTTGGCGTGTTTACTGAGCGCAGCCTCAAGAGTGACCGGCTCACGCATTATTTCCCCTACAACAACGTCAGATTCCGCCCGAGCGCGACGAACGGCGTCGGGATCAACTGGCATCTCGGTGGAGAAAATCACCTTGTCCGGCTTGGAATCCTTTTTAGATAATTTTCCTGGCCTGCTTGCGTCGGGGTCTTGATAGGAATCCCCTTCATGTAGATTACCGGGTCCCAGCTCGAATGATTTGACCGTTTTTATTACTGATTGAGGATCGCATTCGACTTGAAACGCATTCCATGTAAAATACCAATGTCCGCAGAGGGCACGTGAAACCCCGGCAGATTTGAGCCACGCGGCCACCCTTGCCTCGAGCTCAGGACGGTTGAGCAACTCCGCCGGTCCATTAGTTGGTTTAAAAATCCTAGCGGGAAATTGCCACTGGCTGGCTCTCTCGGCTGCCTTAGTTGTTTCCGGCAGGTCGTATTCCAGTTCCAGGCCGTCCGGGCGTAGTCCCACTACGCGCTCGATGATGGTATCCTTATCGTGTGAGCTGCTGTTGGATCCGGTGCCCTTCTGGGCAGAATCCTTGGTTCGGGTAATTTCGTAGATATCGCCGACTTTAGGCACAAGAGGGGATGCTTCAACTGGGGAGATGATCGCCGGTAAGAGCAGCGCCGCAATTAGTATCGTCAATCTGATCAATTTCATGTCCAGCCCCCATTTGTCGTAAAAAACGTCATCCCGTCGAAATCCAGAAGTTGAGTTTTCTCAGGTATCAGCTGCAACTTCTTATTTATCAATATTATCGAGAAAAGTTTGGACTCGTTGCTTTTGCAAATCGGAACAGTTTCCTTTCTTTTTAAAAAGATCATAAAACTCTGCCTGTGTTATTCCGTGCAACAAGCCTATATAGGCGAGTTGCTTGTCAGACCACAGCTTGCTTTGGCGCTCGTGGCTCATGAATGGGAGATAGCTGTCATTTTGTCCGTCTAAACCACAGTACTTTGCTAATGCTGTCAAAATACCGCGGTTAACAACCCGTTTGCCTTCTTCAATCGGGATAACGGGATTTTTTAATTCTTCTGCTGTCTCGGGACGGACATTGGATCCATCTAAAAGATGTGCGCCAGTGATATGATCGCGAGCGAATTTCATATTTGTAATTACCGCCTGATCTTTATCTCCTATGAAGTCAGGCCCCTCACCTGCAAATGATGACGAATTCCAAAATGCTGTAAGCATGCCCACAAAAATTAGTAAACATATTTGATGGCATGTTGATTTATTCTCCATAGGCGCCTCCATTCTAGGGCCCTTTGAGCGCCCGGCCGTCGACTAAAAAATAAGTCTTCATCATGTCACCTGTTTTAGGATTCCTGATCTCCGCTATTGCATAGTAATTGCCATTATCCTGTTTGAAAGTCGGTTGTGCCGGCGGTCCCCCAGGGCTGTGGCTAAGAACGTATGAAACTTCTTCAACGCTAATGGCTTTCATAGCGGTTGCGGGACTCAGGCTGTCGCCTGAACTCAAGATACTTGTAAAGAGACTGTGATAGATTTGTTTTTCCTGCTCCACGTTGATGTAACCCGCCTTCGTTTTATCGTATAAACCTATCGCTCTGGAGTGGGCGCCGATGCTGGCGAAATGGTCTCTCATGAATGTTTTATACGCAGCAATCTGCTCGGGCGTAGGATTGTCTCCCATTTTAGCCATGAATTCCTGGCTGGCATGACTAAGATAAGTGCCGCCGATTTTTTTGTAGAAGGAGGTGTCTGGATATAATTCACGGATCATAATCCAGTTAGCGGTAGATGGATCAGCCATCGCCTGATCGACGTAGGCGAGATATTTTTCATCGGGTCCGGCGTTTGGGGCAATGTCGGGAGCCGGGGCTACGGATTTTGCCTGAGGAGCGTTCTTGTGTTCGCTTATGTATTTCTGAAGCCGGTCAAGGCATCCGTTATAGGCCTTAAGTGACTCTGGCTCAGGCGCCGGCAGTGTATAGTTGAAAGTCTTGTTTTCTTGGGTGCGGCCGGAAACTTCCATGCCATTTTCAGCTATCGCATTAACAATTCCACCAGCATCGGCCGACGTCAGGGCAATTTTTGCAAGCTGTCCCATTGTGATTTTCGCCCTCTTTATCTTGGCGGGCTCAATCACTTTTCCATCAGAAGTCTTGGCGGTCACTTGAAAGTCGTTAAATATTAAACGCCCCCCTGTCGCGGGATCGGCGCCCATAAGCCAGAACTCTGTCATATTTGTCATTGGGCCAGCAGCACCGTAGACGATAACCACTGCGGCGGCTTGAGCGCCGTCTGATTCTGTATGCGCCGTGGTCTGCCACACGCAGCCTACGGGATTTTCGCCCTGATTTAGGGCAGAAACATTATAAATGAAGTCTTTTGGAGGAGCGGACATCGCCTCGACATCGCGCGGGTCAGGCATCGGACTTAACCCCGCCTTCCGAAGAGGCTCAAGATAATCCGGCTGAAGGGTAGCGACGCAGCTAGCGACAGTATTTGCCAGTTGCGGCTGTGCCGCCGCCGGAGCAAAGAGGTAAGGTTTCCCGGCTGCTGCTGTCGAGACAGAATATACAACATTACCGTCACGAACGGCGCTAAGGATCGGAATGATAGTTGTGGGAGGCATTGTTCCCATAAGCATGGCCTGGTTTCTTTGGCCAAAATTTGCCTCTCTCCTCGTATCGAAATCCCCAAAGTTGATCCATAGATCACTAACCGGCACAAAGCTCATGTCAGGATTAGCTACTTTTGCGCTGAAGGATACTTCTGGTCCTTCAAAGTGGATTGTCGTGCTGATGACATGACCATCTTTGGTATCCTCACGAAGTCCAAATGAGCATTCCTTGATCCGACCGCTTATTTCGTCACGCATCGGCTGGCTGTCGAACATTGCTCTCGGATCCGCAACCACATACGGTGTGGCATATTCGGTCTCCAAATCATGTTTGAGTTTCGCGCATAGTTTTCCGTCCTTATCCATTTGAGCAGCAGCCATTGCCAGTCCGCCTGCCATTTCGGTTGAGAGGGTTTCCTGAAATGACAAGTGCTTGCCCAAGGCTTCTTTATCGATGTAATCGATTTTGCTGATGCGCTCCATGAAGGAGCTGTGTAAAGAGGTCAGATCATCCATCTTGCGAAGTCTGAACGTCTGCATCATCTGCTTGTACCTGGCTTCAAACGTAGGGTCTGATTTTGCACAAGCAGAGAATTCCGCTTCCTGACTCTTAATTTCGATTTTCGGCTCGATCGCCTTGACCAATTCGCCGTCCAAAGCTTTCAGCTCTTGCTGTTCGGCAGGCGAAAGACTGGCAACCATCCGATCATATTCGTGATTTGCCCTACTAACTTCAGGATCGATCTGAATATTGATATTGATATTTTTCCGCGGCGCAGTAGACATCTTTCCGATGTCAGGGTCTGGATTGGAATCTACCTGGGCAAGTTGCGAAAGTTCCTTTTGCGCCAACGGGTGCCCTTGTGCTGCAGCCTTCTGGTACCAAAATTTGGCTTGTTTAGAGTCTTGCTCTACGCCATCGCCATTTTGATAAAGAACCCCGAGGTTATACTCAGCTCCCGCAAATCCTTTTGAAGCGCCGTCGGTCCATAATTTTTTGGCCTGTTCAAAATCCTGTTGCACACCCCAGCCTTCTGCATACATTGTTCCCAGTCGGCTCTCGGCCCAAAGATCTCCTTTTTTTGCAGCGAGTTGAAACAACCTCAGAGCTTCCGCATAATCCTTAGGATTGCCGTAAAGATTTATTTCTCCAAGGTGTCTTTGCGCATCAGCATCTCCAAGCGCAGCAAAAAACTTTAGTGCCATCGGATTAGCCGAGGCGCGAAAGAATCCTGCACCTCCGACGCCCAGAAGGACGACGAATAGAATGAAAAATGTGTTGTTATTTTTACGATCCCTCATCAGGTCCCCGCGTAAGTTCACCCCATAATGAAAATTTGATACATCATCATTAAATATCCCTTGATAATTTATGGAATATTTGCCGTATTTGTTTTGAGGGAATTACACGGAGATAAGCCTTTAACACCTTGCTCTGACGTGTAATGAGACGATTGAGAATAAAAATGCCGTAAAAAACATTATCACATCAGACTGCATTAGTTAGGGATTACGTGCTTCATTGTTTTATCAATGCAAGCCCTGCATACATGCGCCTTCCAAGCTGAAACACTCTCTTTGGTCTTATAGCTGGAACACAGGAGACATTTTTTTCCTGTCGTCCGGTGTAAGTGAAATAGCTGATCGGAATCTTCGTCTAGCATTCGCTCGGCTAGGATAAGACAGCGCGTACAGATGAAATGATCGGGCGTTCGTATAGCAGGACGGAATGTAGGATCTGATCGCTGCATTCGTAGACAAAAAGAGCATTCAGCGAGCTGAACGCCTTCTTTGCTTATCGTGTGAGGGGTCTTCCGTTCAGATCGCAGCGGTTTGTCGGGCTCCTCATCGGTAATGCGGATGTGAATTTCATCACCGACGCAGAGCCTAGGATTATCAAGCCATTCAACTCTTTTATCGCCGTCCGGCTTTTGGTCTATTCCTCCAACCCGTAAAGTTAAACCGGCTACAGGACCTTTTTTTGAAGCAGAAGGTTTAGACGCCTCGGATACGTTCCCAACCCACGTAAGTATTAAAGAGACAACCCCGCCACGCACGCCGGCACGGACGATTTTTTTTCCGTTCTTTGATACGTCAAAACATGGCGGCTTCATCGGTCCCCTGCCCTCTTCACAAATGCAAATCAGGACATGATTTTAGCCCCAGACGGTGCAATAATTCATTCGAATAATGTTTGATTGTCGTAATTTCTTTTGTCACACTGGAACAGTAAATGAGCCCTGCGCACCTATTAGATCACTTGTATCAATATAAGCTTCTCATTTTGACGGCTTTATCTGTCATGTTCGGGAGCTTTATTGTCTTAGCCTTGTTCAAAATAAAAACTTCTTCGGAGCCAGGAGTAAGACACGCCCTCAAGTTGAATTGCTTTGTCGCTCTGACGATATTTTGTGCAATTATGATCGGTATTTTATATTGTCGAACTGTGATCGTATCTATTTCTCAAGCAGAAGCTGTATCGGCTATAAATCGTTATGTTGTTTCGGTTGGCGTGAATGGTGCCCCTGTAAATTACGGCCACGCCTTGGTCTTTGATCTTCGCAAAATGGATACAAAGCCATCCCGGTATCATCATTCATATCCAACGAAGCCGGCTTACAAAGTCGTATTGCATACAGAACAGGGAGATGTTCCTTTACGGCTGGATCCTGATTCAGAAGTTCTAGATGAATATTGGGTTTATTATCTCAAGTACAAGACGACGTCCGACAGCGATATAGGGCTAGTGCAAACAAAAGCCTTCAAGGGCCCACACGCCGAGAGTGCCTGGTGATCACTAACTCTGTCTCTCAAAAATTCTTACAGTTTTCCGCTTCTTTCGACTTCTTGCGCAATTTCCGGTCGCCACGTTTCAATGCGGTGCCGAACTCCGCTTAATTGAGCGGGCGTCAATCGTTCTCCCGCTTCGTCGCGTTTATCAACGGCATCGTCTATCTCTTTCGACGCGACACCGAGCCAAAAATAAGCCTCGACAAAGTCCTGTTTAACCCCTGTGCCTGAAAAATAGAGCTTGCCCAATTCTGACTGCGCATGAGCAACGCCCTGCTCTGCGGCCTTGTAGTACCATTTCGCCGCCTGATCGTTGTTAATCTTGACGCCGTGCCCAGCAGCGTAAATATCTCCCAATGCTGACTCCGCATCGCGGTCATCTTGCACCGCAGCCAGCAGATACCACCGCATCGCCGTGGGGTAATCCTGCCGCACACCTTGGCCGCTATCATAAGCTTGACCCAGTCGATACTGGCCCTTCGCTAGCCCAAGCTCTGCGGCTTTGCGGAACCATTCAACAGCCTGTTTCACATCTTGATCAATCTCATCGGTCCCAATGTAGTATTTCATGCCAAGCGTGTAATCTGTCTCTGCATCCCGATTTTCCCCGGCCCTGGCTGAGATGGTTAAGCAGAGACCTATACAACTGGCATAAATTAATTCTCGGACATATAGGTTGATTGGCTTCATAGACGGTTTACTTAAAATCCTGTTTCCAGTTTTCCCATCGCGGAATAATCATCTACCTTGCGTTCCGCGACCCAAAGCTTTTCGCCTATGATCATGTCCTCCATGCTTTTGAGATGATCTTCCGGCATTCCCGACGCTTTTACTGCCTCCAGATATCTTTCCATTTCCTCCAGGCTTCCGCCCCATCTGCCCTGTAGGCTGTTCATGTAAACGTGGCGTGCGCTAACATTCTTCGGATCAGTCTTGATCGCAAGTTTCAGCATTTCATCGAGGCCGTCATGTCTGCCCCCTAGCTGCTCTATAGCCATTATCTGAGTAATCGAGATTATCGGTTTTGCGGTTAACGCCAACGCCGCCATGTCGTCATCAAATGCCAGTTTGAGGTAATTATTAGCTCCTGACAATTCCTGTTGCGACGTTTGACTGAGATATTTACCACCACGCACGTCCTCGGCAAGTTCTCTATAATATAAACCCCGCACTTGTCGTGCCGCGTAAGACTTTGGATACGCCTCAACCCAGGCGTTATAAAGCGTTTCCAGCTTTGAGTCCGTTCTTGTGAAAACAGTAAAATAATCACTCAATTCAAGATCATTGATTTTTCCGACTTCATAATCTTTCTGCACCTGATTCATTGTGGCATCGAGCTGCTCGTAGTGGCCCTCTTCAAGATAACGCCAATTCAGAGCATTATCGTAATCACGCAAATATTTTTTATCGAGGCCGGCCTTTCTCGTTTCGTCGATAAATGATTCAAATTCCTTAAGTGGACGGTCTCGCTTCGCAAGCGCCAGCATATACTGGTAGCGCGCCGCAGTGTTTCTAGGTGCGATTTTGTTGGCCTCGTCGAGCATCTGCCGGCCTTTAGTCCACTCACCCATAAGACCATACAAATACAAAAGGTTGGTGTAGGTTGCGAAGGGTTTTGTATCCAGCTTCAGGGCTGCCTTGTCGTCAGCAATGGCGAGATCGGCATAATGCCTTACTTCGGATAATTCCTGTTGAGATAACTGATCTAGTTTGCGTTTCTTAAGATCATCGAAAACCTTGTCGGTATAGTAATAAGCTCGCGCCTGATGTCCTGCATATGAGTTCGGATATTCCTTGAGCCAGTCATTATATTTTTCTTCGAAGTCCGCATCAGATGAATCAAACGGATAACTCATCATCGTTATAAGATCGAGATCATCCCATAATCCTTTTTTGAACTCATCCTGAGTCTGGTTCATTTCGCGGTCTAGATCCTTGTACTGTGCTCTCATGAACATTTCCATGTGGGCAAGATTACGTGATTCTATCTCCGGCTTTGCACGGGCCGACACTTGGTAGGGAGACGCGAGTGCGATTGCCAACACAAGAGTGAATGAAAACATTCGACTGAATATCTTCATTTTAGCTCCTCCAGATGCTTGCACGCTGTCACCGGGAAATGGACCTCCGGCTCGAGAGATGCCTTCGGATTTGGATCGCTCTTGTCCTCGTCGTACAACCATTCAACGGCGGTCACCGATCCATAATGAGCGGCCATTTTCATCCACTTCAATGCCTTATCGTGGTCTTTCGGGATCGGTTTTTCAGAGATCGTGGGGTCGTTCACACCGCTCTGGTAAAGGCGCGCCATGTGATACATCGCACGCCCGTAACACATATTTGCGGCGATTTGATAAAAATCCATCGCGGTCGGCGTCAATTCGGAGGGAATAAGGTTGTTCCTTCCGCTTGCAAGACCGCGTTCATATAGATACCCCACATCGTTATACATCACCGGGTCTTCGGCATGACTCAAGCGTTCCAAAGCCTGACCATAGTCATGCGGCTCGAATTTCGTTAAGATCCAGGCCGCCTGTATCTGTCCGGGTAAATCGCCCGCTTTTTGATACCAGCTGAGCGCCTTTTTCGGATCCTTCGACACCCCTATTCCATAGAGATAGATCATACCGAGTGGATCATATGCATCGGCATTGAATCTGGAATCGCGCGCGGCCATTTTCTCGTACAATTCGATGGCTTTTGCTTCTTCACCCTTCCCACCAAACAGATATATCCAGCCAAGAGTTTGGATGGCGCGAACACAGCCTCGGTCGGCATCCATCTGATACCACTTTGCAGCCTCGTTGATATCCACCGGAACGCCGATGCCGTAGAGATATATATCGCCGATCCATGTCGCTGTCCCGATCCGGCCATTCCTGACAGCTCTTTTAAAATAATAGATGGCCCGCTCCATATTGCGATTGACGCCCAGACCGTGTTCGAAGAACCGGCCAAGATCTTCTGCCGCGAGAGCCACATCATCGCTGTCCGCCTCCATATAATATTCCATGGCCCTGTAGTAGTCTCCTTTCTGTTCAGCCACGTTGCCCTTGATGTAAAGTTCGGCGCCTGCCAGTTGCTCTTTATCCGGTGCGGGTGGACTACGATCGGCGATGCGCCATTGTGCGACCGCAACCTGCTCGGGCATCAGATTTCCGGATATTCTCGCGGCGATGTCCTCCGCATATTTCGTTAAATCCTCTTTTTCATCGGAAAAAATACGCCATTTATCGATAGAAACAATCGCAAGCCGGTACCAGAAATACGCCTCTGCATAGTCGGGCGGTTCCTTCTTTGCGAAGAGATCCCCGAGGGCGACAAAAGCTATCGGATTTACCTGCTCGGCTGCCTTGCGGTACAACGCCAGCACATCGTCGTAATCATCCGCCATGATTCCCTCTGAGCGATAAAGTGTGACAAGCTTTAATAAAGCATCGTTATCACCGTTTGCTGACGCCGCTCGCAGGACGGTGATTTCCTCACCACGGGCTTGAGGATTTCCAGCCGCTGCCTTCAGTTCATCGAGCTCAGCCAGTGCCTCTACATTGCCCTCTGCGGCCGACTTGGCGAAGAGTGACATTGCTTGCGATGTATCCTTCGAAACACCACGGCCATCGCGGTACAGACGCCCCAGATTGTATTGAGCGACCGGATAACCTGTTTCGGCGGCGGCGCGGTACCATTTGGCGGCTATCTCGTAGTCCTGAGTTACCCCTGCGCCGTGTTCGAATAATTCTCCGAGATTGTTCTGTGCCAGAATCAATCCCTGAGCTGCTGCACGCTCGTACCATTTCGCCGCACATGCATAGTCAGTATCTCCGCCCAATCCTGTCGCGCACATGAGAGCAATATTGAACTGGGCGGGGGCTAGACCCTGTTGTGCAGCGCTCTGAAAGGATGCTCTGGCCATGGAGAAATCAATATTCTCGCCGTCGCCATAAAGGAACATAAGAGCATGCTGAAATTGTGCCTGCGCAAGCCCATGATTAGCTGCCTTTTTGAACCATCTTACTCCTTCATAATAAGGATCCGGTGGTAGCGGATTTGAGGCTTGTAAGGGAAGCGGCATCCCGTGCCCGTTCACGTATAATTTCCCAAGCGCGTACTCGGCATTACGATTATTTTGAGATGCTGCCTTTCGATACCAGTTTTCGGCCATCTCATAGTCCTGCTGGACCCCTTGCCCGGCTTCATACGCTACACCCAGTACATATTGCGCCTCGGGCACGCCTTTTTCCGCATAACCTGTTGCGAGCTTTACGATCTCGGCATCATCCTGCGGGTGCTCGGTGCCATGATAAAGATTTGAGATCTTGACGGGCCTATCAAGCTTGCCCTGTTCCACAGCGCGCTTGTACCAGTCTGCCGCCGGATAATTCTGCGCTTGGTCATCATTCATCATACTATAAAGAATCCCAAGCCTGTTTCGGGCATCCGTATTCCCATTATCCGCGGCTTTAATCCAGTAATCGTTTACAGCCCTCCTCTTCGACATCCTGAATTCTGAGTCTCCGGTATATAGCAAAGCCAGCAAATTGCCCTGCCTAACCATTTTCCTGTCTTGAGTATTGCCAAGGTCATCCGGATTAAGGGTCAGAAGTAACCCTCCTGAGGTATACATTGTGGGGTTAAATGCCATAGGAAATACGTGCCTGCTGTAAATGGTATATGCGGCAGGGTTATCGAATACCTGCGCCACCGTCATGGCCGGGGGAATCGGGGGCGTCGGCGGAGCCGTCGCAGCGGGTGGTGATGGCGGCGATGCAGGCGCAGAAGATTGAGTAGAGGCCTCTTGCTCGCTCGCCCCCTCTTCGTGACGGTTTATCGATAAGGTGTAGCCTCCCTGAGCGTTGCCTGAATCCTGGCTTCCAATCATCAAGGTATAATCACCGTAGGCGGTCATTGTAAGGTT
Source organism: Patescibacteria group bacterium (assembly GCA_035494535.1). Classification (GTDB taxonomy): domain Bacteria; phylum Pseudomonadota; class Alphaproteobacteria; order Micavibrionales; family Micavibrionaceae; genus JACQIJ01. The sequence goes on along the minus strand of DATJGZ010000082.1, from coordinate 5,360 downwards.
TGATCCTATACTGCCAATCGCGGCGCCTTCGTCACTGATGGTGACACCAGCGGGATCAAAAATCATCGTCGAAGAGAAGAAGCTTTTATCGCCCGTGATATCAGTATTTATCTCAACCGTGACACCCGGCGTTCCGCTGAATGTATATACATCGAGTACTCCGCCATGAATGTCGTTCTTGTACTGCTGGCCGAACTTAAGCTTTTTACCGACTGCCCCTGGTACTTGGAGAAGTGTCAGTTCATATGCCCCGGATACAGCACTATCACCGTCGCTCATGCCGCCAGTGACCTTTACTGTCCAGTCTCCCTCCGGAACTTTGGATTCGAGTTTTCTGGCAAAGCTATGCGGTTCCGGCACAATGCCGACTTCATAAATATTTTCAGGCCCACTAATTTCCATTTGTGGAGTAAATTTGTCATTGTGAGGATCGTTAGAACTGACGGTGATAACGAAAGAACCGCCTTTTTTGGTCTTGAAGGTATAAGTATCAACCCCTGTGCCGGTTATATTGCCTGTGGCCGCTTGGCCGCTGACCAGAGGAGCTTTGATATCATTTGCATACGATGGGCGGGCAGAAGACATCGCCATCAACAATACGAGTGCAATGATGAGTCTAAATGAATTCATGGAGATCTATTCTCTATTTGCCACGCGATGTGAAAGATAACAATTTGACCGATGATTTATGCTACCGATGGCCTTACATTTGGGCAACTGCCGTTTACTTTACTGATCAAGTGTTCGAATATTTTGGTGCCTCCCAAGAGTTAATATAACCGTATTTCAGACTGTATATTTCGGTCCGGGGTTTAAGGCGCAAATTAATGCAAGTGCAAGCTCACAAAATTATTCATAAGGACAGGCCCTGGTTTTGATCTTTCAAAAGATTTCACTTTGTGGATTTATGGTACCATAGTTCGCTCATTACTTATTTGGCGGGATCTGATGCGTTTTCTGATCATCGTTTTATTTCTTACATTTATTTCGGTGCCGTCAACAATTGTCCATGCACAATCGAGCAAGCAACCATTCACATCGTCAATTCATTTAACTCAGGGGCAGAAGGATTGGTTATTAGCCACCTCCGCCATCCTGACGGAGATGAACCATAAGCGACACGACTTATTAGGCGGCGATATAATTACAGAACAAAATATTATTGATGCGCGTCAATCGATGACAGCTTGGTGGGGCATCCAAGACCGCGAGGATTTTTTAGCTGCGTTAAGCTGGATAGAACAGGGAGGAAATCGCGGTCTGTTTAATTTATACGCAGCAAATATTGATGGCCCGGAAATCAGAAAGTTTCTTGATAACTATTCCAAAAACGAAGCTGATGCGATGGCGCAAGCCGGACCAAAAGCGGTGGCCCAACTCCGTGAAACAAAAAACCGTCTCGATATTGTCAGCGCTCATAGAGAACTTGGTACTAAAAGCATACAGGCGTGGGATTTTGGCCGATATGTGAGCCTGTGCCGGTGGGGTTACCTGGTTGGATATTTATCGGAAGACGAAGCTTGGGCTCGCATATACGCAGTGGGTATGCATCTACAATCAGTTTTCTCATCGTGGCAGGATCTCGGCCGCGATTATCTTATTGGTAGAAGATTTTGGAATTACTCCCGTTCCGTGAAGGATGATGACAAGGAAAAAGCTGTTTTTAAGCAGCTCTCCGATCAGCCCGATAGTCCTTGGCAAAAGATTCCCTGGAATTTGAACTTAAAATCAAGCGAACAAATCAATCCCTAGTTCAGGCTTGCGGGGCCAATTTGCAAACGGCTTGTTTTTGTGCAAGCTCTTGCGAATGGCGAGAAGGACGCAACCTAAACTGCCGGGCTATCCATGGAGGGGAAAATTCCAGACTATGGACGAGGTCCGCGCTTGCCTAGATCGACGACCACTGCCTCTCCGGTAGCGTCAACATGACCGCTTGATGCTTCTGCGAGCATTGTTGGCCCGCCACTTTTGGCATATATCTCGCGCACGGCGGAGCCAGTCTTTAGCCCTTCGGGCGTTTCAACAGTTACAGTGATTTTGTAGCGCCCAGAGGCCGCAGAATATTTCTGCTTGTATTCCTGATAATCGATATAAAGGTAGCCAAGGAGAGCAAGGGCGATTGCAAATGTGAGAAACCATCCGTTCAATCTTATTTTGTTCACTAAAGCAACCCTGACCCATTATTTTGCGTAAAAGATATTATCACATCCCACTTCTAAGCGCGTCGCCAATTTTTCGCTTGTTCCAGAAACTCTTCAACTTCGCCTGGATCCTTGAACGCGCCTTTGGATAAATAATCAATTTTTTCTCCTCTATTTATAAAAATATAATTTTTCGTGTCAAAGAACTGATCCACGCTCGTCCAGGGATATTCTTCCGATATTTCCTTCCCGGAAATTGTGACGCGGTTCTTAATTCCGATGGAGTTTATTGTCGTTGCGATCTCGTGCTTTGTGTCAGGCCCCTTTTCTCCACGAATAAATTTCCGAGCGTCAATTAACGACCAGATTGAAATACCGATTATTAAGACCGCTGAGAACACGACGTTCCACATAAAAATGGCGCTGTCCCTCACGCTATAAAGGAATATGGCGACCAAAACCGTTAGCTTTACAAGAAGCTTAAAATAGCTTTTAGCAGCTAACGATTTCCTTTTTGCTCTCTGTTTTTGCAGTAGCTCTAAAAATAAGGGATGAGTTTGAGCCGCCTCTTCATAGGCGAGGACTTGGCTCAGGCCGATAGTATGACGTATTTCGAAGACTTCCCTCACCTTGTGGCCCCTCCCCTCTGAAGAAAAGCAATTCTACTGAAGATTTTGCGGGCAGATAATGTGATAATCAATCGGTATTCATAATTTCCATTATCACATCGGCGCGGGCAAATGGGGTTTTTAGTCCTGCTACCGCTGATTTTGGTCTGGGAGGTTTCCTGACTTAATGGAATACTCTCCCATCTTCACACAGAATAATTACTCCGCTTTCTTCCTCGCCAGCTATCTGCTTAACTTTGCAATCGGCGGGCAGTTTCACTTCGGCCCAATTGCCCATCAGTTGATTTACCGCACCACCGGCTCCGATCTTTCCACATCCGGCAATTACCGTGCAGGCAATAAACGCAAATATGATATTTTTCATTTTTATCTCCTGTCTGAGTTAATTTCCATTTCAGAACATTACCACATTGGTTTCCTTATCGGGCGTTTTTGACCGGCTCATCTTCGCCTCTAGATATGATTTAAATTTGCTGTGGCTTAACGAGTGACTGTCCCACTAATCGCAAAGCAAAGATTGAATGGTTTTTGAAAGAGACTTGCCAACATAATCGGCGCCCTGCTCGTCAGGCAGTCGCAGATATTTTCGCGTCAATGTTTCGTGATGCTCATAGTCTTCCCTTGCAATCGCTGCATATATCTCCTCGAGCAGATTAGCCTTCCGCAAAATATGGACTTCGTCCTCGATAAGAAAATTCATGACATCGAGATAATCAGTCAGTGTTTTGACATCGGTTGTTACGCCTTTAAAATATGACGAGGCTTGGTGATCCATGGGGTCATTGCGTTTCGGAGCATTAAGCAACCTGTAATATACGTCCAAACAGTAATGCCCAATTTCGTGGCCCAAAGTAGATACGACTGGAAACAATCCGAGATCGTTCAGGATTTCGTTATCCATATATAAAATGACCATAGGGGAAAAGTTGTCCCCTTCGGATGAGACGTAACAGCCCTGTTCTGCAATCTCAAAATTTGCAACGTAATCCTGTTTGAAATGGAGGGATGCTGCTTTGTAACTAGACCACGAGTTTTTAGAAAACAGCCTTATATCCGATAGGCCGAGTATCCTACAGAAATCGGTTGATAGATCTGTAAGAAGATTCATCTTTTGGTATTGAGGCAATATTCCCCAGTTGAAAGACGCATGGTGAATGGCTTCAAGATGGCCCTGAGCACATTTCAATTCTTTGCGTAAAGCCCGAGCCTTTTTGTCGATGAAGCTCGTCCATTTTTTATACTGCTCGGTAGGAATCCTTGTGGGCGCCCTATATCTAGGGTGCTCGTGGCTGCCGTTCGTTGCATTGATTGTCATCAGTATTTCCTCCTGGTCTCTTGCTGTTGAGAGTCGGCAGAAATATTTGCTTAGTTAATTTCAGATGGATTGGGTTGGCTCCTGATGCAGAGCTCTTAATTAAATGGTGAATGAAACGAATATTTATGTCAATTAAATTTGACGCTCTGGTCTAATGGCGATTTTTTTTAAAAGTTCTGGACCCAGTTCTTTGTTTATTTCCATCCTTCAGTATCATTTTGAATTTTCGTAGAGAACATTATCATATTTACCCGCGCCGGGCTGCTTTGATCGCGGCGACGTCGATCTTCGTCATGTCCATCATCGCCTCGAAGGCGCGCCGGGCCTCCTCGCCGCCCGCGGCCATCGCCTCCATCAGCACGCGCGGCGTGATCTGCCACGAGACGCCCCATTTGTCCTGGCACCAGCCGCACACATTCGCCGCGCCGCCATTGCCGATGATCGCATTCCAGTAGCGGTCGGTCTCCGCCTGGTCGTCGGTGGCGATCTGGAACGAAAAGGCCTGGTTATGCTGAATATCCGGACCGCCGTTCAGCCCGATGCACGGGATGCCCGCCACGGTGAACTCGACCATCAGGACATCGCCCTTCTTGCCGGACGGGTAGTCGGCCGGCGCATGGTAAATGCGGCCGAGCTTGCTGTCGGGAAAGGTTGCCGCATAGAAGCGCGCGGCTTCCTCCGCATCCTTGTCGTACCAGAGACAGATCGTGTTCTTTGCCGTTGTCATTGCGTGTCCTTTATTTTTGGATTGTTCAGGATCGGCCGCTCAGCCTCTGCTCCGCAACCGATATCCATTCCTTTTCGCGCTCCCGGTAGTAGGACGGCGCGCGCTTTGCCCGGTTGACGATGTCGACGTATATTTCCTGCGCTTTCTCATGGTTACGCATCTTTTCGTACAGGGCGGCAAGCTCGATGCGCGCCTGCTCGCCCGAGAAGAATTTCACCAGGTCGGTGAGTTCGGCCAGCGCCCCGTCGAGATCCCCGGTCTCCTCAAGCACCTGCGCGCGCAGCAGGCGCACATAGTCCTTCGGCTTGACGTCTTCATGCGCGTAAATCCGCTGGATGTAGCCCATGGCGCTTTTGTAGTCGCGTTTGTAGAAATGCGCGAAGGCCAGCCCTTCGAGCAGCGACGGATCCTGCGAAAACTGGCCGGTGAGCGCGGGCTCGAGCACCGCTATGACCTCGTCGTAATCGCCCCTGGCCATGCATATCTGCGCCAGATTAAGGCGGCTGGCGATCGTCGGGGTGGTCTCAAGCGCGTATTTCGCGTCCCGG
>DATJGZ010000081.1:0-15019 GCA_035494535.1 Patescibacteria group bacterium | reverse complement strand
CGCCTCGTATTTCAGAGCCACGCCGGCGCGCCGTGACGCCTCGTCAATATCCAGCCAATGCATATGCGACGAATGCCAGCCCCAGTTGGCCAGCGCGCCGCGCAGCTTCTTCTCCCGCTCGGCATCCGTCGCCAGATGCAGGCTGCCGCACGGATTGAAAACGACATCGCTAAAACCTTGCGTCTCGGCGAACGTGCGCACGCCCTGCGCCCACGCTGCCGTATGGAAATCCGATTCCGGCGTGCGGAACTGAGAAAAGCGCGGATTATAAAGTCCTTCCGGATTGCCCGAAGCGCCCGAAGCGAGCGTCGATCCTTTTTCGAAAAGAACGGGCTGAATCCCCTGCCGCTTCAGCACGAACGCCGCCGCGGTGCCGGCCAGCCCGCCGCCGATGATGGCGACGCGATTGATTTTCGGCGCTGGGAGGACTGGATTCTTTCCTTCAAATCGCGCCGTCAGCATCTCGCGCTTGCGGCCGAAGCCCTGCTTCTTTTCGACCGCGAAGCCCGCCGCCTCCAGCCCGCGCTTGACAATGCCCGCCACAGTGAATGTCGCCGCCGTCGTCCCTTCCCGGCTCAGCCGCGCCATTTCGGCGAAGACTTTGTCAGTCCACATTTCCGGATTTTTCGAGGGCGCGAATCCGTCGAGGAACCACGCATCGACGCCCGACGGCACTTCGAGCTGCGGCAAAGCATCATTCACGTCGTCGAAGATCAGGGTGAGCGTCGCCTGCTCGCTCAGCATGATGCGGTGGAAGCCGGGCACGCGCAGCGGATAGAGCGCGCGCAGCCGGTCGGTTCGTCCGCCAAATACGCCGCGCCATTGCGCCAGCGCCCGCGCGCATTCGTCCCACGACAGCGGATATTTCTCGAACGATAGGTAATGGAGTTTCTGTCCCGGCTTTGCCGTCTTCTCAAATAACGTCCATGCCGCAAGGAAATTCAGACCCGTCCCGAATCCGGTTTCTGCGATAACAAAATGATTCTTATCATTCCATAATTCTGGAAGATTATTTCCATCCAAAAAGACGTGACGCGTCTCTTCGAGCCCGTTTTCCGGGGAAAAATAGATATCGTCGAATTGTGCCGAACGTAAAGCCATAATTCCGCTTGCATAAGGGGTCGGGTGCCTATAGACGTAATTCATAAACCATAAACAGGGAGAATGACAGTGCCCGATCTTCAGGATGCGTTCGCGCAGGCGGACAACCCGCTTATCAATCCGCCCTCCCTGCCCTTTGATGCGCCGCCGCTGGACCGCGTGAAACCAGAACATATGCTGCCGGCGATCGAGTACGGCATCGCAAAGGCGAAGGCAAACATCGACGCGATCAAACAGTTGCCCGTCGAACAGGCGACGTTTGAAAACGTGATTGAGGCGCTTGAATACGGCGACGAGGATCTCGGACGCATCAGCGGCATCATCAGCCATATCGTCGGCACGAACGGCGACGATAATCTCCGCGCGCTGCGCAAGCAGATCAATGCCAAGGTCGCGGATTACAGCACCGATGTGTCGCAGGACGAGGAGCTTTTCGCACGCATCAAGCATGTTCATGACACCGCCGACCGCACGACTCTCAGCCCGCAGCAAATCATGATGCTCGACGACGCATACAAGGGCTATGTGCGATCGGGCGCACTGTTCACCGAGGCCGAGCATCCGGCTGAGAAGAAACGCCTGCGCGAGATCAGCCAGGAAATGACGCGCCTGCGCTCCGATTATACCGACAACCGGATCAAGGCGACGGCGGCTTATCAGCGTTTTGCGGATATTTCGGAGTTGCCGGGCGTTCCTGAACGCGCGCTGAGACAGTATGCGAAGCAGGCGGAAAAAGCCGGCCAGCCGGGACGCTATCTTATCCAGCTCGAGCCCTCGCCGATGGATATTCTCACCCATTGCAGTAACACGGCATTGCGCGAGGAGATTTATCGCGCGCAGGCAAATCTGTGCTACGGCGGCCCGTACGACAACACGAAAAATATGACGGATATCGTCAAGCTTCGCCACGAAAGGGCGCAGATGGTCGGCTATTCGTCGTATGCCGACTTTGTCGTGTCCGAACGCATGACCGGCAGCGTCCAGACGGTCAATGATTTCCTCGAGCGCAATCTAGCGACCTATCGCCCGGCGGCGGAGAAAGAACTGGCCGAGATCAAGGCGTTCGCGCAGCGGACCGACGGGCTCGCCGATCTTGAGCCGTGGGATGTGGCGTACTATTCACGCGCGCTCAAGGAGGAAAAGTTCAAGACGAGCGTCGAGGAGGTACGGCCCTATTTCCCGCTCGACAAGGTTCTGGAAGGCGTCCGTCACCACGCTGAGAAGCTTTTCGACATTCAGCTGCGCGAGGACAAGGCCGGGCAATACCCGGTGCATCATCCGGACGTAAAGGTCTATGAGGTGTGGGACAACAAGACGCAGTCGGTGCGCGGCCTGTTCTACGCCGATTACTACGCGCGCCCGGGCGCCAAAAACGGCGGTGCATGGCAGAACACGTTCCGCGGCCCCGGCCAGAATCCCGACGGCAGCACGCGCATTCCGATCGCCGGCAATACATGCAACTTCCCCGAACCGGTATCGGCGGATGAGCCGACGCTCCTGTCGCCCGACGAGGTCAAAACAATCTTCCACGAATTCGGCCACGCCATGCACTGCCTGCTCGGCGAGGGTCGTTATCCGTCGCAGTGCGGCACCAGCGTAAGCTGGGATTTCGTGGAGCTGCCGTCGCAGCTGCAGGAGAACTGGGTACTGGAGAAGGAAGTGCTCGACAGCTTCGCCGCACACTACCAGACCAGCGAGAAAATCCCGGCAGAGCTGGTGAAGAAGCTCAACGACATGGAGAACTTCGGCGCCGCGCGCGCAGGTCTGGGGCAGACTTTCTACGGCATGCTCGATATGGCCTGGCACAGCACCGACCCGGCGACGATCACCAGTCCGGAGGAACTCGAACATTCGATTGCCAGCCGCGCCAGCCTGTTCCCGAACGCGCCCGGCCTCAAGTCGCCGTCGTTCTCGCATATATTCGCGGGCGGCTACGCAGCCGGTTATCACGGCTACAAGTGGGCGGAGGTTCTTGACGCCGACGTCTTCAGCGCGTTCCGCAAGAACGGACTGTACGACCGCGCGACCGCCGACCGCCTGCGCGAAACGATCTACGCGAAAGGCGGCACCGAGAAGCCGATGGATGTCTTCGTCGCCATGATGGGCCGCAAACCTGACCCCGACGCCCTGTTCCGGCGCGAGGGCCTGCTGCCGCCGTCCTCGAACGACAACCGCCAGCTGCCGCCTCCGCAGCAGCTGCCCGGACCGGCTTTCGGGTAAATATCGGCGCATTTCAGGCTCTTGCAACGCCCGGCGGACGGGCTATTCTTGTTATCCGTTCAGGCAACGAACAGGAACAGCAAGACCATGAAATCGAAGGCGAAAAAGGCCCCCGCACAGTCGGCGAAATCGAATCCCCTCCTGCAGCCCTCGAAGCTGCCGCACGGCGTTCCGCCTTTCGGGAAAATAAAGGAAGAGCATTACCTGCCCGCCGTCGAGCAGGCTATCGCCGAGGCGCGCAAGAACATCGAGGCAATCAAAAAAATTAAGTCGGCACCCGATTTCAAAAATACGATGGTCGCGCTGGAGACTTCGTCAGAAGCCCTCGGTGTTGTGACGTCAATCTTCTACAACCAGCTATCGGCCGCCGGGACGGACGGGTTGCAGGCGCTGGCCGAGAAGATCGGCCCCTTGAGCGCCAATTTCAGCAGCGACGTGTTGCTCGACGAAAAGCTGTTTAAGCGCGTCAAGGCGGTGCATGACAAGAAAACTCACAAGCCGGCGCTCACCACCGAGCAGAAAACCTTGCTGGATGAAAGCTACAAAGGCTTCGCGCGCGGCGGGGCTCTTCTGAACGAGAAAAAGAAAAAGCGCCTGCGCGAGATCAGCCAGCGCCTGTCGGTGCTGGGCCCGACCTTTTCCAACAACGTCAAGAAATCGGCCGAGCAGTTCGAACTGATCATCGGCGATGAAGGCGAACTGGCGGGATTGCCTGAATCCGCGCTGGCCGGCGCGCGCCACGCCGCCGAGGAGAAAGGCTACAAGGGCAAGTGGCTCTTCACGCTTGATTTCCCGAGCTTCGGCCCGTTCATGCAGTTCGCTGACAACCGCGAATTGCGCGAGAGAATCTGGCGCGCCTTTGGCAGCCGCGCCTGGGGCGGTGAATACGACAACGGCCACGTCGTGCTCGAGATCGTCAAATTGCGCGACGAGCGGGCAAAGCTTTTGGGCTACAAGAACCACGCTTCGTTCGTGCTCGAGGAGCGCATGGCGGAATCGCCCGAGAGGGTCATGAAATTCCTAAACAAGCTCAAGCATGCCTACAAGCCGGCAGCGGAAGCCGACCTGAAACAGCTGCAGGACTTCGCGCGCAAGATCGGCGGCCCGAAAGACCTTAAGCCTTGGGATGTCGGCTATTACAGCGAGAAGCTGCGGCAGGCTGAATATAATTTCTCATCCGAGGATTTGCGCCCCTATTTCCCGCTGCAGGGGGTGCTTGACGGATGCTTCAAGCACTTCAGCAAACTATTCGGCCTGCGCTTCGTTGCCAATAAAAAATATCCGGTCTGGCACAAGGACGTTACGGCCTACGACGTGTTCGACGAGAAGAAGAGGTTCGTCGGCGTGCTGTACGCCGATTTCTTCCCTCGCACCGGCAAGAAAGATGGCGCGTGGAAGACGAGTTACCGCGATCAGGGCCTGTTCCGCGGCCGGATCGAGCGGCCCGTCGTCGCCATCGTCTGCAATTTCACCAAGCCGACCGCGGACCGGCCCTCGCTGCTGACGCATGACGAGGTACTGACGCTATTCCATGAGATGGGACATGCCGTGCACGGGTTGCTGTCGGATGTGACCTATTCGTCGATGGCCGGCACCAACGTGAAATGGGATTTCGTTGAACTCCCGTCGCAGGTGCAGGAAAATTGGCTGTACGAGAAGGAGACGCTCGACCTTGTCTCCGGCCACTACCAGACCGGCAAAAAGATTCCGCCGGAGCTGATCAAGAAGCTGATCGCGTCCAAGAATTTCATGGTCGGCTGGACGGGTCTGCGCCAGGTCAATTTCGGCGTGCTGGACATGGCCTGGCATACGACCGATCCGAAGAAGATCAAGGATGTCGCGAAATTCGAGGACAAGGCGACGAAGGAAACCACACTGTTCAAGCGCCTTGCGGGGCCGCAATCGGTCGCCTTCAGCCACCTGTTCGCGGGCGGCTATTCGGCGGGCTACTACAGCTACAAATGGGCTGAGGTGCTGGACGCCGACACGTTCGAGCTGTTCCTCAAAAAAGGTCTCTACAACCGCCCAACGGCGAACGCCTACCGGCGCGAGATTCTTTCACGCGGCGGCAGCGAGCATCCGCGCGTCCTATACCGCCGCTTCCGCGGCCGCGATGCCGACCCGGATGCGCTGCTGCGCCGCGAGGGTCTGCTGCGCAAAAAGGCCGCCTGACGCGAGGAAAAGACTATGGGCGACCTTGACGGCCGATACCGCATCACATCGACCACCAATTACAAGGGGCCGATCGAGCGCAAGAGCGACGGCGAAACGGAGATCCGCAACGGCCAGACTTCCCGCATCGATGACAGCGGCATCCAATGGACCAGCCGGTTCAAGATTTTGAGTGAGACGGAAGTGGAAATGATCGCCACCGCCGACCCGCACGATGCCAAAGCCAGCGCAGCCCTGCTGCGGCCAGACGGCTCGCCGACCCTCGAGCCCGTCAGCTACCATGCGATTCTCAAGCTTTCTCGCAAAGGCGATAAAATACAAATGTCCGGCCAGATTCATTACGGCGACGAGGTCGTTTTTCTAACGTTGCGGAAGATCGGCGATTAGGCGGCGCGCGCAAGGCCGAGCGCGGACAAGATACCGTTCCGGAACTTCGTATGCATGGCTTCATCGGCCCCGTAGATCTGCACGGGATAACCGTCATCTGAATCGAGAAGACGCCCGAACTCCTCGCTTTTCTCATCCACGTTTATGTCGAGTGTTTTTGAGACGAAACCCTCCGGCGCAAGCACCGCCATCAGCACCGCGGGGTCGTGGAAGCGGAAGACCGGCTCCGGCGCGAAATGGCGGCAATGCGCCACCATGATCTCTTGCGCCCATTTGGCCATCTCGGATGATCCCGTGAGCGTCTGGACGTCCGCCAGATCAAGCGCGACCGGGTAAGTGGCATTCATGGGGACGAAGCGAACCTCCAGACCGGCCTCGAGAACCGATTGGAGCGCATACGGGTCTGCCAGAATATTGAAATCGGCGCCGGGAATCTGATCCCACAGCGGCTGAAACTTGCCGCCCATCATCGTGACCGTACCGATGACCTTTTTCGTCTTCCCGCCGAGCACATTGCAGATGGCCGCGAGATTGGTAGCGGGACCGATAAGGATATAATCGACCGGACCCTTGTTGTCCTTGGCAATTGCTTCGATGTTTTCGGCCAACGGTCCCGGCCCGCCATATTCCGGCAGTTTGCGGTTCGTACGGGGCAAATGCACGTTCGCCAGTCCGTTGCCGGACTTCTTTTGCCGCGGGGCTACAACGTTTTCATATCCCGCATGGCGGCGCGAAGGGCGTGAGGCGCCGGCGAACAGCGGAATGTCTTCCCGCCCGCCCAGCGCCATAACCCGCGCGGTGTTGTCGAGGACATCGAACATCGCGACATTGCCATAGGACGCGATCACGCCCGCCAGCGGTAATTTGAGCGACAGCGCACACCAGAGGAGCAGCGCATCGTCGCGGCCCGTATCACAATCGACGATAAAGGGTTTCAGCGGCATTCCGCCCCAAAGATAAGCTTTTTCAGCCGAAGTTTAAACCCGTATCCGGTGGGGGAATATTTTGATTCGCAGGTTTTTTGAGCACCTCGATCATGGGAGTCGCCGGGTCGACGCCGGCCACCTTCGACACGGCGTCGGCGACCGAGAACCAGCCGAGCGGTATCCGGATGCCGAATTCCTGTTCCAGACGCTCGCAGAAGGCCACATTCGCCTCGGTGACAAGCTCGCGGAACTCCTCTTTTTTCTCAGGCTGGATCTTGAAGAGTTTCTCGATGTCCATGAAGACCGCCGGGAGCCGCGCGGTGTGATCTGCCACCTGGACGACAAACCCGTCGAACAATAAGTCGCGCGGCGTGGCAACGTCCACTTTGGCATCGCCGTAATCAACCACGGCGCCGATCGGCACCTTTCTTCCCTGGCATTGTATTTTCGCGCGCTCGTCAGCGGTGGCGCAGCAGAAGCAGGTGGCGATCCCGGCTAGCTGTCCGTATTCGAAGATGTTCTCCTGCTCCATCTTATCAATGACCCAATTGAGCATCTTTGCGTGACGGACATTATCTTCCAGAAATACAATCGGAACCGGCGCGCCGTACTTGGCCTTAAGTTCCTTGAGATGCTGGCAAAGACGCTTCATCTGATCTTCAAGCGGCGGCGTGCCCGGCCGGGCCATGTAATCGCCTTGCTGGTCGCCATGAAGATTGAACAGCCGCGAAAAGCCTATTTCGTGCCAGTTGTCCCGGTGCTCCTCGATCAAGTCATCGAGCGATATATAAACCGTTGGCGCACCGCTTTGATCAAGTCCGGCTTGCCTTACGAGTTGGTCCGCTTTTGCGTGCACACCTATCGAGAGATCGTGTGCGTTGTAAAAGTGAACATTCACAATCTTGTCTTCTGGCTGGGTCAACCCGTAGCGATCATAATCAAGGCAATCCGCCAACGCGCCAAGAACGCTGTGACCCCATTCCTGATAAGCCATGTGTAACGTCTTTTCGACCTGCGCCTCCACCGCCGGCACCGATCGGCGCGGCTTCAGATCAACGTCCAGATCATCGCCCCCTGCCAGCTCATCTACGAGGTGCTCTTTCAGCGAAGCTGTGGCGTGGCGGGCGTCGGTACGGATAACGACGGTCAGTCCCGGTGTCTTCGGGACATCACCCTGCGCAGCGCTTCTGAAAACGAATTTGATGTTCCGTTTCATGCTTCGTCCGCTATCTGATTTTCCAATACCAATTTTATACAAAATTCACAAAATAAATGCAAATTTTATATATAAACCATAAAGAAAACAGGGATTTTCGGGCGCATTGCACCTTTAAAATCCCGTTTTTCACGGTCTCTTATTGGCTAAAGTACGGCCTCTCCCTGCCTGTTTTGCATATACAGCCGGAACTATAGGACGCCGAATTCGAACGAGTCAATTTGGGATTAGAACAATTCACCCATCAGGCAACGGGCCGAGCCGCCGCCATACGTCTCAATGGTGGGAATCGGCGCATGGACCAGCCGGCTGAAATGCTTGTTCAGCTGCTTGATCTGCTTTTCGGTCAGCGCCTCGTGCGCGCGGCTGGACATCACCAGCATGCGCGCGCCATTCTCACCTAACACCTCAAGCGAGTTGCCACAGAATGCCTGCTGCTGCAGCGCCGTCAGCTCGACGACATCGCGCTTGCTCTTGAGACTGTCGACAATGCGCTGCCGGTACTCGGGAAGAATGCACTCCGCGCAGACCGCCGCTACATCAGTGCCGATCCACATGACGAGATCCGTGTGGTAAACGGGTAAATCCGTGTGACTGCGCGTCTCAAAGATTTCGATCTCGTAGTTCATCATCTTCGCCCACTTGCGCGCGGCCTCGCTGCTCGTACGGCGCGACAGCGCGGCGTAAGCGACCTTATTGGTGCGATCCAGACACAGGCTGCCTGTCGCTTCCACAAACATGTCGTGGTTCTCCCAGTCGCGCATGTCATGCAGCAGGTTGTATGATTTTGAGAGAAGATCGATCAGGTCCTGCCGGCGTTCGGCGCGGCGACTGTGGTTCAGCATGGGATAGAGGATCATGCCATCTTCATGCGTCGATACCCAGTTAGGGAACAGCATGTCGGGACAACCGACGCTCCCTTTCACTTCGGTGACATGCACACCGTTTTCCACCAGCATATCGCGGAAGCCGTGAAACTCGCGGACAGCTTTTTTCAGGATCGTGTCCTTGGGCTCGTGCTCGTCGACCTGATAGACGTTCGTTTCCATTGTTTCCGGGTTCGCGTAGAACTCGGCGGGCTCGATCAGAAAGATGTGGCGTGTTGATTGCGCGGTCATAAGGGCACTGCTTTTCCAGAAGAATGGTCCGATTCAAGGGCAAGACAATCTACCCGAACTCTCAAAGCCCTAGCAAGCCGATGAGGAATGAACCTCTTGTTCCTAAGTCCCGCCACCCCATTTCGACGGGAATTACGGCTCGCGGCCCGTCTTTTTCCATTACGGCTTTGTCGATGGAAATCTTAGGGCATTCGCGAAACAGCACGTCGTCCAGTAATACGGCGTTTTTTCTCCGGATGGCCCGCGTTACAGCCTCAAGGCTCTTACTATACAACAACGGATCAACATCCTTAATCCGCTCGAGGTAGGTCGATGCCGAGAACAGGAACATGCCGCTGTTCCAGAGCCAGTTTTCTTTTATGTATCGGCGCGCGGTCAGACGATCCGGCTTCTCGACGAATTCCATCACTTTGGCTGAATCGTCGGACGGCTTAATGTATCCGAAGGCCGTTGATGGACGACCGGCCGGGATACCGAATGCGATAATGTTTTTTTGTCGTGCGTACGCGAGCCCCGCGGCAATAGCTTCGCGCAATGCGGAAGGCTTTTCAATCAGGTGATCGCACGGCGCGACCAAAAGAAACGGATCCGTGCCCTTGCCATGAAAGTAATGGGCGACGGTCGCCACTGCCGGCGCGGTTCCGCGCCCTTCCGGTTCAAGAAAAATCTGAGCCGCATTTTGATCGCCAAGATGCTGTATGACTGTATCAGCATGGCCGCGACCGGCAATGACGACAGGCGGCTGGCTTCCCTTCATGCGCGTCACCGTCATTTGCAACAAGGACTGGCCGCGCAGTTTCAGAAATTGCTTGGGCCGCTTCCGGCTCGTCAGCGGCCACAAGCGTCGCCCCTGCCCGCCCGCAAGTATCACCGGTACGACTTCAGGCAGCATGGCTTATACGACTCTGATAGTCGCGGCACGCATTTCTAAGGCCATCGCGAAGCGAGGTTCGGCTCCGCCATCCCATTGCATGAATGCGGGAAGAATCCAGCAGTTTTCGGGTCGTACCGTCGGGATAGGATGAATCGAAGATTAGTTCGCCCGCGAAACCTGTCGCCGCGGCTACCTCCGCCGCCAGTAATGAGATGCTTGTTTCCCGGCCACTGCCGACATTGACTGGTTTTTCACCCATATACTGCGAGAGCAGCAAAACAAGGGCATCCGCCAGATCGTCGACGTACAAGAACTCGCGCAGCGGCCGGCCGGAACCCCAGATGGTGACGGATTTCCGGCCCTCCCGCCTCGCGCGATCCATGCGCATGATCAGGGCCGGAATAACATGCGATCCCTTTTCATCGTATGTATCGCCGGGACCGTAGAGGTTGCATGGCAACGCCGAAATAAACTCGCAGCCGTACTGCCGCCGATATGCCTGACAAAGTTTTACGCCCGCGATCTTGGCAATGGCGTACCATTCATTGGTTGGCTCAAGCACGCCCGACAACAACGCATCTTCGGTCAGCGGCTGCTCAGCGTCCTTCGGATAAATGCACGACGACCCAAGGAACAAAAGTTTTTTCACACCCGACTTGTACGCGCCGTGGATGACGTTTGTTTCGATGGCCAAATTTTCATAGATGAAATCGGCAGGAAAATCGCTGTTGGCGCGGATGCCGCCGACACGGGCGGCGGCAAGAATAACGGCGTCGGGCCGGTTTTGCTCCAGCCACGTCTCGACATCGCCCTGCCGGCGCAGATCAAGGTCATTCCGACCAACCGTAAGTATTTGGCAATCTTCAACTGCAAGCTTTCGGATAACTGCGCTGCCGACCATGCCTCGATGTCCTGCAATCCATATTCTTTTTCCTTTGAGAGAAAAACTCACCGTGGCACCGTCTGGCGAATGAGTTCCCGGTCGTGTTCGACCATCTCTTTCACCATGTCGGAAAAAAGGGTGCGCGGCGCCCATCCCAACTTGCGGCGCGCTTTTGACGCGTCACCGATGAGCATATGTAGTTCATTGGGCCGGAAGAGTTGCGGATCGACGCTGATATGCACTTTTCCCGTTTCCTCGTTTACGCCTTTTTCATCGACCCCTGCCCCCTTCCAGACGATCCTGGTCCCGATGCAGGAAAAAGCCACCTCTGCAAACTGCCGAACGCTGAGCGTTTCCCCGGTAGCAATCACATAGTCGTCAGGCTCGTCCTGCTGCAGCATCAGCCACATGCCTTCGACGTAGTCGCGGGCGTGGCCCCAGTCCCGCCTCGCATCGAGATTGCCAAGTTTAAGGCACTCCAACTGGCCGGCCTCGATTGCCGCCACGCCGCGCGTAATCTTGCGCGTGACGAAGTCCTCGCCCCGCCACGCGCTTTCATGATTGAAAAGAATGCCGTTGCTCGCGTGCATCCGGTAAGAGGAACGATAGGACCGCACCAGCCAAAACGCGCATGATTTCGAAGCGCCGTAGGGGCTACAGGGCCTGTGCGGGGTCTCTTCGTTCTGCGGTGCGGGCGCATTGCCGAACATCTCCGAGCTTGATGCCTGATAAAGCCGGGCGCCCGAGCCTGATCCGCGCAGTGCTTCAAGCAGACGGCAAACGCCGAGCGTATTGATATTGAGCGTCGCTTCGGGCACTTCGAAACTGACCCCGACATGACTTTGTCCCGCGAGATTATAGATTTCGTCCGGCTGAATATCGTTGAGCAATCGCGACAGACTACCGCCGTCGATCATATCCCCGTATCGGAGATGAAATTTCTTATCCTCGATGAGGTTATGGAGCCGCTGCGTATCGTCGGTTGCACTGTAGAGTCTGAGCCCATGAACCGTGTAGTTTTTCCGCAGCAGGAATTCTGCGAGTAGCGCACCATCCTGCCCCGAAACGCCGGTAACTAGTGCGGTTTTCCCCGTCATTCGTGTGAAAGATATGCCGGAAAAAAGAGCCTGCCGCAAAAGAAAAAACAGGCGCGAAAGGCGCCTGCTGTATGTGGAATTATTTTATCGGCCTACCTGCGGAACAGGTTATTGAGCACGGCGCCGACATTCAGATTCAGACCGCCCGTATGGAGGCCGAAATCGACGGCCGTGCTCGGCCCGCCAAAATAACTCGGGCGGCCAAAGCAATTGTTGTTCATATTGAAATCCAGGAAATTCGCGCGGCTATTGAACGCGCCGGAAATCTGGAGCCCGTTGCCAAAGCATCTGTCGTTGCCGTAGTAGCCACCGTAAGGCTGGCCGTAAGGGCGACCGCCACCGAGAAACTCCTGCATCATGATGCCCGATCTCTGGTATTCAGCGGACCTCTCCATTTGGCGCTCCCAGGCTTTCTCAGCATATACCTGCTGCGCGATATAGGGATTGCGCCCGTTGTAATTCCATGTCGTACCGCCCACTTGGGAAAATAGCGGCGTGCCATAACCGACATTGCAGTTTTGATTCATCAGGCCGTTGACCATGTTGTAGCGATAGCAATCCGGACGGGAATTATAGCTGCCATACGTGCCGACATTCGGGCCCAGATGATCTCTAATGCTGACACCCACGAATATTGACATTAGGCCGCCCTCCGCACTTCAACATACGCAACCTGAGTGATGTGATCAGGGAATCGGGAATATGGCGGATACTCAACCAGACCGATCTGAATGTTGCCTGCGATTCGTTTGTAGACTTCTTCGCCTTGATACGGCACTTCTCCCACGTTATTCTGCCCCGCCTTGAATACGATATTCTTGTCGGTCACCGAAACCGTATAGGTTTCAGCCCTTGGCAACTTCTCAGGAATGACGATGATGATCGTCTGGTCCTTACCCAACAGGAAATCACAACTATCGAACATTTACCCCACCTGACATAGTTTTTTATTATGTTAAAATTGTCGCACGCTAACCTTAAAACGCTATGAACTTTGGATAAAATTTTAGTTAATTTTATCCCCCGGTAACCAAAGGAGAATCCGATGTTTTTTACACTTTTTAAAACCTTTTTATCGGCAGGACTGATTGCTTTTTCGTCCTGGCTGGCCGGCAAACGGCCGGAATTGGCCGGTTTCATTGCCGCGCTCCCCCTTACGACGCTGCTGGTTCTGCCCTTTTCCTACGCCCAATATCACGATCCGGGCGCCAGCGTGAAATTCGCGCAGAGCATTTTTGCGGCCGTCCCGCTTTCACTGCTGTTCTTCGTACCGTTTTTGCTGGCGGGCCGCCTGCACTGGAATTTCTGGCTGCTCTACGGCTCGGGCATCGTCTTGCTTGCAGGCGGGTATTTCGCACACCGCTGGGTCATGAGCGTCATCTGACCTTCAGAATGAAGCCATCAGATCGGACAGGACGCAGACTGCGATAATCAGCGCGAGTATCTTTGCGAGCGCCGCCCAGATCTGATCGCCGCGGTAGTTGTCGGCGGCCGAGATGATCGGCTTGACCATGAAGCCGGCCCAAAAAAGCGTCAGCAACCCGAAAAAGTCGCCGCGCGCGCCGTGCGTACCCCCCAGCAGCTTGAGCGCCAAAATGACCGTGAAATAATAGAGCCAGAAGGTTTGCAGGAGCGGAACCTTGCCGCGCCAGAGCTGCCGGAGCCGCACCAGGAATTGGCGTGCATAACGCGGCAATTGAGCCGCGCTGAATAAAGGCGCGCGCGCCGGCGGTGCGTTGCTATCCTCCGATGTGGTCAAGAAATCCCCCTCAATTCGTTATATATGCCGTTGCGTGTTGCAATTGCAAGAAGACCCAAACGGGCCGGGAAATTCGGCCAAAATCCTTGAAATCCCCCAACCGGCGCTTATGTGTGTTTCAGAGACCAGAATATTCCCGCTGCGGCCTTGCATAGCTATTTCGCCGGCTGCTAGGTGCCGGAATCGCCCTCTCGGGCGGGTAAAGTCCAACCCCCAACTGCAAACCTCGCCCCTTGTACACACTCCGGGCGGGGTTTCTTTTTCTATATTAGCGGGCTGGGGGTTGAAAAACCGCGCGTATTTGCGCTTTTTTTTTACCTGTTTTTCGCCTAGTATAGCGGCCAAAGCTTGTTTTTAAACCTAGGGACTAAATACAAGGAGTTCAGACTATGGCCGATCGCGGCACAGTAAAGTGGTTCAATTCTCAAAAAGGTTTTGGCTTCATCGTGCCTGACGGCGGGGGCAAAGACGTATTCGTTCACATCAGCGCGGTTGAAAAAGCCGGCTTGCGCACCCTGAACGAGGGCCAAAAGGTCGAGTATGAGCTTCAGGAAAACCGCGGCCGCACCGCCGCCGCCAACCTCCGGGTTGTCGAAGGATAAAGTTTCACGAGACGGCCTCTCAAAAGGCCGGTTTCGTCTCCAGACCCCGCCTCGTGCGGGGTTTTTGTTGGAAAACGGGGCGGTGTTACGGAGATTCTCAGTAGAATTCGGGGTTCATTCAACGGTGGGGGCGGGTTTTAAAGGTTGCTTTCTTGAATTCGGGCGTCTATAACCCATATCTGCTGTCACGACAGCATTTCGCAAAATGCCGGTTTCGGGATCTACGGGACAACTGCCCGGGGCCGGTTTTCTTGGTGACGCGGGATGGAGCAGCCCGGTAGCTCGTCAGGCTCATAACCTGAAGGTCGCAGGTTCAAATCCTGCTCCCGCAACCAACCCCCTCTCTTAAGGACTTGTTATAACAGCGAATGTTCCATGCACGGAAATAAGCACAACACACTACTTTGCATTTTTCTTCCCGTTTCCTCTAAAGCGACCGTCTTCACATTCGATTGGGATCTCTTTAGCCAATAGTTCTATGGCGACTTGTTTTGCTAATATACTGATCAATTCCTTTATTTCAGGTGGGTATTCCCAGTCTTCATCTCCGGGGTAAGCGGGAGCTACTTTGGTCGGCCATTCTAATTTCTGTCGTTTCACGGAAAATTCTCCTGACGTCGAAACATGGATAAAGAGCCCCAACAATAATATGTTGAGCCCATGG
>DATJGZ010000080.1:0-3305 GCA_035494535.1 Patescibacteria group bacterium | reverse complement strand
TGTCATGCGGATTGTTGTTGTCGTTGCCGACGAGATCGCTCAGCAGGAGGACATTGAACCCTTCAATCGACGCATCTACGACGGTCTTGCCGACGCACGCGCTGCGATTGAAGCCGCAGGCGAGCAGAGTTTTATGACCGTTACGCTCAAGGATTTTCTTGATGTCGCTGCCATCGAATGCCGAATCCGCATTTTTCGCGACGCAGATGTCGCCTGCCTCCGGCCGGAACTTGTACCAGTCGACGTCCCTCACTCG
This sequence comes from Patescibacteria group bacterium, assembly GCA_035494535.1. Lineage (GTDB taxonomy): Bacteria > Pseudomonadota > Alphaproteobacteria > Micavibrionales > Micavibrionaceae > JACQIJ01. The sequence continues at coordinate 3,049 of DATJGZ010000080.1, read as the reverse complement.
CAGGCGCTTGCTGCTGTCGAAATATATGGCGTAGACGGGAATGCCCGCCGCGCGGAATGCGGGCATCATGGAGGCGATGCGGTCGGAGATTTTCACCGTCCGGCGATTGCCGCGGCGCTCACGATGAGAAGGGTCGCAGAATTCCTGCTGCACGTCGATGACCAGCACCGCGAGCTCGCCGCGGTTGTCGTTCGCGGCCTGTAGAACCTGAACTGCGTCCTTGCCGGCCAGCTGGTTGAACAGCCGGCAACGCAGCTTTTTTATGTCGCGAATTAAGCCCATGTCCTGTCCTGAAATTATTTGACATAATATACATGAGCGGGGCAGGAATTGTCAATATCAAATTTCTATATTTTTCTATTATTTACAATTGGTTACGTAGGAATCTATTTCATCGCCCGGCCGATGCGGTCGAGCACGGCGTTGTAGCGCCGAAAGGCTTCTTCGTCGCGCGGCGAGCGCAACGCGGGTCGCCAGCCATGATCGTGCGCGCGGTCAGGATCGGCCGGAAGCGGATGGCCGCCGGCCACGCCTTTCGACGCCTCATACCAGGCATAAGCAGCCTGCTGCAGCTCGCCGAGTTCCTCAAGCACGGGTGCGAGCGCCCAGAAGAGGTCGGGGCGCGCATGATAGCCCCGTTTTTTATCGTCGTCGGAAATGCGTCCGGTCTCGGCAAACGCCTTGATCCGCGCCTCGAGATCGGCGCGCTTCGCAGACAATTCAATATTTTTTGAGGTCCCCGTCATCGAGCAATGATCCGTCCGGTCCCCGCAATTGTCAATTTCAACGATACTTATGGTATTGTAATTGCCATGTCAGATGAGCTCGCACCCGACCTGCAATACGAACTGGCTTGCGCGGGGCCGGAGCTCGACCGCGTCGAGGCGGCATTGCGGGCGGCGGGACAGCAAAAACTCGCCGACGATCTGTTTAAGCTCCAGCAGGACACCGGCCTCGAGGGCGCGGGCGAAATTTCCCCTGACGATGGCCCGCAGACGGCCGCGCTGATCGACAATTACCAAGGCAACACCGCCGCGCGGACGGCGCACGTCCTGCGCGCATGCCATGCTCGGCTGAACGACGCGGAACTGAAAAACTGGCTCGCCGGTTTCATGCAAACGTTGAATATTTCGCTCGCTTCGAACAGCTCGCCTTCGGCCCGCCCCGCACCCTGAGCGCGCAACAAATTTATCATTTCGTGCGTTTGACACGCATGGCGAAACAAACCCAGCCCGAGATATTCCCGCTGCGCGCCGATCCGATGATGCCGAACAATCCGCGTTTGCCGGTGCTGGTTTATCGCGGCGCGCTGTCCGGCACGGTCCTAGCGGACCGGTTCGAGAAGGCCTTTGAGCGCAACGGCTGGGGCGGCCTGTGGCGTGATGGCATCTACAACTACCACCATTTCCATTCGACATCGCACGAGGCGCTGGGCATTGCGACGGGTGCGGTCACCGTAATGCTGGGCGGCAAGAGCGGCATAACGCTTCGCCTGAAGGCGGGCGACCTGCTGGTGCTTCCCGCCGGGACGGGGCATTGCAGCCTTGCGAGCGCAAAAAATCTCGTCGTCGTCGGCGCATATCCGGCGGGCCAGGAAGACTACGACATCTGCCGCAGCCTGAAGAAATGCCCCGGCGCGAAGGCGCACATTGAAAAGGTGCCGCTGCCGGAGGCCGATCCGCTTTACGGCCGTGGCGGGCCGCTGACGAAGATTTGGCGGAAATAATCCCCCTCCCCCTAAAATCGCCGATCGGCTATTCTTGTGCATGGACCCCGCGCCAGAGAATTGCAGCCAGGAACAGCAGGAAAGCCCGCAAAGCCCGTGCTTCACGGTGCAGGAGCTCATTAAGCCCAAGCGCCGCCTGAGCTGGAAAATCATGGCGCCGCTGGCGGCGGCGATGATCATTGTCGCGCTGGCCGGCTATCATCTGCACTGGGACGCCAAGATCGTCGGCGCAGGAATTCTTCTGGTCGGTCTGCTTTCGAACGTGTTCGCGTGGGTGCTGGCGCTGGTCGGCGTCGTGCCCGTCGTCGGCCCGCTGATCGTGCAACTCGTCGGGCTGCCGATCATCTGGCTGCTGAATTCCCTCGGCTCTCTTATTTCGGTGGTTGCCGTGCGGCGAGGCTATTCGCGCGACGTGCTCACCTACCGCGGCCTCACCTTCGCCCTCATTACAGGAATCGTGATCGGTTTTGTGTTGGGGAAGCTGATATAATTAAATCGAACGCGATAACGAAGATTCAGGAAGTTAAGCAGTGAAAACTTTATTTATTATTCTGTTCAGCGCCTTCATCGGCAGTATCGCAGCTAAACGTCTTCTCCATAAACCTTCCCAAGAGAAGACGAAAATGGGCATAAATACAAAACCGGTGCGAGAATGCCCGAAATGTGGTAATCGGTTTCCTATAGTAAGAATTCCGGCGGATGCAGAGGAGGCACTTTATGGCGGAAACACCTGCAGAAAGTGCGGATTTAAAATCGACAAATGGGGTAAAGAACGTATTGAACGCAAAGACACTGGAACAGCATAGTTTACACAATTAATATCATCACATCGCAATATCGAATAGGTTTTATCAATGAGCGAAATTAAAGGCGAGGAAGAACCTGACTACCAATCGGATCCGCGTGCCGTACTCGGTCCCGATGGTAAAAAAATCCGAGGATCGAAACGAGACAACGATTTGGTCGCGGCCGTCTTAATTCTCACGATGATCTTCATTATCCTGGGACTGTACGCAATGACGTATATGTTTCGATAGTATTTGTTATCACACTAGTAATCGCTGAATGTCATTAAGTTCGCGAATTTTGTTGCTGCTTCTGTCACCGGTCTATGGCTTCTGTGCCGCCGTTGATTGGATCAACTTTATGGGACTGGCAGAACCCGAAAACCTGGAGGGCCAGAGTCTCTCCGCATACACTACCAGCGTTGCCATTTTTCTTTCTTGGAAACTCTGGTTGCCGGCGATCATCCCCAATCGGTTCTCATATGAACTTGGCTATGTCCGTTGGATAAGCTTCGCATTCCTAATCGTTCCTACAATA
>DATJGZ010000079.1:0-2501 GCA_035494535.1 Patescibacteria group bacterium | reverse complement strand
CTGGTCAACATCTTCGGCGGCATCATGAAGTGCGACATCATCGCGGAAGGCATCGTCGCCGCGGCCAAGGAAGTGAAGCTCAACGTGCCGCTGGTCGTGCGCCTCGAGGGCACGAACGTCGAGAAGGGCCGCGAGATCCTCAGCCAGTCGGGCCTGACCGTCATCAACGCCAGCAACCTCGCCGACGCCGCCAAAAAGGTCGTCGAGGCGACGAAGAAGGCGACGAAAGCTGCTTAGGGGAATTTAACCGCAGAGGCGCAGAGAGCGCAGAGCCTATTTTTGGCTTAAGGCCCTCCGGCGGATTCCGTCCTTAAGTAATACGGCGTTGAAATTTATTAAAAGGCCAAGTGGAATTTCACTCAGTTTAAGATACGTGAGCAGTTGGGCCTCATGAAGAGGTAAAATATTTTCAACTGCTTTCAACTCGACAATGATTTTATTTTCCACGATAAAATCAGTTTTATAATTGAGGTCCAGCCTAATTCCATCATATATGACAGGAAGAGTTTTTTTTGTCTCTCAAAGCACAAATTCTGTCTGCCTAATTCGACGGCCAGACATTCCTCATAGATATTTTCTAGCAATCCTGGTCCAAGGGCTTTATGCACTTTGATCCCAGCACCAATGATTTTCTTACTTAGTTCGGATCCAAGATCGGGAAATTGAGTTGCGTCTGACATAAGTTTTCCGCGAAACGGGCGCTAATATCACGCGATGATAATCATTTTTCCTGATAGGAACCTTACGCAGTACAAGAATTCTCTGCGTTCTCTGCGTCTCTGCGGTTTAAAAATACGTCAGCGATTTAATGTCGGCGGGCTGGCGTTGTTACCCGCCAGCATCGTCACGGGCAGTTTTTCCATCGTCATTTTGGCGGCAAGGATGTTGTAGACCTCGCCGACGCTACGCGCTTTGCCGTTGCGGCGGTAAAAGATGTCGTGGTTCTGGGCGGCGGCGGCCGCCGTCACGTAATCGATGGCGCGGTGCTTGCGCAGCTTCGGATTCTCGTATGCGTGCAGGAAGCGCGCGGCGTCGCCGGGGCCGAGAAAATGCTCGATATAGGCATCGGTGAAGTTCGGTGCACGGTGGCGGATGACATGAGGCAGGCGCTGCGCGTTGTCGGCCATGTAATCCGTGCCCATGAAGGCCGAGAGCTGCACGTCGAAGCAGGCATTGGCAATCGCGCTCGCGATCCGCTCATCGTCGGTCGTCACTTCCCATTGGTATTTGATCTTGCCGCTTTTGAGCTTGTACCGGCGCGCCTCGATATTGTCGGCGAGTTCGCCGTAGCCGTGCTCTGGCCCGTGCTTCTTGATGAGCTCGAGCATCGTGCCGTCCGGGTCGATCTGGAGCGCGCCGCAGGCGCCGCTCTTTTCGTTCACTGCGTCGGGTCGATTGCTGCTCTCGACCTTCACGACCTGATGCATGAGCTTGAAGGTAACGGGGCTGTTTGCCGTCGCTTTCTTCAGCGCGGAGTCGATCTGTGCCGGGCCGGGCACGGTTTTCTGCGCTGGGACGATCTTCGCATTCGGCGCTTTCACAGTCTCCCGTTGAACCGCATCGGGCGTGAGATCAGCCGGATCGGGCGCGCGGGAAACATTGTTGTACAGGAAAACGCCGGCCGCGAGCGCGAACAAGCCCTTGAGGCTGCGCTTGAAATTACGCCAGTCTTTCTCCCTAACCAAAATTTGCATTATGGAAATATAAGGAAGTCGATTAACTAATGCAAGAAAAATGTTCAGAAATCAGGGGTTGGCCGGATTTTGGCCCGGAGTGAGGGTCGGCGCGGGCTTCTTGCCGTCACTGTTGGCGGCCAGGCAAGCCGCAGCGATCAGGGCCAGCATGAGTTTGAAGACTTGGGCGGATTGCGCGCTGTCATTGAAGGGCGTTTTTGACGACGGGCCGCCGCCGCTGTCGTCTGTCCGCGTCGGCGATGACGGCGTGGTCGGCGCGGCGATGACATGGGTGCTGGTCGGACCCGCGGGGTCGGTGACCATCTTGACCGGGTCGGTGGCATAGACCTGCTTGTTGCGGTGGCGGTGCAGCCAGTTCTCGAGCGAGGTGCGCTGTACGCCGTCGCCGCCGGTCTCGTCGCTCACGACGCTGGTGCTTTCGGCCACCATCAGCTTGCCGGTCTTTGAATCCTTGTAAATGCAGGCGATGTGATCGATGCCAAGCGCGCGGCCGTCGTTCCAGCCGCGGCTTTGGCCCGATGCGCTTGCCAGCACCATGCCTTCCTTCAGCCGTCCCGCAAGCGCGCCATTCTGCATGAAGTCGCGGCCCGAGCCCTGCAGCCGCGTGCCGGTCTTGCCGTTGATGTCCTCGAACTGCGCTTCGGATGAATCGTTGAACTGCGCGGCGCCGGGCGTGGCGATGCCGTCGCGGCGCAGATTGGCGAAGGCGTTGGTGAGCGCCTTGCAGGCGAAGCCGCTGCAATCGATCCCGTTCGCGCCGGTTTTGGCGCCGAGATTGTAGGCGGTGCCCTTATACGCGTTCATCGC
>DATJGZ010000078.1:0-4864 GCA_035494535.1 Patescibacteria group bacterium | reverse complement strand
GCGTCGCGCAGGCTCATGCCCGGATTTTCGAAGAAGGCGCAGGAATAATTCAGCCCGTCGTCGAGGAACAGTTCATATAGATCGTTGCCTATGTCGTAATGGTGCTGGATATAGGATTTGCTGTTCGCAAGACCGCGGCCGCGGACCTGAAGGCTCTTGCGCAGGATCGGGGCGAGCACGAAGCCGGCCGGGCCGTCAAGCAGGGCCTGAAGGTTGCGGGCCATCATGGTGATGAAGGCGCCGATATCGCCACCCGTCATCTCCCATTTGTGGTCCATGAACAACTCGCCGGCGCCCGGGTCCGGATTGGTCACGATCTTCCATAACGTCCGCGGCTCGTCCACGGTGATCGCGAAGCCGTCACGTTTGGCCCTCCCGGCAACCATGGTCTGGCCGGTCGAGCGGCAAGTTACCGTCAGCCGGCTGTCCCGGATGATGAGATTGAGAAGGCGAATCGACAGGCCAAAGAGGCGTTCCCCGCTGCGGCGTTTTTCTTCGGTAGCAGTTACGGGTACGACGCCTGTCATAATATATGTCCTTTCGGGTCAAAGACTTAAAAACGGACAGCGGGCCTAAAGGTTCCGGCGCACCTAAGGGCAAAACCCGCACTTTAGCAAGGTAAATATATATGACATAAAACGGAACTTGTGTCGAATATTTGCGTTTGTTTGCATTGAAGCCGGCGCGTATGGTAAAGCCCTCCCTGCTGGCGCACCACAACCATATGAGGATTGCCATGAAATACGCCTTGCCGCTGCTTATGTTTGTCGCCTTGAGCTCGTTTTCGTTTTCCGCGCGTGCCGCGAATGACGACCTTCTGAATGCCACCCTCGGTCAGGCCATCGGCCAGTTCATGTCTCAGGCGCAGCAACCGGGCAAGGCCACGCAGAACGCCATCCGGCCTACGAACCGTGGACGAATTCTGCATGCCAAAAAGGTGAAAGGCCAACAGACGCCGGCGCTTCCTGTGGTGGCGGCCCCTGTAGCGCCCACGACGCCTGCAAGCCCGGCCGTACCCGCATCGGCTGCCGCGCCATCCACGCCCGCAACCTTCACGCGGCCGATGAACAGCCTGCCCGCGATTGCACCGGCGGCCGGAACGCCTGTGACCGCGCCGGCGCCGACTGCCGCGCAGCCCGCGATACCCTCGTCGAACAGCCGCTCGACATCCTCGACAAGTCAGGGGGCAAAATAGACCGCGGAGCTAGCCCGGCGTAAAGCCGGGCAGTTTTTTTGCAGCCGCCTCGTGGGCGAGTTCTATCGCCATATCGAGCGCCTTGTCGAAATTCTTTCTCACCAACTTTTCCGGGATGCGTGACCGAAAGTAATCGGCCCACTCGAATTCGGCGAACGGCGTCATTACCTTGTTGAAAGCGCCCGCTTCGCGTGCGAAGCCGGCAAGGCTGCGATATGGGTCGTCCTTCAGGTCGGTTAGTTTTTTTGGGATCGCGCTGATCGCACGCCGCTTCCCGTTCTCATCAAATGGATGGACATATTTTTTCGCTTCCATTTTTTGCCAGAATTTTTCCATTGCTTCCTTGGCAGTCCGGCCTTTTGCGAGTCCGGAAAAATCTTCCTCCACGACCATCGGCACGGTCTCATAACCTTCGTTGACGAGTGCAAGGGCCAAGTGGTGATGATCGATCACATATGCATGACCGTCCGGTCCCAGCACAACGCGGATCGGGTGTTGCAGCAGATATTCGAGCAGTTCACCCGGACGCTTGCTCAAGTCGTGGATTTTTTCCTGCTTGTGTTCGGACTGCCGCATGCCGACCGTAATCTGCGTGCAGCGCAGCTGGCTCAAGGCGACCGTATGCAACGGCTTCTCGCGCAGGATCTCAAGCGCTGGATTAATGTTATGTCCGGCGGCTTCGCCGAACTTTCGGTGGATTGACGTTGTCTTGGTTGCCCTGCCCATAACCGGGAATTGTATTAATTTATGGAAAATATGTCAAGATTGGCAGGATCACCGGGAAATGGATAGTTTGGCACTATGAGCAAGGCTTTTACGAAGGAAGGCGATGGCGCGGAGATCGAGGCGGACGACGAGGTGGACGCGCTGCCGGCCGGAACTAAAAATTACATGACTCCCTTCGGGTTCGCCGCGCTGCAAGAGGAGCTGCGCTTCCTGTTGCGCGACGAGCGGCCGCGGATTGTCGAGATCGTCTCATGGGCAGCCGGTAATGGCGACCGATCCGAAAATGGAGATTACATATATAATAAGAAACGCCTGCGCGAAATCGACCGGCGGGTGCGCTATCTGACGAAGCGGATAGAAAGCGCCGAGGTCGTCGACCCCCGGAAGCAGCAGGGGCTCGAACAGGTATTTTTCGGCGCAACGGTCACTTATGCACGGCAGGACGGCACCGAACTGACCGTGACGCTGGTCGGCGTAGACGAGGCTGATCTCGATCAGGGCAAAATCAACTGGATATCGCCGGTGGCGAAGGCGTTGATGAAGGGCCGCGCCGGCGATATGCGGGAAATCCGGACCGCCGGCGGAACGGAGAGCATTGAGATCATCTCAGTGGAATATCGTCTCGAAGAATAGCTCTGCCGATATAAGCATGATGGTAAAATTACGGGAAAGCCCGCAGGGTACGTTTAGCATTTTGTTACTTTTCGTGTTAACTTTTCTGCAGGAACGCGGGCATGTTACGTAAGAAGATTTTCAACATACCACTGCAGATCGACCTCGATCCCGAGGCGGAAAGGCAGTTCAATGAGGTCAGCGCCCGCCATTTCATTTCGTTCGTGCGCGTCGGCGTCGTCATTGGGCTCCTGACGTACCAGGTATGGATGGTCTGGGACGCCGGAATGGGTACGCCGGAGAGTTTTGTTACCGCTCTTCATTTGCGCATGACCATGATGGCGTTTTTCGCCCTCGTTTTCCTCTCCACCTTTAAGCGCGGCGCGGAACGGTTCATCTATGAGATTGCCGGCATAACCCTTCTTGCGACCGTTGCTTCGACCTACTTTACGCTGGGTCTTGTAACGCATGACGGTATTCCCCTCGGTATGATGCTGTGCGGGGGCATAGGCATGATCCCGTTCGTGTTCGTCACTGCCATGACCCGGTTCCGACCGGCCTTCGTCATCGTCATGCTGAACATAGCGGTCATAGACACAGCACTTTATTTAGGACACGCGTCGCAGGAATTCCTGTTTTCGGCCAACTTCACGCACGGGACGATGGCGATCCTGAGTCTTTGCGTGACTTATGTCTCGATCCAGTACCGCCGCCACGCCTTTCTTATGGAGGTGAACTTGGCGCGTGCCCGTACGGAAGCGGAAGGCGCTACAAATGCGCGAACCGAGCTTCTCGCGACGATGAGCCATGAAGTGCGCACCTCGCTCAAGAACATGCTGGGCTTCGTTACGCGTCTGCGCGAAACGCAACTTGACGGTACCCAGAAGGATTACGTTGAGACCATCCGTTACTCCGGCGACACCTTGCTCACAATCCTCAGCGATATTCTTGATACTTCATCAAGCGACGGCGGCAAGATCGAAATCGAGCCGGTTGATTTCAGTGTTGAGCGGCTTATTACAGGCGTGATTGCATTGACCCGGAGCCGGGCGGACGAGAAGGGCGTGAATATTTCGCCGACCATCGACAAGAACGTGCCCATCTATCTGCGCGGCGACCTGAAGCGCCTGCGCCAGGTTCTGCTCAATCTCGTGGGAAACGCGATCAAATTCACCGAGAAGAAGGGCGGGCGCGTCAGCATCAGCGTTAACGATGCGGGCGGCGCAGGCCCCAACCACCTGATTCGCTTTCAGGTCGAGGACATGGGAACCGGCATCTCGGAAGCACAGCGCGCAAAGCTGTTCACCGCCGAACATGCGGCCCGGCAATACGACGGAACAGGACCGGGGCTTGCCGTCTGCCGGCGCATTGTCGAACTGATGAACGGTACGATCGGTTGCCGCAGCACCAGCGGCTCGGGCAGCACCTTCTGGTTCGAAGTCCCGCTCAGTCCTGCAAAGGGCGGAAAAAGCTCTTAACGGTCAAAATCGTTACTCCCCCTGCGCGGCGCTGAATCCCGGCTTGCCGTCGAAGGTGTGCAGCACCTGCGCCTTGGTGAAATTCATGTTGGCCTGATTGAGCCGGTCGAGCAGCGCGATGATCTGCGACGTGCGCACGTTGGTGCCGTCCTTCTTCATGAAGCGCAGGCGCCAGTTATCGGCCACCTGCGTGCCGGGCTGGCCCTTGGGCCATACCTTCACGCCGCGGTTGGAAATCATGGTGAGATCGAGCCCGTCGGCGCAGCAGGGCAGCACCTTGGCGGCGAGATCGTCGGCGCTGCCATCCCAATTGAGGTTAAGATCGACGCCCACGCGCATCTTGGCTTCATCTTTTCTTGGACGAATGGGCGGCAGCTTCATGCCGCCCGCGGGCACGCCGGAATAATCGACTGCGTGCAGTCTTTGCGGACTCTGGCCGAGGCGGGCGATGATAGCGTCGCGGAAGCCGGCTGTGCCGACTTTCTCTTTACTTGTCGCCGCGCGGTAGATCTCGCCGGTATGGATGCCGTCTTCGAGCGTGCGCAGCCATGCGTTGTGAACCTTGGTCGCGATGTCGCCCTGTCCGATATGGACCAGCATCATCACCGCGCCGAGCAATAGGCCCGATGGGTTGGCGACGCCCTTGCCCGCAATGTCGGGAGCCGAGCCGTGCACGGCCTCGAACATGGCGAAGTCGACGCCAATGTTGCTTGAGCCGCCGAGGCCGACCGAGCCGGTAATTTCCGCTGCAATGTCCGAGATAATGTCGCCGTACAGGTTCGGCGTGACGATGATGTCGAACATATGCGGGTGCGCCGCGATCTTGGCCGCGCCGATGTCGATGATCATGTGG
>DATJGZ010000077.1:0-13961 GCA_035494535.1 Patescibacteria group bacterium | reverse complement strand
TTGGCGCCGTGCTGGCCGGGGCCGGTCTGGCGATCGTTGTAGGGGGATTTCGGACGGCCCCACAGGTTCACACCCAGGCGGCGGTCGATCTTGTACTTCGCTTCGGGACGCTTCGCGCTCATAACAATACTTCCTTTTTTTCTTCCATGTTGTCCCGGTAGCCGCTGAAGGGTTTGATAGAAATCAAAGGGGGCACACGCCCCGCTTCCCGGGAATGCAGGGAATATAAGGATTTCGAGCGAAAAGTCAAAGTTTTTTGAGGTAGACGGCTGATTCCAAAGGCTTTTCGGCTTGCGCGAGCGCTAAACGGCTCTAGCGCTTGCCTTTTTTCTCGTCCTGGCGGCGCTTTTCCTGCGCCCTTTGCTCCTGCTGGCGCTTCTCCTGCGCCTTGCGCTCGGCCTCGCGCTTCGCCTGCTCGGCCTTTTGCTGCTGCATCTTGTTCTGCATTTCCTGGCGCTGCTGGTCCATGCGCGCCTTCTGCTCGCGCTGCTGCTCCATGCGCGCTTCGTCCTGCTTCTTCTTCTCCTGAAACTTGTCGTAGTCCTCCTTCATCTTCTCGCGGCGGGCGATGGCGTCCTCGCGCTGGGTCTCCATCTTCTTGAAGGTCTCTTTGCGGCGGGCGAACATCTTGAGCTTGAATTTCTTCTTCTTGAGCATCTTCTCCTGGATTTTCTTTTGCTCAAGAAGGTTGGCTTCGTCCTCCCTGCGCTGCTCCTCCAGGCGTTTCTTATCGGCATCCTTGTCGCCTTTCTGCTGCCCGCCGGGCGTGCGGTCGGGCTGGCCGCCGGGCGTTGCGTTGGGTGCCCCCTGCGGTCCGTCTTTTCCGTCCTTGCCTTTTTCATCCTTCTTTTTCGACGGGCCGGACATGCCGCCGAGCATCTCAGCGCCACCGACCATGCGCTTCTGCTCTTCGGGCTTGTCCTCGACAGTTACGCCCTGCTGCTGGGCTTCAAGCTGCTTGAGGCGTTTTTCAGAGAGCGACACGCTGTAGGGATCCTCGCCCCGCAGGACGTCATTAAGAACAGCGCCTTTGGCCCGCGTGCGCGCAATCGTAGCGCCGCGCAGGTCCGCGCCCGTCAGGTCGGATCCGGTGATGTTCGCGCCGGACAGATCCGAGCTGCGCATGACCGTGCCGCGCATATTGGAGTTGCTCAGATTGGCGCCGCGCAGGTCGCAGCCGGACATATCCGCGCCCGCGAGGTTCGAACCGGAGAGATTGATGCCCCACAGACAGGCGTCATGCAGATCGGCGCCGCTGAGGTCGAGCACAAAATCGGGATTGGCGCGGCGCGCGATGGCGACACGCTTGTAGAATGACGCTACGGCGCCGGCCCTGAGCAAATAGGCGGCCGCCTTTTTCTGATCCTCGACGCTGCGCCTGATAAAATTCTGCGGCCTGTTCAGGTCCCTGACATCCTTGGGGAGATCATCACTCATTCAAAGGCTTTTCCCTTGCTACGATACGCACCCGCAAACACGGGCCCCATAAGCTTACATTACTGAATTATATTAAAAAACCCTGTAAGAAACCTGCCGGCGACAAAAATCATACGAAAAATAGCGGCGGGCCCGGATGAATTTGAGAACCAACATGGAAACGGGGTTTAATAATAACCAATTCAAGCAATGTCTTTATAATTTCCAGAAGAAAAACACCAACTAATTGCCTTTATTAAACATTTTGTCTTCAAGAACGACCCTAACCGCATCGTTAACAATTTTGTACTCCGCCTCAATGTCCTTGAGCATGCTGGATCGCTCATTACGGCTCGCGGATCTCATTGTCTGGGCCTTGGCGCAGAGCGTCCGTAATCTTTCCGTCTTGAGCATAGCGGCGCCGCCTTTGAGCTTATGGGCCGCTTCGCTCCATTTTTCGCTATCACCGTCAATATTCCTCAGAACATCAATTGTCCGGGAAGATTCCTCGAGGAATAACGTCAGGAGTTCACGTACGTCTTCCTCGGTCGTGGCATAGCTCTTGAGATTTGAAAGATCAATGACGTGGGAAGCCGCGCCGCCGCTTTCTTCTCTTTCATCGGGGAAGGTTACCCAGCGGCCGAGAATATAACGGAGTTCTTCGGCATTGATGGGCTTACTGATGTAATCGTCCATGCCGGCCTTCAGGCAACGGTCGCGCGTTCCCGTCATGGCGTCGGCGGTCATCGCTACGATGGGCAGATGGCCGCCTGCGGCTTTTTCGCGCTTGCGAATTTCCTTCGTCGCATCATAGCCGCTCATGACGGGCATGTGACAATCCATCAGGATCAGGTCAAACTCGCCTTTTTCGATGGAGTCCAGTACCGCCTGACCGCTTTCCACGAGCTCGAAATGTTCCAGGCCCAGGCGCGGGAGAAGCCTGCGCATGAATGCTTGATTGAGCAAATGGTCCTCCGCGAGCAACACTTTCATCTCCGTACTGAGTTTCCGGTTCTCGGGGGGCAAACGGATCACCTTCTCCCTCCTGAACGCGCCTTTATCGATCGTCGGCCTTGTTTCGGAGATTACGAAAGGAATGCGGAACCAGAAGCGCGAACCTACGCCCTCCGCGCTGCTGAATCCTATTTCTCCGCCCATCATCTCGACGAGTTGCTTGGTGATGTGCAACCCAAGCCCGGTGCCGCCAAAGCGCCGCGTAATTGAGGAGTCGCCCTGCATGAACTTGCCAAAAATCCGGTGCTGCTTATCCTCAGGGATGCCAATTCCGGTGTCGGTCACCGAGAATTCCACCCCGGTGCGGCCGTTACCCATTTCCCTATGCTTGATATCGACGCTTACGCTGCCCTTGTCCGTGTATTTTACGGCATTGCTGACGAGATTCATCATAATGCGGCCAAGCCGCAAAGGATCGCCGGAAAAGTAAGGCAGGTTGTCGGTCGAGAAGTTGCAAATAAATGTCAGTCCTTTTTCACTGCTTAAAGGAAGAACCGTCTCCACGACATTGTCGACAACTTCTTGCAGAGAAAATGTGATGTTTTCAAGCACCATCTGCCCGGACTCGACCTTGGAGAGGTCGAGTATGTCATTGACGATATCGAGAAGATTGTCCGCCGATCGGTACGCGACGCCGATCATATCCCGGTGCTCATCGTCGAGGGCTTTGTCTTCATAAAGCATCCGGGTCAGACCGATAATACTGTTGAGGGGCGTGCGCAGCTCGTGCGACATGTTCGCCAGGAACTCGGACTTGATCTGGCTCTCCCGGTCCGCCTGTTCGCGTGAGTCCTTAAGCTCTTGCTCCGTCCTCTTCCAATCCGTAATATCTGTGACGGCGCCGCTCATACGTGTTGTCAGTCCGTTGTCGTCCCACACGCTGGCGCCGCGGGCGCGAACCCAGATGACGCGTCCCGCATCCGTACGCATCCGAAATTCCGCAATATAAGGTGCGTGGGTTCTCGTATGGCTTTCCAGCTCCGCCGTTATCCGGTCGTGATCCTCCGGATGAAGCCGTTTTTTGAACTCGTTGTAGCCGGGCTTGAATGTGTCGTCAGTTATATCCAGCATTTCCCTGAACCGATCCGACCAGTAGAACTTACCTTCGAGTACGTTCCAGTCCCAAAGTCCGTCGTTGGACCCCCTTACCGCCAGTTTGTAACGCAGTTCACTATCGCGAAGCTTCTTATCCTGCTCATTCAGCGTTATGGCCGTCCACAGCACTAAAAAAGTAAGGACGATGATATTCGAGACCGCAAACAGCGAAAGAACCATAAATTCACTGAGATGTCCCCTTGTCTGAGCGAAGCACAACAGCCATCCCGCGAAGGCGGGTACGAAAACGACGATCGGTAATTGCCGGCGCGCCATGACCCCTGCACTTCCGGTCCCTACGATAATCCTCATCACGCCATAATCGGGACGTAAATTGAGGATAGCAGCGCTTGCCAGGCCGAAACAGATTCCCGTATTGACCGCCATCGGTATCCGCTCATGGATTCCAGCAAGCGCCATTGCACTGTAGCCGTAGCCGATGACGGTCAGCAGGGATATGAACGCGACGGCGATGGCGAACAGTTGCGACGGCCATACCCTGCCGATTCTTATATCCAGAAACAAAAGCGAAAGAGAGGTCAGCGCAAACGCAAACGCGGTATTGGGTGCCATGCGATTGGGATGGCCGAGCAAAACGGCCTCATGATCCAGTTTCCCGCGGAACAGCCATTGATCGGGACCACCGTCCCATCCCCACAGATATCCAATAAACCGAAAAAGCGCTATCGATAGCACAAAACTCGCGCAAACGCGCCCTATGGCTTTCGAATATCGTTGCGACGGCGGATTTAGCATCAAAATCGAAATCGCGGTCAGGAGAAATGCGACCGCCGTGCCACCGGGATTCATAGCCGTGAGACCGGGAAGCACGCTTTTGAACGTGGCTATATCCAGCTGCCATCCCAGGAGGACGAAAACACTGATAAAAATAATTACGCTTCCGAGTATTCGTACAACCGGAGCGCATGATTTCGACGGGTCTGGTACTATGGTGAACGGCATGAATATCTTTTAGGAAATTGTAGGACACCTGCTGATATATTCGAGGAGCTTTCCCCTCGTGAAAGGTTTGGTCAGAAACCCTTTGGCGCCCTGCCTCATGCTCCATTCGACGTTCGACAACGAGCTGTCGGCGCTTAGCATGATGACATAGGCCTGCGGGTCGGCGATCAGCAATTCCTTAAGAACCTCCGTTCCGTCCTTCGAAGGCATGTGAATATCGAGAAACACGACGTCCGGAACATATTCGCGATATGCAGCCAGAACCTCGTTGCCATCCACTACTTCGTTCACCTGGACGTGTGATTCCATTCCCTTTTTGACCAGCTTGCGGACATACATGTCGTCGTCGGCGATCATTATGACGTTTCGGTGCCGCGTGCGCCGGATGTCGGCCAGCGAAAATTCCTTGCGCGGTTTATTAATCTTCACGCGCATCTGAATCTTCGAGAGGCTGCCGGCGGTCGGTTCATTCACGAGAACGTCGCAGCTGTTTTTCGGGAGGACGTGCTCAACCTTATCCGCAGTTGTCATCGGATCGGTATTGAGTCCGGTGCGGACAAGCAGGAATATTTCATTGTCCGCCGAGATGAAAAGCTTTCCTTCTTTGTCCTGGAAGAGTTTGTGTACCGTTTCGGCAATATCGTCGATCGTGACGTTTTTTGCCGAAGCCGGATCGAGCTTGATATCGACGATCTGCCATTCTTTCAGAGAGGATTCGATACGCGGAATGCACTCCAGAAGTTCTTCATAATTTTTGTCGGTTAGTATTTCCATTTATTTTCCCTGCAATTCCTCAATCGTGGCTAAAAGGTCCTCGGCTGTGAACGGTTTCTGGAGGACTGCGTTGGCGCCGAAGGCCTTCGCCATTTTCAAAAACGACGAGCGGCCGGCGAGGCCATCGGACGAAATCGCAATTATCTTGATTGACGGGTCCGTTTCCCGCACTTCCTGTATCAGTTCGAACCCCTCCTTATTGGGCATGAATAGATCGGTGATAATAAGGTCCGGATTCTCGGCTTTTATGATTCCCGTTGCCTCCATGCCATCAAGCGCAATGAAGGTTTCGTATTTCTCCTTTTTAAGAGCCTTGCTCATGGCTCCGCGGAATACGGCATCGTCGTCAATAATCAGAATTTTCATTGTCAGTGAATATTAATCCTGTCGCAGCAATCGAGCGTTTCCTGAAGAATCGCCGCCATTGCAAAGTGGTTGTTACGCAAAGCTTCCTGATAGAGAAACCTCAAAGCGAGTTTCGTACTGGCAAGCGAATCTTCCATGGCTTCATTTTCCTTCACAGAAGGCTCGGCCTTTCCGAATGGATTCTTCATGCAGCAAATCTTTCTTCATTGATACGCGAGAAACATGCAATTTCGGGTATGGCTCGCGGAGGGCCGCTGCCGAAGTTCAAGACATCATTATAGATTCCGGTCTTTTCCCGTATATTTCTGTTCATCGACTCGCTGACGGGAATCAGCCCGGCCCGAACGACATCAGCCGTACCCGGTAAAAGACGCTCAGGACCGAGCCATTCGATATTCCATCCCGCACGCAAAAAGGTCCCGTCCCAGATCTTCGTCAGCATGAAGCCGACATAGGCGTCGATCCCGCGCTGCAATCCTCTCTCCATATACGCGACGATCAATTGATCGACGACCGGCCGACGTTGATTCTTGGTTAGAAGCGTCCGGTCAAGTACGAGACGGCTTGCCTCGAGAATTTTCGGACTGGCTGGAAGTTTTTGCGTAAATAGATAAGTAAAAGCATCCGAGAGCATATAGGGGATGGTCGTAGGATAAGAGCGCGTCACTCCTACCACCTGCCCCTGGCCATTGCGGGCAACGTAGTATTCGGTCGCGAGATTATCGTACCGGTCGAACTCCATCCCGTCAGATATGTAGACGTCACCCCAATTTTCCTTCTGTATGACCTCGCGATATCGCAGGCGGTGCTGCTCGGCCAGAAGGTTTTCAGAAAAATGGTGAGTGGTCGCTATGCTTACGCAATCAATCATCCCGCTCTCGCAAAGAGTTGCGGTCTAATTCAAATCCAGGTTCGGGTAATGGTAAACTACCGTTTCTGGTAGGGGTTGCCGACGAGGGCAGGAGAAATCAACTGTAACCGTATGGCTTTTGTGACGGCGTACTGCCGGCCATTAGCTTCGAGTTTAGTGAAGATTTTCTTCCAGTGAAACCTGACGGTATTCTTCGATATATTCAATAACATCGAAATGTCGTCGTCCGTTTTACCTTCGGCCGCCCAGCATAGTATTTCGCTTTCGCGCGTTGTGATCTCGACCTTCAGCGGCTTAGAGAGCATGTCACGATAAGTTTCGTGGAAATAAACGCTCAGCAAATAGGCCCCCGCGAGAAACTGATAATCGCGGCCCTTTGACGGGCTATTCCGGGCAAGCCCTACCCCCACCAATTCCCCTGCCTGGCCGCAAAGCGATATGCCGATGCCGTCGCTCACCCCGGCGTCTTCCGCTTCATCCATGAGTTGCTTTGATGGCGCAGCGATATTGGGATGGGTTGTGACTTCCGACCAGAAAAACGGTTTGCGAGATTCCAGCACGCGGCGCGTTACGGGATCGATCGCCATGTAATTCTTTTCACTATAGTATTTCATCCAATCTTCGGGATAACTTGTCGCTAGTCCGTGCTGTTTCGGTAAGCCCAGGGACGGATGATCGGTCACGAGGCTATAGGCGATACGATCGTATCCGTGCTCCCGCATGATGGAGCAAAAATTCTCGAATGCCTCTTCTGGCGTGGCCGATGAGTTTATTCGCTCAATGTATTGTTCAAGCTGTTGCATTAAATACGCGCCCTGCCGCGTTTTGCCGTAATTGTATACGGGTGGATTTCCCTTTTCAAAAAGACAATTGTATCAAATTACTCCCAGTAAAATTGTGGTTTTTGATGCGGTATTTGAACCGGAAATCGAGAATTTCTTCATAAAAGCAGACCATATTTTTACATTAGATTATTTTAATATATTAAATTCGGATAGTCAGCTTCCTTAGAAATTTGTCCCTCAGGCTGCGTCACTCCTCCACGTTTCTGGTCTGCACTTTGACATACGCTGCTCTCCCTTTTCGCAATGCGTAAAAGACGACCCCCTCGCCCAGCAGCGGCACTTCAGAAGAGCGCCAATGCCTGCTGAAGAAGAGATATTTCCTGCCATCGGCGCCCCGGATAACGCCGGCATTTGCATCCTGGCTGTACGCGACCATGATTCCCGTTCGGCGCTTGCCCATCTCGATCAATTCCCGCTTTGATAATAGGAAAATTTATCGTTGGTGCGCCCCTACCGGAAATGGTAGGTGGCTAGGGCAAATGCATTTTCTAGACAGGGATTGCCATGACTGTATTAATCGCCGCCGCGCTTGAAGATGAATTAGGTGACTATTTCAGAAATGAAATGATCGTCTACACCGGCGTTGGCAAAGTCAACGCGGCATACGCGCTTACAAAAGCGATATCAAAGAAACGCCCCGCCCTCGTGTTCAATCTCGGGAGCGCCGCCAGCCGCACACATCCACGTGGCTCTGTATTGCTTTGCACGAAGTTCTACCAGCGCGACATGGATGTCTCGCCGCTCGGGTTCCCGGTAGGCGTTACGCCGTTTTCCAGCCACTCTCAGATTCTCGACCTAAATCATACGCTTCACGACGCACAGGGGCACACATGCAGCAGCGGCGATAATTTTGTCACCTCCGGGGTTTGCCCACAGAATTGCGACGTATTCGACATGGAAGCTTATTCATTGGCGCTCGTCTGCAAAAATGAAGACATCCCTTTTTTCTGCCTGAAATACGTAACCGATGACGGTAATGAACAGGCAGCCGCCGATTGGCAGCAAAATGTTAAAAACAGCGGCCGTGCTTTGTCTGATGCCTATAGGAAAATTCTTTCCGAGGTCGCATCATAGGATATATTTTTCGTAATTTAACCGTCCGGTAGCTCGATACCCTACCAGAACTGGTAGGTTACCCATCCCCCCCAATCCGATTGAATGAATTGACCAATTCAATCGGTCAGGGGGAAAACATTTCTGGTCTAGCCTACAAGATTGCTAAGCGACAATTTCGGTATCCGGCGAGCCTTCTGCTTGTTACTGCTCTCTTGTCCATGTTCGACGCACATCGTAGTCAGGCTGCGGCGGCGCGTGATTATTTCGACCTGTCGCCGGAACAGCTGGTCAGCGCCGAAGTCGTCAGCGTGACCAAGAAAGCTCAGCCCGTAGGCCAGGCTCCGGCCGCCGTCTATGTCATCACGCAGGAAGACCTCACGCGCTCCGGCGTTACCTCGATCGCCGACGCTTTGCGTATGGCGCCCGGTGTCGATGTCGCGCAAGGAGATTCGAACAGCTGGGCGATCAATATCCGCGGTTTCAACAAGGGCCTCGCCGACGAGCTTCTCATCATGATTGACGGCCGTACGCTCTACAATCCGCTATTTGCCGGGACATATTGGGAATTGCAGAACTTTCCTCTCGAGGATATCGAGCGCATCGAGGTCATACGGGGACCGGGCGGAGCCCTATGGGGCGCCAACGCCGTTAACGGCGTCATCAACATCATCACCAAGAAGGCGCAGGAGACCCAAGGCAATCTCGCCAGCGCTGCCGCCGGAAGCTATCTACACGATCGCGTTCTCGGCCAGTTTGGTGGGAAGGGTGCGAACGGCCTTTATTATCGCGTCTACGGCCAGCATTTCAACGACGGCGCTTTCAAGTCAGCGCAAAATGATGGCAACGTGGGCGACGCCTGGGGCGATAGTCGAGCAGGCTTTCGCATCGACAAGGGCGATAGCCTGAAAGTCTCCGGAGATGTCTATACTAACAACACGAGTCAACTCGTCGGAGTACCGCAGTTCACAGCGCCTTTTGCGACCGTGCATCAGGATACGCTTGAATCAAGCGGCGCAAATATCCTCGCGCACTGGCACAAAAACTTTGCGGATAGTTCATCGCTTGTCCTGCGGTCCTATATCGATCATACGCTTCGCGATCAGTTGATCCTGCGTGACGAGGAAGATCTTTTCGATGTGGATGCGCAGTATAACCTAGCGAAATATGGCCGGCATGAAATTACAGTCGGCGGTGGATACAGGCTGACCCACGACATCATCGGCAACACGCCGACCTTGTCCATCAACCCTTCCGTCAGCACCGTCAATTTATTCAACGCGTTTGCGGAAGACAAGATCGCGCTGGTGCCCGACCGCTGGTATCTGACCCTGGGCTCAAAGGTCGAGTACAGCAACATCGATACCAACCTCCAGTTCCAGCCGAATGCGCGACTGCAATGGTTCCCCGATGACAGACAATCCGTCTGGGCATCGGCTTCACGCGCCTTGCGGACGGCCAGTCCGCTTGAGACGCAGCTCGATCTCAACGCGGCCGTATTCCCCGGTCCGATCGAATTCGAACTCAAGGCCAATCCCGATTTCCAGCCGGAGCAGCTAATCGCCTATGAACTCGGCTACCGCAATCGGATTACGCCCGAGCTATCCGTTGACGTCGCCGCTTTCTATAACAACTATAACGGCCTCGCGGCGCAGGAGCTTCAGTCCTTCGGGCTCGTTCTTACGCCGGTGCCCCGTTTCGTGCTCGCGACCGATCAGGACAATCTGATGGCGGCGGAAACACAGGGCGTCGAAGTGGCTGCCGAATGGCATGTAAATGAGAACTGGAAGCTGACGGGCAGCTATAGCTTCCTTGAGATGTTTTTGCATCTGGACAACGACTTTACCAACCAACAAGCCGAGGAGCACCAGTCCCCTCACCATCAATTCAATCTGCGCTCCTACTGGAACATCAACCGGGACTGGACCCTCGATACATCGGTGTATTATGTGGACCGCCTCAATGCCTTCGATGTGCCGGCCTATGTCCGCGTCGACCTGAATCTCGGTTGGCAAGTCCGTGACGGCGTCCGCTTCAATCTCGTCGGTCAGAACCTTCTCGACAACGCCCACCGGGAGTTCAACAACGCAGGCGATCTCAACGCGGCCGAAGTGCCCCGCAGCGTATTCGGCAAAATTACATGGCAATTCTGACTCTGCGTAAAAACAAAATTGCCGCCGCGCTCGCGGCCATTTTCCTATTCTTCGGAACCCCGGTCGCCCGCGCCGATGACACCCAACCCCTCCAGTTATTCGAGGAAAAGATCAAATCGGGCCTTATATACAATTTTTTAAAATACACGGAATGGCCCGCTGCCCGGATGTCGTCAGAAAACCCATTGCGAATCTGCCTTGTCGGAAACGCCCCTTTCGACCAGTTCTTATCCCCACTCCGCGACCGGACAGCCCAGCAGCACGGAATTAGGATTCAGCGGATTGAATCGTCCGCGGCGCAGAATTGTGACCTGCTCCTTATTCATCGAAACGAGTCCGCAAAGACGGCGGGTCTGTTGGCCAGCGTCAAGAGCAGGCCGGTGCTGACGATCAGTGACATCAGTGGATTTGCAGATTCAGGCGGAATGGTGGAGTTCAGGACGCAGGATAACCATGTCGGATTCATTGTTAACCGCAAGGCTGTCGCCGATGCAGGCATCAGGATCGAAGATCGTCTCCTGAAACTCGCGTGGTCGGATACAGGCCCCATCGAGTGAGCGAGCAGGATAAAGCATGCCCGATCAGCAGAATACCCGCCGGCTCTTCCTGACCCTTTTCTGCGGCGTCCTTTTTGCGCTTCCCTTTCTGGTGATCGTCTATCAGGCGGTCACCGTCCTGAATTCACAAATCGATTTCTCGCGCAAGGAGCAATACGGGGTCATATATCACAAAGATCTCCTGAGCCTTTTCGAATCATTGCAGGAACTGCGGGACGAAGAGATTCGAGCGCAGAATGGAGATAAAGAGTCGCTTGCCGACATTCCGTTCAAAAAGCAAGACGTCATGCAGGCCATGCTCGATCTCGAGAAATCCGACGGACGGATCGGGCGGGCTTTGGGAGCGGAACAGGCTTGGTCGGCTTTCCGGGACGCGCTTGCAGCGCATCTAGAGAAGAAATCCGTCCCGACGGAGGAAGATCGTAAAATTTACAACGATTCTCTGGACTCACTTTCAGAACTCATGGATGACGTGGCCGATTCCTCGAACCTCAAATTGGATCCATCGCTTGATACAGATTATATGGCGGACGCCATGGTCATTACGACGCCGGAGATCATCGCGACTCTCGGCAAGTTAAGGCGGCACGCAATTTCTGCCCTTGATGCGGACGACAACCTTCAGCAGATGCAAACGCTCGATTTAAAATTAATGGTCTACGAACGGGAGATGCATCGCCTGCTTGAACAAGCGCGCCGGAACGGAAAAAAATACGACCAGCGCGCCGATGAGTACGAGAAGAAAATCGAACCACAATTGGACGAGCTCCGAAAGCGTCTCAACGACGCAACGCTTGTCCCCGCGAAAAAAACTCTCGATATATCTGAGCTGGCGACGGAAAGTATCGACGCCTACAACGCGTTTTACGATAACATCGCTACGGGCTTCCTCGTCCTGCTCAAACAGCGCGAGTCCAGCTACTCCCTGAAAAAAAACCTTGTTCTCGCATCGACAATCGTCGGTTTTGTCGGCTTCATCGCCCTGTTTGTCTTTTTATATCAGAACCTCGCAAGGGCGGAACACAGTGAGCGGGAGGCCAAGCGTTATCTTGGCGAACTCGAGGAACAGAAAGCACAGCTTATCAAGGCCAATGCCGAAGCGGAGTCGGCGAACAAAGCGAAGTCGGAGTTCCTGGCCAACATGTCGCACGAGCTCAGGACGCCCCTCAACAGTATTCTCGGCATGACGGCGCTTTTGCAGGAAGCGGGGTTGCAGGGCGAGCAGCAGGAACTCGCCGACACCGTCTACCATTCGTCGGTTAATCTGCTGGAAATCGTTAATGACATTCTCGATCTTTCCAAGATCGAAGCGAGTGAAATGAAGCTCGAACACATAGGTTTCGACATCGCCTATGTCTTCGACAGCGTTGTGTTCACCCTGAACCACGTCGCTAGCCGCAAGAACATCCTCCTCACTAAAAATTACGATAAATCCCAGTTTCCGTACGTGATAGGCGATCCGTTACGCACGACGCGCGTGCTGACGAACCTGATCGGCAACGCGATCAAGTACACCGATCGCGGTGCGGTCGAATTCACTGCCTCCTGCAGAAAACTCGACAACAAGCATGTGGAGATTCTGTGCGAGATTAAGGATACGGGCATCGGCATCCCCGAGGACAAGCACGAGCATATCTTCAGCAAGTTCGGTCAGGCCGATACTTCGACCACCCGCAAATACGGTGGCACCGGCCTCGGCCTCGCCATCACGAAGCAGCTGGTCGAGCTGATGGGCGGAAAAATCGGCCTACAGAGCGAAGTTGGCATGGGTTCGACCTTCTGGTTCACGGTCCCGCTCGAGATTACGGACCAGATCGACCAGGAAAGCCGCAGCCGCAAGCATCGCAAGGGTGCGGGCGCCATTTCGCGCCGCGATGCCCGCGTTCTGGTGGAGGAGGATCATCCGGTCAACCAACTCTTCATCAAAAAAGTACTGCAGAAATTCGGCATCGGTCGCTTTGAGATCGTCAAGAACGGCCTCGAGGCGCTCGACCGTTACAAAGCCGACAAATGGGACGTCATCCTGCTCGACGGCCACATGCCGGGCCTCAACGGCTATGACACGACCACGAAAATACGCGCCCTTGAAAAGGAGACGGACCGGCACGTGCCGATCGTCGCGATGACTGCAAACGCCATGATGGGCGAGCGCGAGAAATGCCTGAGTTACGGCATGGACGATTATATCAGCAAGCCCATCGACATCCAGGACTTCCAGGATATCCTCGGCCAGTGGCTGCACTTCGACGAAGGCGGCATCGCCGATCAGGCGGCTACCACCGAACCCCTGCAGCAGGACGTGCCGGCCGATCTGACGCAGCTCAGCACGTTCACCGATGGCGACCGCGAGACTGAAAAGGAGCTCATCCAGGCTTTTCTGGAACAGTCCGAGAAAAACCTCGCCGTGCTCGAGAAGAACCGCGCGGGCGCCGATGAACGCGCATGGACCGAGGCTGCGCACATGCTCAAGGGCGGTGCCGGCGGGGTCGGGGCGCACATATTGCAGCGCCTCAGCGACGAAGCGCAGCATTTCGCCGGCACAACCGAACGACGGTCGGAACTCTACCGAAAAATCCGGGACGAATATGATCGTGTGAAAAACCATTTGAATAGTATGAAGAGTTAGCCCCAATGAAATCTCAATTTTCCTTCTCGCACGAACTCGATGGAAAACTTGGAGCAATTTCAGGATTGCTCAAGAGTATGGCCAACAGCCACCGCTTGAAGATGCTTTGCGCATTGTCGCGCGAGGAAAAAACGGTCCAAGAATTGATAGAGGTGGTGGGACTGAGCCAGTCGGCGGTCTCGCAGCACTTAACCTGGCTGAAAAACCAAAAAGTGGTAACGACACGGC
>DATJGZ010000076.1:0-6144 GCA_035494535.1 Patescibacteria group bacterium | reverse complement strand
CGCCCCTGCGCCTGCACGCGTTTTGCGCCGGCAATGATTTGTTCCATTGACTCCTTGCCCTGTGAGCGATCGATGGCGATGGGCTCGACCTTGGCGAGGAACTGTCCCCAAAGGGGTATACGCAGCAGCTCGCGCTTGAGAATAATGGCGGGATCGTCGAAGATGATATTCAACTTCGTCGTCTCATAGGCCGACTCATGCTTCGCCGCCACTATACACGAGCCCTTTGGAAGATTTTGGAGTCCACGCACCTCGTAGTCGAGAGCGAGTATATACCTCTCAAAAAACAGCGTGCTGTGAACAAATAGCCGTACCGCCCACATGGCGTCTTTCTTGGGCAGAAATAAGAAGGGGAGACACATCACGCAAGAGATCGCGGTGAAGCCATAAAAGACAACATTGAATATCGTCGAGCGGATCATGACAGGCGCGCGGTTCCGGGAAAAAGATAAAGGCGCAGCCATGTGGCCAGAGTCTTGTTGTATTCGGAGAACGCCAGCAGCATGAAGTTTTCCTTCTCGTACCCCTCTTTTGCAGGCGCGGCCGGGCAAAGGACAACCTCAGCCTCCGGCATCGCGGCGTGGAATTCCAGCCATGCACGGGGCATATGATAAGCGGATGTGACGAGGCGTATCGAATGCACGTTTTCTTTCCCGGCCCATTGCTTGGTTTCGGCAGCGTTTTGCGCGGTGTTGTGAGCTTCGCGACCCAGCGTGATGCAGCAGGGCGCTTTTTCGATTTTTTCGCGCCATTTTGAAAGCAGAGCGGACTCCGAAACACTCGCACCCACTCCGGAAATCAGGAGTTTTCCCGCCAGACCCTCATCCAGCATATCGAGCCCGTTATTGATGCGGTTGGCTCCGCCGGTGAGTACGACAATCGCATCGGTCCTGATTTTGTCGCTCGGTACGACCAGCGAGTCGACATAGTGGACGAAGCAGAAGAAGCCCGCGGCCCAGAGCACCGCGAGCATCACGAGCGACCAGCCCGCGCCGTGCAGACTCCAGTGGCGTATCGTGCTCGGGGGCTTGTCCGTCATGGCAACTGTTTTAGCGCCGTATCGACCGTATGACGCGCCGTGACCATGGAAATCCCGGCTGCGGCTACCGGCAGGCAGGCCAGTACAAGCATCTGCCATATTCGCAGCGCGAAATCGGGCACCAGGTCAACCTCCATCCGTCCGCAAATCCAGCCGATCGTTGCCAGCACGAGCATTCCCGCCATCATTCCCGCGAATGCGCCTTGCAGCGCCAGGACAAGGGAGTGACGCTGGAACTGGCGCGAAATGTAACTGTCGGCCGCGCCCATAAGATGTAGGATTTCGATCTCGTCGCGGTTGACCGCCATGCGCGCCCGCACGGCGCCGGCGACGGCTGCTGCCGTTGTGACGCCGATGACGATCGTCAGGATTGCCGCGGCGAACTGCAACGCACCGGTAAACCGGATAATGTCCCTGAGCCATTCCTCATGGGTATCGAGCCGGCCGCGGGCATCGACGCTTGTGATACGATCCGAAAGCTGTTTCAGCGTGCTCGGGTCAGACTGCCGCAACTGGACGCTGATAAGGCCAGGTACCGGCAAATTTGCCATCGGCAGGTCGTCGCCCAGCCAGGGTTTGACGAGATTCGTGATTTCCTGGTCGTCAAGAACATGGACGTTGGCCACTGCGGGGTGCTGTTGAAGCGCGGTCGCGATCCGATCCGTCATGGACTTTACGTCGTCGTGTTTGATGGTCTGTCCGCCGGCGTCCGTTGCCGGGATTTCCACAGTCAGGCGGTCTTCCAGGCCGGAAGACCAGCGCGCCGTCATGGCTGACAGCGCAAATGACGCCGCTAGCGCCATCATGGCGAGAAACGTCATCAGGCCGATGAGTAGAACAAGAAAGCCCGAGCCGGAGCCGCGGTTGAGCGGCAAGTCATAGACCCGTTTTCCATGAGCGACACCGAGAGCTCTTTCCCGCTTCAATAGATTCATGCCGCACCTTCACCGGTCTTTTTTCGGGATGCGGCCTTCACCGGTTCTTCCATGCGCAGCTGTCCTTTGTCGAGAACGAGCTTGATGTGGTTAAACTTGCTCATCATCTGAACGTTGTGCGTGGCGATGACGATGGTCGTACCCATGCGGTTGAGCTGCTCGAACAGACTCATCAAGCGAAAGCCGATCTCGTCGTCGAGGTTGCCTGTCGGCTCGTCTGCGAGTAACAGCCGCGGCCGGGTGATGACGGCACGTGCGATGGCGATGCGCTGCTGCTGCCCGCCGGAGAGGGTATTGGGCAATTGCTGCATGTTGGAGCCAAGGCCTACCCATTCGAGCAGATCGTGGACATCGCTATTGATCTGCTTCTCGGGCTTGGACTGTATGCGCATCGGCAAAGCGACGTTGTCGAACACCGAGAGATGGGGCAGAAGCCGGAAATCTTGGAATACCACGCCAATCCGCTGGCGCAGGGTGCCGAGAGTTTCGCGGGAAGCACCGTTGATGTTCTGGTCGAACATAGTGACGAGGCCGCGTGTCGGCCGTCTTCCGAGATACATAAGGCTCATGAGTGACGTTTTGCCCGCGCCGCTGGGACCAGTCAGGAAATGGAACGAACCGGGCTCGAGCGAGAAGTTAATGTCGCTGAGGACCTCGGGCCCGATGCCATAGCGCAGACCGACATGTTCGAAGCGGATCATTCGATGGAGACTTCTTCGGGTGATATTTGCCTGACCAGAATATATAGAACCGCCTGCGCTTTCTGGTAGGCATTTTCGATCTCATTCGCAAGGTGGAGGGCCCCATCGTAGTCCTTGGCGTCCGCGCGTATCTGCGAAGCCGTGCGACGCGCCTTGTCCCGGAACGGCACCTGGTTGATCGCGTTGATCCCCGCTTCGAGAGCATCGATGCGCCCTGCCGCAGCCTGCGCCTTGGACGAGTCGTACAATGCCTTGTTGCGCATCTCCTCGTTCTTCATCGCCAGCGCGGTTTTGAGCGAACCGGCATCATCGCCGGCAGTGGCTTGTGACTCGGCGATATAGTTGAGCGCGATGGCCTGCGAGGGCAGGTCTCTCATGCTATTGGCCTTGGAGGTAAGCGCGGCAAATAAGGCGTCATATTGCTCTTTGGTCAGTTTGACGAACTGGGCCGCGTTCATGCCAATCCCGCGGATCGTAATTGCCTTTGTATCGGGCGTCTTTATCTTATCTAGAAGAGCGACCGCCTTGTCTTCCTCGCCCTTGCGTGCCAGCAGCTTCGCCAATTCGCGGTAGGTGGAATCGCGCCAATCCTGCTCTGGGATTGCCGTAGCATCACGGTCAAGCAGGTCGAGCAGGCAGGTCTGATCGGCGCCAGCGCAGTCTGGATCGGCATGCGAAGGTTTACTGCCTGACGCCATTAAAATAAGGAGAAGAACGACGATCCGGATGGGACGCATGGGTGGAATTTTCCTCTTATCCAATTGAGTATTCTGGTAGAATCTCTAATATCCATAGATAGATTAACCGGGGAATCGGCCTCCTTCAATGATCCTCACCTGCGATAACTGTCATACCCGCTACCTGGTCCCGCACGGGGCGATCGGGCCGGATGGTCGCGAGGTCCGTTGTACGTCCTGCCATCACCAGTGGTTCCAGGAACCGGAGGCGGAAATCCCGCTACCTCCGCCGGAGGAAATCGAGCCGATACCCGAGGCCGTAACACCGATTCCCGAGGGATCCGCGCTTCCCGTCCTCCGCCACCCGCCCCCAACTAATAATGGTGGCCGGAATGCGGGCTATATGGCTGCGGCGGCCGTTTTTCTCCTTATATTTGCGGGTCTGGTCGTTGCGCGCACAAAAATCGTGCATGAGTGGTTGCCGTCCGTACGGCTCTATCAGGCTTTGCATATCGCGCCGCCGATTCCGGGCGAGTCGCTAAAATTTGAAGAGGTCAAGGCCGCCGTCGCAACGAATGATCAGGGAGTAAAGACACTCAATATCACCGGGACACTGGTTAACACGCGCGAAAAACCGGTCAAGGTGCCGCCGCTGCATGCCTCTATCCTGCTCGATGACGGCAGCGTTTTCTATGGGTGGAATATCGATCCGCCGCAACCCGATATCAGCGCCCACGGCAAGGCGGATTTCAAGACGAGCTATCCTATTATCCCGGAAAACGCGAAGGAGGTCAGGGTTGACCTCCTTCTCACGCACTAATTCTAAGTAAATCCTAGAAGTTCAGGCTCGGTGGTGCATCCGGATGGAAAGTCCGGAGCTTTTCCACATGCGACGGCGGGGTGATCGCGTGTGACGGCTTTTCGACCGTGTCGATGAACCCAAAACGCTTTGCATCGGCGGCCGTAACCCAGCGATCCTTGCCATAGATGAAGTTCAGAACGTCCTCTTTGCTTTGGCCGCTATGCTCGGCAATCACGGCGATCAGCTTGGCTTCTTCCGATTTTTCATCACGCAGGATCTGTTCCTGTTCGGACACTTTCCCCTCAATGCCGGAGGCCGACATTTCGTGATAGAGCAGGGCCGTGTTCGGGAAGACGGTCCGATGGCCGGATTCGCCGGCCGTCAGAATCACCGCTGCCATCGATGCGCACATATTGAAGCCGACCGTATAGACGGGGCTTTGCAGCGAACCCATGACATCGATGATATCGAGACCAGCCTGGACTTCGCCGCCGGGTGAATTGATAGCAAGCAGGATCGGCTTACCGGGAGCCTCGCGGTCCAGCGCTATGAGTTGTGCTTCCACGGCGGCGGCGCTCTTCGACGTAACGGCGCCTTCGAGGCGAACGATGCGCTTGCCGCCGTCGGTTTCGTCCAGCATCTGCTTGGTGAACGGGAAGGGAGGCAGATTCGATTTTGTTGAGTCTTCCGCCTTTGGCGTTGTGACCGCCGGAGCCGTCGCGGGCTGTGCAGCCGGTTGCGTCGTCGTAATTGTCGTTTTTTGATCGGGGGCGGCAGGCGCTTGCTGGGCAAGCGCGGGTGAGATCGTGCCGAGCGTCATCGCAGCGGCCGCAAAAATGGTACTCAGGCGTCCTAAGCCGGATTTCATATTCCTGTACTCCCTGTTTAAGTTTTTTTTAATTTATTAATTTGTAATTCTTAAAGGTCGTCTTGGGTAATGCAAGCGCTTTTTCAAAAAAAGGCGGATGGAATTTCGCACCTGCAAATTCTAATATGCGATTCAATCATTCCGCGCCGGAGTCGCATTACCATATGAAGGCAGACGCGCCCTCTATAAATCCCGTACAGACTATGTGGTGGCATCTTTATGTCCCCAAGATGGTAACGGTATTACGCGAAGGGTATGGCAGGCGGGAATTTCGCGATGATGTGCTTGCCGGTCTTACGGTCGCCATCGTGGCGATACCGCTGTCGATGGCGCTCGCGATTGCTTCCGGCGCCACGCCCGACAAGGGACTTATTACCGTTGTCGTCGCCGGATTTCTCATTTCGCTGCTCAGCGGCTGCCGCTATCAGATCGGCGGCCCGGCAGGCGCGTTCGTTGTGATTGTCTTCGGCATCATCGACAAGCAGGGCTATGACGGGCTCGTGCTCGCGACGCTGATGGCAGGCGCGATGATGGTGGCGGGCGGATTCGCCCGGCTTGGAGACTGGATCAAATACATCCCGCAGCCGGTAATCACCGGCTTCACTTCGGGCATCGCGCTGATCATTTTCTCGAGCCAGATCGGCGACCTGTTTGGCCTGACGACCGGAAAGGTGCCCGGCGACGTTGTCGGCAAGTGGATTACATACTGGCATGGGCACGGAACGTTCAAGCCGTCTGCTGTTGCGGTTTCGGCCGGATCACTGGCGATCATCATCCTGTTGCGACGATATGCGCCCAAATGGCCGGCGCTGCTGATCGCCATCGTTATTGCGTCATTGGCGGCGTGGGCACTGAAATTGCCGATCGCGACAATCGGATCCGTTTTTGGCGGAATCCCGAATACCCTGCCGGCGCCTCATTGGCCTGTCGTGACATGGGAACGTATTCAACATCTATTTCCCAGCGCTCTGACCATCGCGTTTCTGTCGGGACTGGAGTCGCTTCTCTGCGCCGTAGTGGCCGACGGCATGACCGGTCGGCGCCATCGTTCGAATTGCGAGCTGGTGGGGCAGGGCGTAGCCAATTTCGCCTCGGCCCTGTTCGGTGGTATGCCTGCGACCG
>DATJGZ010000075.1:0-4474 GCA_035494535.1 Patescibacteria group bacterium | reverse complement strand
TTGCTCAAGGCATCTGATGCGGGGCGCGCGATTTTCACCAGCAGCGGCCTCGCCCAGCGGCCATTGGCCTACTGGGGCGCCTACTGCACCAGCAAGGCGGCGCTCGAGATGATGGTCAAGGTCTACGCGGCAGAGACGGAGATCACGAAAATCCGCGCCAACCTCGTCGATCCCGGCCTCGTCGACACGGCGATGCTGAAAGAGGCCTTTCCCGGCGGCTATCACGGCCCCTTCGCGGTGCGAAAGCCCGAAGACGTTGTCCCGGTTTACCTTGAACTGGCATCGCCGTCCTGCACAAGACACGGCACGGTTGTATCGGCGTCAGAGTCGCTAAAACTCGCCGCAAACACGCGCTAAATTGCGCGCAATCTTATAAAAACATAAATCCGATAGGAGTATTCTGAAACTAGAGCGTTCACGCCTCCTTCATAAGGATTTCAGCCATGTTTGACGGCAGGCCCCAGTCGCTGTTCGATGCGTGCGTGGACAAGATCAACCAGCGCGCTTTCTTCAACGCCTACCGCAAGACGTTCAGCGTCGTTCTGGCCGACACGGACGAGCTGCGCAAAAAGGTCTTCCGGCTGCGCCACCGCGTCTACTGCGTCGAAAACCTGTACATCAATCCGCGCAGCTTCCCCGATGAGCTCGAGCGCGACGCGTTTGACGAGCGCGCTTGGCACTGGCTGATGATTCACAAGGAGACGGGCGAGTCCGCCGGCACGCTGCGGCTGCTGATGCCGGACGCCGACCGGCCGCTGGTCAGCTTCGAGCTGCAGAAAGCCTGTGACCACCCGCTGCTGCAGATCGAGAACCGCGTGCTCGGCGTGTGCGAGATCTCGCGCTTCTGCATGGCGCACGAATTCCGCCGGCGCCTGCTCGATGGCTCGCTGCTGCCCTCGTACCACGATCAGGAGGACGGCGGGAAAACGCAGGATGACCGGAAACATATTCGCCTGATCCCCTACGCGCCGCTCGGCCTGCTGGGCGCGGCGTTTGACGCCGCCATCGAGCACGGACTGCACAGCTGCGTCATGACCATCGAGCCGCGTCAGGTCGAGAGCTTCAAAAACCTCGGGCTCGTCGCGCATACGCTCGGTCCCTCGATCATCCTGCACGGGCCGCAGCAACCGGTGATCCTGAATATCAAGGCGGTGCTCGACAACATGGCGCAGGTCAACCGCGCCTGCTGGGATGTGCTCACCGACCGCGGCGCGCTGCAAAGGCGCGTCGACGAGTCGTTCCGCAAAAGCTGGCAGGACACGGCGGCTGGCGAATCCCGCCATCCTTGAAAAATTATTTCAAAAAGATTTCCGTAATTGCTCATATATTGCGATTCATTTGACGTATCGACGCCCCTGTGCTATCGGGTTTCTATAAACTCGAAACTAGGGAACAGGGACCATGCCGAACTCCGACGCCGCGAAAGCGGCCGCCACGCTCGTTGATCTTAACGACATCGCCGCCTTCCTGCACAAGGACGCTCGGGAGCACATGATGCCCGGCAGCGCGCCCGACCGCGCCGCACAGCTGGCGGCGGTCGAGACCGCGAAACAGTTTGTGTCCGGCGCCGCGCCAGAGACCGGCAGCGCCTACGAAAAGCTCAAGCAGCGCTTCGCCACCATCGACAATCTCGGCGGCGCCTCCGGCATCATGGACAAGGACCGCCAGACCTTCATGCCGAAGGAGGAACTCCCCAATCGCTCGCGCCAGATCCAGACGCTCGCCGTGCTCGCGCACGAGCTTATCACCGACCCAGCCGTCCGCACATGGCTTGAGGAAGCCGAGAAAACGGCCTCGTCCCTGCCGCAGGACGACCAGCGCAACCTGTTCCTGATGCGCCGCGACTGGACCGAATCCAACGCCTATACCGCCGAACTGGCGCAGGAGCTGGCACGCATCGGCACCGAGGGCGAGGAACTGCATACGCAATTGCGCCCGACCGGCGACTGGTCGCAGATGAAGGACTGGGTGGCGCATTCGTTCGCGACCCGCACTGAGGCCGCGCGCGCCAAGATGGCCGCCATGCCGGGGCAGTTCGCCACGCCCTACGAGGCGCTACTGGATTCCTTCGCCCCCGGCACTAAGGACGCGACCATCGCGCGCGAATTCGCGAAGCTGGAAAAGGCGCTGCCCGCACTTATCCATGAAGCCAAGCAGATTCAGGACGCCGAGCCGAAGGCAATCGAGATCAAGGGCCCGTTCACGGCCGCGCAGATCGAGGACCTTTGCCACCGCATCCTCAAGGCGGAAGGGTTCGACTTCAACCGTGGGCGGCTCGACATCTGCCCGGCGCACCCATCCAGCGGCGGCACGTCGGACGACGCGCGCATCACCGCGAAGAACGAGGACGATATCATCCAGACCATCTACGCCGCCATCCACGAGTGCGGCCACGCCATGTACGATCAGCGCCGGCCGCTGGCGTGGCGCCACCAACCCATCGGCTCGCACCTCGGCATGGGCGTGCACGAAAGCCAGTCCCGCGTGATGGAGGTGCAGGCCTGCCACACGCCGGAATTCTTCAAATTCCTCGAGACGCAGATGAGGGAAGCCCTCAACCGCCCGAACGACCCGGCGCTGGACGCGAAGAACCTCGAACGCCTGGTGAACCGCGTCGAACCCAGCTTCATCCGCATCGAGGCGGACGAGGTGACCTACGCCGCGCACGTCATCACCCGCTACCGCATTGAGAAGGCGATGGTCGAGGGACGGATGACGGTCGACGAGCTGCCCAAGGTCTGGAACGACGGCTACAATAAAATGCTCGGCATCACGCCGCCCACCCCGACGCAGGGGCAGATGCAGGACGTGCACTGGCCGTGCGGGCTCGTGGGCTATTTCCCCGACTACACCATCGGCGACATGATGGCGGCGCAGTTCTTCCACAAGGCGTGCGAGGAACACCCGGAAATTCCGGCCGAGCTCGGCAAAGGAAACTTCCAGCCGCTCAACGACTGGCTGGACGAACACGTGCGCAGCAAGGCCGCGTCGCTGACGCCGGCCGAGCTGGTGAAAGCCGCGACCGGCGAGGATTTGAACGCCGATTACTATCTCGATCATTTAAGCCGGCGCTATCTGGGAAAGCCTTTCGCGCCATCGGGGGCCTCGCCGCCACAGGCTGACTTCAACCGCGGCTTGAGCCCGGGGTAGAAGTCTTTTAACCGCAGCGAATCTCTTCCTAATTGGGAATTGGCAATAGTCCGTAATGACTGCTGAGAAGGCGGGGCGCCAGCATTTCGGCCCGCGCGTCCTTGGTCACGAGCGTGTACGCGCCGTGCGCGTCCTGAACGGGAATTCCTTCCTTGCTTACGAATTCTGCGTTCAGGTTGAGCTGCTGGAAATGGTCCGATACGCGGCACATCATAAGCGGGTTGCTGTAACCATTTCCTTGGGGAACAACCACTGTGAACGACTTGGCGCTTTGGTCGAAGGTTTCAGCCAGATTTTCGGTCATGATTTTCTCCGCGAGTATGAGCTTCGGTAAAATACGGTTCAGCGTCTTCGCGGGGAAGTTAGCGGGCTTTTATGATTATGTCAATAAATTTATTAGAGAGCATAAAAGGCGCGGAGTTTTTCTTACCGACACTCGAACGAAAAATTTAACCACTAGAGATAAACAGAGAAGCACAGGGTTCCAATTCTCTGTCTGCCTCTATCTATCTCTGCTGTTCAACATTTCCTTATTAATCGTCACCCGGCGAAAGCCGGGGTCCATAGGATCTTTCCGCCATATACAAATGCATAATTGTTAGGCTGGAACATCGCATCGATTCCGGCTTTCACCGGAATGACGAAAAAAAGGAAAGTCCAACCACAACGAACACAAAGAACAGATTTATTTCGTTCTCACGCTTGCCGCGGACATCGTCCAAAATTCGAGCGTGTCGGGAATTTGTGAAAGGATTTTGAATACGCCCTCATCGAGTTTTGTGATCTCAATAGGTTCGCAAATTATTCGACTAGTACAATCGGCCTTCTTAATATTGGTAACGCTAGAATATTTATCGTGAAGAAGTTTAAACAGTGAATCTGGCTTAAGATCGTAAATCATAAAATAATTGTCTTTCACTACGTATCTAAACAACATGCCCTTAGCATTCTTAATCTCGCTTCTTGAGCCATAAAGGAAATATTTATAGACACCTGCATTCAGAGTTCTTCCAATTAATTGATCTTGTTCGGCTTGAGTTTTTCCGTTCTCTATAAATTCAACGCTAAAAGTATTTCCCTTGCTAGTCACATGAACGATTTCGGTCTTCGCTTCCTTTTTTATTTTTGCTGCCGAGTCGCTTATATCCCAATTTCCAATTACCGATTCATCGATATAACCTTTGTCCCAATAAGACCCAAAATCTTGAATGGGTAGGCAGGATGATAATGCTAAAGCAATCAGGCAATGGAGAAGATGCTTCATTGGGCGTATAATATTATTCTTCGGCATCTAAAACGGATAGCTCTTCTCGATCGCACCGTC
>DATJGZ010000074.1:0-5897 GCA_035494535.1 Patescibacteria group bacterium | reverse complement strand
GTTTATGGGTTTAGGCGAGTGGATCGCTGAACATCTCCTTGAAGGAAGCGCCAAATGGCTTGCCGAGCGCGGCGGCGAGAAAGTCGTCGAGCAAGGCACGGAAAGGGTTCTTGAAACCGGGACCAAAAAAGTTCTCGAGACAGGGACTGAAAAAGCTCTTCAATCCGGCACGGAAACAGCCGCCAAAGACGTCATCGTCCGCCTCGAAGAAGTACCGAAACTCGTCACCGAGGACGGAGGGAAGTTTGCCTACGGCGTAACAGCTTCGGGGGAGAAAAAGCTCCTTCAGGGTGCTGAGTTGGAAGCCGCACGGGTTGCGCTGGCAAAACAGGCGGAAGAAGAACTGGCGCGTACGACGGCCGAGGCCGGACAGAAGGTCTTGCAGGACGCCGCTTCTGAAGGCACAAAACTTGTGGCCAACGGCGGCAAGCAGGCGCTGGAGACGGAAACGCGCCAGCTTGTCGAAACTGCGGGCGAACAAATCAGCGACAAAGAGTTCAAACAGCTTCTTGAGCAAAGCGGCGCAGGTCAAGCCGAAAAGGGATTTCTCAGTAAAGCTTTCAGCTCGGCGACAACAAAGGGTCCGCTGCGCATTTATCTCGGCAAGGGCGACCTGGCAGCCAAGCTCAGCGCTCTTGAACGGGTAGCTGCAAAGAGTGATTCGGCAACTGCCAAGGCATGTGAGAACTATGCGAACCTGCTCTTGGGTAAGGCAGGCATATCCGCCAAGGGAATTGAGCCCGCCGAACTCGCGGCCATCAAGGCGATGGTCAACGGTGAATCGGCGCTGGGCAAGAAAATCCTCGAAAACGCAACCAAAGTCGCGACGGAACGCGGCGTGGAAAAAATGGGTGCCGCCACTTTCGCGCAACGTATGTCGAATCTTGGCACGTATGCGAAAGAGCATCCGTTGAGCGCGACGTTCCAGGTTGCGGCGGCCGGCGGATCGCTCGCCGTTAATACGGTCAAGTATGGGTTCAAGACGGCATGGTGGATGGCCACCCACAAGACCGCCACAGCGCTCATGATTGGAGCCGGCATCGCCGCTGACGAAATGATCGATGACGGCCGGATCGTGCACGCCGTGGGCGACCATATTGTCAAACCGGTCGCCAAATCGGTAGGAGACAAGGCCCTCGAGCTTGGTGACAAGGGTCTGAAGGCCGCCGGATTGCCGCCGTTCTTGCAGTCGCTATTCAATAGCGGCGGCAGTGGAAACGGAGACGGCAATAAGGATAACAACGGCGGTACGGGTACCGATAACGATAAAGACGGCGGCGGACACTGGTGGGATTCACTTAGAAAATTTGCGAGCTCGCTTACGGGCCCTTGGGCAATTCTGGGTATGTTCCTGAACCTGATCGCCTGGGTCGGCGAAGCGATCGGCGGCTTCGCAAATTCTCTCTCCGGCGGCGGCACGAAGGTCCAGACCAACAACCCGTCCCGGGTCGCCGCCGTGCAAAACCAGGCCGGCTCCGGCCAAACAATGCGCGCCACGACCTATAACTATGACGGCGACCAGACGAGCTCACTGCTCGACAAGCCGGTTCCTGAACTGGCGCCCGCACCCGGACAGTAAGGATTTTCCGACGCCATGTCTGAAGAGGAAAAACAGACAAAGACAAGCACCGCGGTAAACGTCATCCACGGGACCGTAACCGCGATGAAGGTCACCGACAACGCGGCACTCGGGATGGGATCGATTGAAACCGTCCTGCCTGGCATCTCGAAGGCAGCCGCGACGACGATCAGCGAATCTGCGCCGATTATCGGGCCCATTGCGGGCAAGACGGTCGGTTTTCTCGCTCGTTGGGGCGGCCGCGTCGCCGTGCCCCTCCAGATCGTAGTGGGCGGCGGCTCCGCGATTTACCATGGCGTTAAAGGGCAATACGAAGACATGGGCGGTGACATCGGGGGCACCGTCGGCGGGATTGGCGGGGGTATTGCCGTGGGCGCGGCGATAGGCTCGATCGTGCCCGGCGTCGGAACCGTGATCGGCGGCGCTATCGGCGGCGTTATCGGTTATTTCGGCGGCGAGAAAGCCGGCCGTGCCATAGCCAGGCATTACGTCGAAAGGAATGCCGAGGAAAAAGCCGCAGCGGAAAGAGATGAAGCCGAGCGCAAGGCGGAAACCGTCAAGCATACGGCCGCTGTGGCGTCGATCTTCGGCACTTACGCGAATCCGACAGCGACAATTGCCAAGCCCGCTACGCCACCCAAGACGGCCGCGCCCCAGAATGCGTTCACAAAGGTTACGGAGACGAAGTCCGACCAGCCGGCTGTCACCGATCAGGCCGAAACGCCGGTAACAACGCCGGTATCGCTACAAACGACTACTGACACGGACGAAAGCAAGAAACCCGAACGTGCTGAAAATAGCCTCGGCACCCTGCTTGACAAATCGGCCGGTATGCACGGCAGCGAACTGACGAACGTCTTCCAGCGCGTGAGCAAATTCGCCGACGACAATCACCTGAGCCTCGGCACCAAATTCAGCTTCGCCTCGATGTTCCTGAGCGTGCTCAATGTCATAAATTTCGGCGGCTGGGCAAACAGCATGATCGAAGGCCTGCAGCATTTCGCACTCGACGCCATGAAGGGCGACCTTATCAATCAGGGCCCGAACCTGGCCGGGTCGGACGACACGCGCCCGCACCAGCAGGCGGCGTCCAGTCCCACCCTCGTGCTCGCCCAGCAGCCTACCTGAATCGCGCCATGCCAGATTTAGACGTTTATGCTATGCTGATCGGATGATCAGGGGCGCCGCCGCGCACAATCGATGACAGACCAGCCGCCGCCTTACAGACCCGGAACCATTCTCGCCGAAATGCTGATTGATATTTATGCCAGCAAGAAACGCAACGCCGTGACGATCCTGCACGATAAACCATTCGATCCGCCCCTCACGGGTCTTGAATTCCATCCGCAGGCGCGCCAGCTCGATTTTGTATTTTCCGGCGCGCGGCGCAATCTGGGCGTGCCGCTGCGCGAGGCACTGGTGCCGCATTTCAAAAAATCCAGGTTCGTGACGTTTTTTCTCGTCGACCCGCAGAGCCGTACGGCGCTCGAGGGCATGCAGGTTCCAATGACGATTGTGGGGCCTGGGACTGCCGGCGATAGGCCGAAAAAAACCGGCCTGCGCGGCCTGTTCCGCCGCTCCGAGAGCGAGGATGGCGGCTGATGGATTTCAATTTCTTCAATCGCACGTCAACCGACCGGTTGGAACCCGATGATGTCGACATCGTCGTCGATCCGCAAAAGCGGCAGGCGTGGATTCTGCATATAAAGCCGTTTCGCACCCAGGATTCGGTTGCAGGAATCAGTTACAACACCGCCACCTTTCAGTTCACGATTCGGGGTAAAAACGGCGCCGAGCAGGTCCTGGAAGGGGTCAAAGTAGCTGAGCCGCTGCGGGCTGACATGGAAAACGTAAAAACCGTCACCGCAATGTGGGTTAATAATGCCGGAAATGTATTTGATATCAATGAATTACCTTTGGAGCTGGTCAGGGCTGCCACTGCCCCTCCGCCCTCAAAAAAATGACCTTTTCTTCCTGAATATGAATAATTTTAAGACGTTATTAGGGAATCCCCGGTATTCTTTATAATATGCAAAGGCGGTAAGTTTTAGCCGTTTAATTCAAGGCGATAAAGACGGACTGCCCGAGCGAGTTATGTTGAAGTGATCGGAAGAACGGCATAGAATATCGGGTGTTCAATTACTAACTACATGCCGCTCCTGGCCTAGAAAAAATGGCACCGAACGAAGCACCCGAAGACGTGAAAGTCGAGCTTGTTGTGAACGATAAGGCGGAAGCCTTCATATTTCATAACAAAGCATTCAGGAAGAAGTTGTCTTGGATTGAATACGACCTGGATGGCAGCAAGCTGGACTTCATAATGAATGATGGGGACATCAAGAATTACTTCGGTATTCCTGTTGACCCCAGACTTTCAAAGCATCTTCAGAACGCCTTTCAGGTTCTGATCGTGCAGATGGATGAGAAGACGGGACAACCTGTAGAAGGAAATTACTACCCGCTGATCGTCCACAGGGCTTAACGGTAGTGGTGTTCAAAATAGGGGAGTGTGTAAATGAGCGAATATCTTCATCAGAACGGCAAAGGCGCAGATGGCTCGATGGCGGGCTCGTATTTTGCAAGCCAGGGCATATCACTGACGACCGTCAATCCGGTAGTGAGCGGCACCAATATCGCACCTCCGGTTAATAATCTGAGCGTTAAGCCGCTCTAATTAACGATCGCCAAGGGATTACGGGTTGCCGGACTCCGGCGGCCTGAAGGCTCCCCTAGAAGAAAACCTTCCTGGATTCCGGGAAGGTTTTTGTCGTTTGTGCATCACTTCCCCGGCGCCCTCATTATTTATGACAATTGTTTTGTTGCAGGCCGCGCAGCTTTTGTGGCATAAAGATACTCCCTGAAAAGGAGAGGAATAGGATGAATCTCTCATCGAAATTCGCCGCCGCGGCCCTCGGCCTGATCGCGCTCGATATTGTCTTCAACAACGGCGCGGCTACGGGCTGGCTGGCGCAGCACACGCTCTCCGGCCTCAATCATGTCTGCCACGCCATCGTGAACGGCATTTCGAGCGCCGCGAATAGCTGGGGCGTCGGCGGCGGCCATCACGTAAGGCCTCATTAAAGCAATCAGTGCCGCCGCTCTGCCGCCGGACGCTCGCCCTCGGACGGTACGTGCCTGCCCTCTTCGTCCAGCGGCGCAAGACCTGCCGAGGCCGGACCGTTCAACACCCGCCCGTTCGCGTCGTAGCGCGAGCCGTGGCAGGGACAGTCCCAGCTTTTCTCCCCGCCATTCCATTGCACGACGCAGCCTAGGTGCGTGCAGACGGCCGAGCATTTATGCACGCCACCGTCCTCATCCCGATAAACGGCCACTTTCGATGCGCCGTCGCGCATGATGGCGCCCTGCCCCGGCGCGATCTCGCTTTCGCTCGACACTTCCGCCGGCTTCAGCCAGTCGCCGACCATATGACCGACGGCATTCACGTTCTCGCCGACATAAGTGCCGACCGTCTTCACGCTCTTGCGCGCCGGATCGTACAGATCCGCCCACGGATGGCGGCCGCGCACGATCAAATCGGTGATAACAATCCCGGCAATCGTGCCGTGCGTCATGCCCTGGCCGGAGTCGCCGGTGGCGATATAGACATGCTCCTCGCCCGGATTCTTGCCGATGAAAGCGAGACTGTCGACCGGCTCCATGATCTGCCCGGACCATTTATAAACAACCGGCCCCAATTGTGGAATGCGCGCGCGCGCCCATGATTCCAGCGCCCGGTAGCGCGCGGCCGCGTCGTTCGCCTGCCCGGTCTTGTGGTCCTCGCCGCCGATGATCACGAGATCCGTGCCCTCGCTGCGCACGGGCCGCACGTAATGATACGGGTCGCCCAGATCCCAGAGCAAAAAGCCGGGGAATGCGCCCTTGTCCACCGCGCAGCCGATGACATAGCTGCGGTAAGCGGCCTGTTTTGTATGCATGGTGACGCGGTCGTTGATCGGTGTGTTGGTGGCGATCACGAGGTACTTCGCATAGACATGCGCGCCGTCCTCCGTCCGTATGAACGGGGCGCGGCCGCCCCTGGCCTCAACCACCCGACCGGTGAAGATCTGCCCGCCCATCCTGCGCACCGCGTGCGCGAGCCCGACCATGTATTTTCCGGCATTGAATGTCCCCTGCCTGTGGAAGCGCATGACGCGCCCGACATTCACGCCCGGCACCGTGATTTCGTCCATTTCATCCATCTGCAGGCCGAGATGCCGGATGGCCGTCACTTCCTCGCCGAATATCTTCTCCTGCTCCGCATCCGAAGCGGTGAGAAAGCCGTCGATGCGCTCGAAGTCGCAGTCGATATGCTCCTGCG
>DATJGZ010000073.1:0-3396 GCA_035494535.1 Patescibacteria group bacterium | reverse complement strand
ACTTGATGAGCTGCATGGTGCGGTGCAGGTGCGCGCCGGCCTCCGGGTGGACCGTTATAATGTCCGCGCCGGCCCGGGCGAAGTCCTCGATGAACAGATCGACCGGCGAGATCATCAGGTGCACGTCGAACGGCTTTTTCGAGTGCGGGCGCAGCGCCTTGACCACGCCGGGGCCGATGGTCAGGTTCGGGACAAAGTGCCCGTCCATGACGTCGACATGGATGTAGTCGGCCCCCGCCGCGTCAATCGCGCGCACTTCCTCGCCGAGCTTGGCGAAATCGGCCGACAATATCGAAGGGGCGACATATACGCCGTGGGCAGAGGGCATTAAAACACCATTATTCGGGAAATTCAGGTCAAGGGGTTCGTCTAATGCCTAATATAACAGGTTTTCCGCCCGTTTTCACGGGCCTTGATAGGGAAAATTTTTTGACGTTCAATTAGAAATGAAGTGTAAAATATCTGTATGAGCTACTTCATGACGCTATCTGGTCCGAAAGTAAACCTCGAAGGTTTAGAGCCGATTGAACTGTTGCCTGCGTCCAAAGCATCAACGTATATCCAGCAGCGCGAAATTGAAATTTCGCAGTTGGACGGCGATCCGTTGTTTTTGGTCCACGACGGCCAATCAGGAACTTCAGATGAATTTCTAGGCGATGCTGTTAACGCAATTCGTAGCGGGGACGGTATGGAAGGTACATTGTTTGAGAGACTGATGAAAAGATTGTCGCAGGGCGATCATACAGTACGCATTTGGTACGCAAGAAATGATCCGGACGCACATCTTCATGTAAAGAATTGCAGTACATATGAAGAAGCGATGCATGAGTTCAAAAAGATGTCCGAGCAGACGCCATTTGTGAACATCCGTGCGCGTCTTGCTGTCTAAAGGATGCGTGAACATGAGAAAATCTTCCTCATCAAAATCCCCCACCAAACTGATCGACGGCAGGATCAAGGAACTCGGCGACTGGCGCGGGGAGATGCTGGCAAGGGTGCGCAAGATCATCCACGCGGCGGAGCCTGAGATCGTCGAGGAATGGAAATGGCGCGGCGTGCCGGTGTGGGAGTGCGGCGGCATTATCTGCACGGGCGAGACTTATAAGTCCGTCGTCAAGCTGACCTTCATGAAAGGTGCTGCGCTGAAGGACCCGGCGAAGCTATTCAATGCCAGCCTTGAGGGCAACGCCCGTCGCGCCATCGACATCCGCGAGGGCGAAAAGATTAATGAGAAGGCGCTGAAGGACCTCATCCGCGCGGCCGTGAAGTTGAATCTTGAGGGCAAGGCGAAGAAGAAGGCCGCGAGTAAAAAGTAATAAATTTTTCAACGCAAAGACCGCGAAGAGCGCAAAGTTTATCATACT
Source organism: Patescibacteria group bacterium (assembly GCA_035494535.1). Taxonomy (GTDB): domain Bacteria; phylum Pseudomonadota; class Alphaproteobacteria; order Micavibrionales; family Micavibrionaceae; genus JACQIJ01. Next base: position 2,032 of record DATJGZ010000073.1, on the reverse strand, counting down.
GTCATCCTGAGCGAAGCGAAGGATCTGTAGTTAGATCCTTCGGTCGCATGCGCTCCCTCAGGATGACAATCAAATGGGTTATCGCCCCGCCGGAATGACGAATATTTTTCTTTGCGCTCTCTGCGCTCTTTGCGTTGAGAATATTTCTAGATCCCCGCTTTCGCGGGGATGCCAGTGTTATGAAGGGCGCCGGTAATTAAAAGTGCGGCGTGGGCGCGCCGGGACCGCCGATGCGGATATTCGGGCCGACCTCAATGCCGCCGCCGGGGATCGGCACGATAATGATCCCGTTGGGGAAGCCGTGCATCTGCGGATGGCCCTGCGGCAGCTGTATTTTCGGCTGCGGGGGCACCGGCTTCGCGCCGTCGATCTGGATGACGGCCTGCGAAAGCGCTTCGAAGCCCGCGGCGAGGAACTTCATCGACGCCTGGCGCTCCTCCTTCGTGCCGTTCTCGAGCTTGTGGCGCAGGAAGTCGACATGTTTGTCGTAAGCCTTGGCCAGCGAGTCGTCGGTCGCCTTGCCGGGACCGCCCGCCTCGTTGATCAGCTCGTTCTTGAGCGCCGTGACGACCTGCTCATGCTGGGCCTGCAGGTATTCCTGCATGACCTTGATCTTCAGGTTGCCGTAGTGCTTCTGGTCGAAGTTGAACTGCACCTGCTCGAGCGGCGTCTTGCTCTGGTCGAAGTCGCGCAGGTCGAGAACCGCGGGCAGAGCCTTGTTCATCTCAGCCTTGAGCTGCAGCGCGTAGTCGATGGCCGACGCGTATTCCGGTTTGCGCTCGCGCAGATCGTCGAAGAACTCGGTGTCGAACTGCGCCTGCTGCATCGAGGTGACGACGAAGGCGTCCTTGAAGCCGCGCTCGGGCAGGCTGTCGAGAATCTTGAAGCCCAGCTTGCGGATGTCGTCGACCGACATGTTTTTCAACGCCTGCGGGCCGAGGCGGTCGATCTCCTTCTGCGCGGCGTGCAGGCCTTCCTCGGTCGTGTGGATGAAGGCGCCGTAATAGCCGAGCGAGTGCAGATCGGCCTTGCGCACGAGGAACGGCGCGCTCAGCGCCGCGTTCGCGAGACGTACGTTGGCCAATTGATCGGCGACGTTGGTGACGCCGTCGAAATGCGCGAGCAGCAGCACGGCGGTGATATCGGCGTAGGTCTCGCTCGCGTGCTGCATCTTGACCGCGTCGTCGAGCGAGTTCGAGGACGGCAGGCCCTTGGTCGCGTGGAACCAGCAATGGCCGGATTCGTGGTAGTCCACCGCCTTGCGCTGCACGTCGATCGGCAGCACGTTGACGAGCGCGCGGCCCTGAAGGTTGGGCAGCGCGCCGCGGTTGGTCAGGCCGATATTCATGCGCGTAAAGGTCTCGGCATCCAAATCGGCGAACTCGCCGAACACGGGGCAGAACTGCTTGTCCTTGGCGAGGCCGTCGGACGGGCCCGCCCCGCCGGGGATCGAAAAACCTTCGGCGGTGGTGACGTCGGTGGACAGCGTGAGGCCGACCATGCGCCACGCATCGACCGGCACGCCCGTGCGCGCGGTGATGAAATCCGCCATCAGCTTCTGACGCGCGGCGGCGTTGGGATCGAGCTGCGCTAGCACGTCGCTGACCGACTTCATGCTGCCGTCTGAATTCATCTGGATGATGGCGCCCTGTTGTTCGTCGAGCGAGGCCTCGGGGAGCTGCTGGATCGCCATGTTCTGGATGAGGAAGTCGCGGTCCATCAGCGCGATATGCACATCCGGCACGCCGTCATTGAGCTCTTTGTTGATTTGGGCGAGGCGCTTTGAAAGCTCGGTGGTCGATTGAATGACCGGCTTTGCGGGTGCCGCGGGCTGCGTCGCCGCCGGTTGCGCCGGCTGGGTTGCCGGAGTGGCGGGCTTGTCCTGCGCCAGTGCCGCACCCGGCACGATCGTGAGCGCCGCGGCGAGACCGAAGATCGCGGTCAGCCCGGCCTTCGCCGTGCGTGAAACTTTTTTCAATGAATCGGGTTCGATCTGCCACGTCATGACTGCCTGCCTGTTCTCCTCGTTTTC
>DATJGZ010000072.1:0-2970 GCA_035494535.1 Patescibacteria group bacterium | reverse complement strand
TGAACACCCCACAAATTGGCGGCGATGGCCGGCGCTTGCGGACGTGCGGGCCGCGCTTCGCGTTCACGGTCTTTATTCCGCTTCCCGGGTTTATCACGGTTTTTGTCGTCGCGATGCTGGCCGCGATCCGGGCGACGGTCGTCCCGCCGGCCCTTTTTATCGCCAAAACCCCGTTTTTTGTCACGATATTGCTTGTTTCTCATAGGCGCAGTCATGCCACACTTGACAGTAAAAGGAAAATCCCTTTTCTTGGGGCACGGTCGGAGGGGTGGCGGAGCGGTCAATCGCACCAGACTGTAAATTTGGCGCCTTCGGGCTACGCAGGTTCAAATCCTGCCCCCTCCACCATCCTTCGCAAATGACGTTTGCGAAGGATGGTGTCACGGCGGAGCCCGAAGGGCGAAGTCGAACATTGTGGCAGACGTTTGCTTCGGCTCGGCAGGCCGGTTGATTGAGAGCCAAGTTCCATGATTCCCCCGCGCCTGTGCGTTCCTCTTTATTCCCTGACATTGCTGTTGAGCGCGTTCCTGCTTTTTTCCGTTCAGCCGCTTCTGGGCAAGATGATCCTGCCGCTGCTCGGCGGGGCGCCTGCGGTCTGGAACACGGCCATGGTGTTCTTCCAGGCGGCGCTGTTGGCGGGGTATGCCTATGCACACCTGACCTCACGCCTGACTGTCGGCCGGCAGGCGCTTGTTCATTTTCTGGTCCTGGCGGCCTGTGCTGCGGCTCTCCCCATCGCCATTCCCGCGGTATGGAAGACGCCGCCGGTCACCGGCTATCCCGTTTTCTGGCAGCTGGCCATGATGGCGGTCGTTGCGGGCGGACCGTTTTTCGCCATTTCAGCGACGGCCCCCCTGCTGCAGCGCTGGTTTACCTTCACCGGCCACCGCGACGCCGCCAACCCGTATTTCCTATATGCCGCCAGCAATCTCGGATCCATGGCGGCGCTCCTTCTCTACCCGTTCGCGATCGAGCCGCATCTGGCGGTCCATGAGCAAACCCGGGACTGGGCCGGCCTCTATGGCTTGCTGATCATATGCATCATTGCTTGTGCGTTCATCGCCGCCAAAGGCCGCGCCTTGCCGGAAGTGGCGGAAACCACGCCGGACGCAAAAGTTTCGCGGAAACAGCTCGGCCTGTGGCTGCTGCTCGGGTTCCTGCCATCGAGCTTGATGCTCGGGGTTACGACCTACATCACCACCGACATTGCCTCCGTGCCGCTGCTGTGGATCGTTCCGCTCGCGCTCTATACCGGTAGTTTTATCATCGCGTTCGCGCGACGGCCGCCTGTCAAGCTTGAGGCGGTAACCCTCCTGCAGGGTATCGTGCTGGCCGCCGCCATTGCGCTCGCCGTCAATGCCTATACCGGCGACGCTCTGATCAGCTTCGTCCCCGCAAAAATCTCGTCTTTCTCCATTCATCTTCTGCTGTTCTTCCTGAGTTCCCTGATGTGCAACATGCAGCTGGCGCAGGCGCAGCCGGCGGCGCGGCATCTGACGATGTATTATCTTGCCATCGCGGCGGGCGGCGTCGCGGGCGGGGTGTTCAATGCGCTTCTGGCGCCTGTCTTGTTTCCGCTGCCGATCGAATATGCGCTGGCGCTCGGCGCGCTGGTGCTGCTGCGCTACCGCGGCGGGGAATCGCTTTCGCTCGGCGCGCTGCGCCGGTGGCTGATGGCCGAGAAATTCGGCGCGCTGGCGTGGAAGGCATCCCTGGTCACGGTCGTCGCGTGGCTTTGTTTTATAAATTACGACCAATTTCCCGCGAAAAACCTAATGTACCTCCCGCCGTTCGCGCTTGCGGCTCTGGCCCTTCTGTCGCGGCAGCGCTGGCTGTTTGCGCTGTGTGCCATCGCCATGCTCGTGGTCTATCCCGATTATATGTGGCAAAACTACCGCTCCGCGCTGGCCTGGCAGCGCAACTTCTTCGGGACTCTCTGGGTCATGCAGATCGAGGACGTCCGTTTCCTGATGTTCAATACCACGATGCATGGGGCGGAGTCGGTGAAGGCGGATTATATCCGCATCCCGCTCAGCTATTACGCGCCTAACGGGCCGGCCGGCGACGTCTTTGAAATTCTCAACAAACGCCCGGGTGAGCAGAAAATCGCCCAGCTCGGACTCGGTGTCGGCACGATCACCTGTTATGCGCTGCCGCGCCGAAGCTTCGATATCTATGAAATCGATCCCGATGTCGTAAAAATCGCACAGGATCCGCGCCTGTTTGCCTATCTTAAAGGTTGCGGCGCGTCATACAAAATTATCATGGGCGATGCCCGCCTCAAGCTGGCTGCGGCGCCTGATCATTCTTACGATCTCATTTTCGTCGACACGTTCAGCTCGGACAATATCCCGGTCCATATGATGACGAAGGAAGCCTTCAGCCTGTATTTCAGCAAACTGAAGCCGGGCGGCCTGGTCGTCGTTCACCTCTCGAACCGTTATCTGAATCTCACGCACGTCGTTTCGGCCATCGCGCGCGATTTCCACGTCTATATCGCTTTCGGCGAGTCGAAGTCGGTTGACCTGGGCGACGGGCTGTTCGCATCGCCGTCCCTTTACGCGGTTATGACCGCGCGCGCGCCGGATTTACAGCCCTTCATCGCGCGGCACTGGATTCTGTTTCCGTCCTTGCCGTCGTGGAAAAGCTGGAGCGACGACTATTCCGATATCGTCAGCGCCATTTCGGTATGGCAGAAATTTTGGAAGGAACCAGACAAGTCTGCGGCAGGATCGTCTGGAAAATGAGTGACCACGCGCCACCGCCGATTTTCGTGATCAGCCTGCCGTCATCGGTTCAGCGGCGCGCGGCTATGGCGGCGCGTCTCAACTCAATCGGCGCCTCGTGGCGTTTTTTCGACGGTTTTGACGGCTCGAGCCTCTCGCCGGAAAACTATCCCGATTACGACCGAACGCGCCGTCGCCTGTTTTTCGGCAAGGATCTGACGCCGGGCGAAATGGGCTGTCTGCT
>DATJGZ010000071.1:0-7920 GCA_035494535.1 Patescibacteria group bacterium | reverse complement strand
GACCTTGACCCGAAAATCTCGCTGTGGAAGACGTTGTGCCCGACCGGCGGCGACCATGTCGATGTGCGCGGCAAGCCGCGCCATGTCATTGGCTACCTCCGGGACTTTATGTTCGACTACACGATGGCCCAGCAACCGGTTGCGAGTCTGTCGGGCGGGCAGAAGAACCGTCTTATGCTGGCGAAGATTCTGGCCAATCCGAGAAGCCTGCTCATTCTCGACGAACCGACCAACGATCTCGACATGGACACGCTCGACATGCTTGAGGAGATCCTTGCGCAGTATGACGGCACGCTGCTGGTTGTCAGTCATGACCGCGACTTCCTTGATCAAACAGTAACCAAGATACTTGCGTTCGAAGGAAACGGAAAAATCGAAGGATTTATCGGCGGTTATAGCGACTATCTTGAAGAACAACATAAGCGAAATCCGCCGCCAGCGAAAAATATAATCCAGGAAGTTAAAAAAGAATCGCAACCGATTCAAAAAGAAGAAAAAAAAGTTGTCCAGAAACTGTCATACAAGCTGCAGTACGAACTCGACCGCTTGCCGGCAAAAATCGAGACACTGGAGGAGGAGATTGGGCAGCTCGAGGACAAGCTTAATGACCCCGAGCTCTATACAAACGATCCCGGTGATTTTCAGAAAAGCGCCAAGCGGCTGGCCGAGGCGCGGGATGAGCTTGCGCATGCTGAAACCCGCTGGCTCGAGCTTGAGGACATGAAGAAGCAGGCCTCAGGGTGATTTCGGCTGCGGATAAGTGGCAACGCCCTTATGAGGATCTTTGACCCATGGTGACTCCGGGGTCACCCAGACTCCCGTCTCGTTGATGAGGTAATAGGCTTTATACGGAATATCTTTTCCGCGCTTGAGCGAGTTCTCCGTATTATCAAGGTCGAGGTATTCCGGTTCCTCGCCGGGCCCTTTGGTGTTCACCAGAAGAATTGCGTGGTTTTGAGAGCCGCTCGGCACGAAGACCATGAACATGTTCTCAGCCGGAACGCCGAGATGGCGCAGCGTATAATATTTCAGGATCGCATAATCCTCGCAGTCGCCACCCTTGGTGACGATCGTTTCGAGCGGCGTCGCTAAATATTCTCCGACTTCGTACTGATCACTGTCGGATTTATACGTGATGTAACTATTGACGGCTTTTTCGACCGCGACCGCCTTTTCCTCCGTCGATCTGTGCTTTAATGAATCGAATTGCGCAAAGAAATCATCGACGATCTTTCTGTTTGTGGGATTGGTCAGCATCATCTGATAGCGACCCATCAGCGTGTACCATTTGTCGAAGTAGTTATCATTGGGATAAGCGACTTGCGTCTGCCACGGCGAAAGCCCTCGCGCATCCACTCCCAAGACATGGGGAACAACCGGATTTGCTAGCACCGGCGGGGGGCCCTTATATGGTTCGACTTTCGCTACAACCGGGCTCGACGGCGGAGGGGGTACATGAATTTCCGGAGGCGGGTTGATGGCGCAGCCGCTCATAGTCAATGCGAGCGCTTCCGTCGCTATAACCTTCAGCGCCAGTTTGCCCAAAGAGTGGCTATTAAAAAGCTTTCTTAATGACGGCATTCGCCGTTCCTCCCACCGCCTTATTAATATGTAAAGATTGGCAGTCGTCAACCATTTTATTGTTTCAAATCAATACATTGTGAATGCGGTTTTGCTTGTGTATTAGGGAGTTTGCACATTATAATACGTAAAAATAGACAAGAAGGGGTCGATAATGAGTGCGGGTCTGCTTGCCGTCCTGAATAAGGCAATAGCCCTGACCAAGCTCTCGCTTATGAAGACGGCCGGCGTCGTCGGCGACGACCTTGCATTAAACGCTAAACAGCTTTCCCACGTCCCGCCCGAGCGCGAACTGCCCATTGTATGGGAAGTCGCCAAGGGTTCGATGAAGAACAAGGGAATCCTCAGCACCGCTGGCATTATACTTAGCGCCACCATACCGCAACTGATTTTCCCGCTCTTGATGTGCGGCGGCGCTTATTTCTGTCACGAAGGCGTCGAAAAGCTCTGGGAGAAATGGGAGCACCGCAAGGCCCATCCCAAAGTCAATGCCATGGGGCAGGAGGATCATTACAACGAGAACCTACCGGCCGAAACGCCGGAAGAGGAAAAGGAAAGAATTAAGGACGCGATCCATACGGATTTCGTGCTCTCCGCCGAAATCGTCGTCCTTACGCTTGGCATGGTTTCGAGTGTCGAGGGGAGTTATCTGACCAAGCTGGCGACGCAGGCGATCGCGCTGGGCCTGTCGGCGCCGGTGATGACGGCTCTGGTCTACGGCTCTGTCGCCGGCCTCGTGAAGATCGACGACATCGGGGAGAAACTCAAAGAGAACGATAACAAGCCGATCTGGCATATCGGAAATGTCATGATGAAAGCGGCGCCGTGGATCCTTAAGGGACTTACGCTCGCGGGTACGGTTGCCATGTTCACCGTCGGCGGTGGATTGCTGGTCGAAGGATTCGAGCCGCTGCGCCATGTGGCGGAACATTTCAGCACAATTGCCGGCAGCGTACCGCATATCGGCAGCGCGCTCGAATTTATCGTCTCGAACGCGGCCGGCGGCATCGTGGGCGTGATCTCGGGCATCACCACGGTAAGTGCCCAGCATGGCATCAAGGCAGCGTACAACAAGATCAGGAAAGCAATGGGCTTCGGCGGACCGACGCAGGATATCAAGAATGATGCCAAACCCGATGACAATGCGCCCGCGCCGCATCTGGCACCCGCGGAGCCTGATTTGACCGTCAAGCCGGCGCCGGACGAGGGAAGCAAAGGTCCCGAAGCGGGCTCGTCGTTCACTCAGGCCGCTTCGCCGCCGATCGTTGTGCCGCCGGACGTCAATAACTCATTTGGGCAAGCCGCGAAACAGGATGCTGCGGAGCCGACACCTGAAGTCAAACCTGAACAGATTCCGCCGAAGCCGGAAGATCCCGGCGCAGGAAGACAGCCAGGTTAACGGATATTAGGTGGGGTTGAGGCCCGGACCCGAAGGCGCTGCCGCCGGCGGCAATGGCTCATTGGCCGGCCGGACCGTCATTTGCTTGTTCTCGATATGCGCGTGCCGGTCATGAAGCGGTATCACTTCCTCGTTGTGAGCGATGCTGACGATTGTGGTGTCCGGCAGCTTGTCGAGCAGCAATTGATACAACGTCATCCGCGATTTTTTATCGAGCGATGCTGTAACCTCGTCGAGGAACAGAACGTCGGGCTTGTACAACAATATCCGGGCGAAGATGATCGCCTGCTGCTCACCGAGCGAGAACTGGCGGGAATAGGCGGCACCGGTCGTTTTCTCGTCCTTGATAAAGTGGGCATAGTGCCCGAGACCGACGAGCTTCATGGCGTCTTCCATTTCCTCGTCCGTCGGACTCTTGCCCTTCGGGTCCGGATACTTGTCGGGATAGGTGAGGATGCCGCGCATCGGCACATCGGGAAGATAAGGCTTCTGCGGAACGTCGAGAATTCGGGCATTGGCGGGAACCAGAATTTCGCCTGCGGCGGTTATGCCGGGAAGGCCGGCAATGGCCTTGACCAGAGTCGATTTCCCGCAGCCGCGTTCTCCGGTGAGCACAAGCCGCTCGCCTTTCTGGACAGTCAGGCTGAAGGGTTCGACGAGGGTCTCAAGTTTTTCCCACGGCAACAGGTTGCCGTCCCCGTCTTTTGCCGGGCGCCTGAGAGTGACGTTCCGGAGAACGAGTTTCTCCGTCGCCGGCGTGCGGCGGACGACGAGGCCCGCGCTTGAATTGAATTTCTGCTTTGCATCGGGAGCTGCCATGGGGCCTCACATGCTCGGTGCGGCGCCCGAAGGCGGCAGTTTGTTGCCTGGGGGCGGGGGCAGTTGCGGCGGATCATCGTCGTGACGGTCGTCGTCATGGTTCTCGACGACTTCTGCATCGATCACTTCCGCGTCAATAATCTCAGCATCCCCCGCTTCTGCGCCGGCCTTGACGCGGGCGTCATAGCGCTCATTCGATTCCTTGATCGCGTCGTTGAAGCCGCTCAGACGATCGGTAGCGGCTTTCCAGTCGGCGTACTGGTTGAACGAATTGACGAACCAGCTGAGCGACCCTTGGACGTAGTTGAAAGCCGATGCCGCCTGCATCATCTGGCCCATTTTGATCTGCTTCGTGAAGTACTGGTGCGCAACGGCGACATACGGGAAGATGATGGCGGCTTGTCCGAACGCCGAGTTGAACCACGTCAGCTGCTTCTGCTTCTTGATGATGTCCCAGTAGTTGCTGACCACGCGATTGAACCGCTGTGTCATGTTTTCCTTCTCGACCGCTTCGCCGCCATACAGCGCGATGCTTTCCGCGTTTTCACGAATACGGACGGCGCCGAAGCGGAAATCGGCTTCCTTGCGCTGCTGGTTGTAATTCAGGGCAGGCAAGATCTTGCCGATCTTCTGCGTGATCACGGTTCCCACCACCGAGTAGCCGAGAGCCAGCGGCACGAGGTAATGCGGGATGGTCAGTGAATGCTGGCCGAGATTCAGTGTGTACGAGGCCGACATGTTGTAAAGCACGCCCAGGAACGAGGCGAGCGACACGCCCGCGTTCAGGAGGCCCATGCTCATGTTCAGCGTGCGGTCGGTGAAAGTGTTGACGTCGTCCGAGATACGCTGGTCGGGGTTATCCGCCTTCGGGCCGCCGTTCTGCTGGATGTCGTAGAATGCTTTCTTGTTGAACCATGACGAGATGTTCTGCTTCGTCATCCACTGGCGCCAGTTCATCTGCAGCTTCTGGGTCAGGTAATTGCCGTAGACGACACTGCCGATCCACGCCGTGGCATAGGCGGAGAAGTTGCCGATTTGCCGGTAGAACTCCGGTTCCTTGTAGTTCTGGATGGAATCGTAGAATGCTACGTTCCAGTTGTTCAGCAGGACATTGATGCCGACCTGCGCTAGCGTCAGGCCGACGACGCCGGCGAGCAGGGTGCGCGCCTTCCATTTCTCTTCTGAAGACCAGTACGGCTTGATCATCTTCCATGCCGCACGCATGGTGTCCGTGAAGGATGAATGCGACGTGCTGTTGAGAAGTTCTTTTTGCTTGTCGCCTGAAAGAGCCGATTCATCGTCCTTTTTCGCGGAACGATGGAAAATACGGCGCAATGTGTCCTTGAAACCGGACAAATCAAATCCTCCCCAAATAAAATCCGTTCTTCGTAAATACGCGCGGATTTTTCAAATGACTTTCACGTAATAAACGGTTTTTTCCCTATGTCAAGTTTCGTTTCTGTAATTTCTGTGCGAAAATAAATTACGGAAAAAATAGGGTTTGAAAGTTGCTATTCGCGCAATCCCATCAGGAACGGGAGGAGTTGCCGCTGGACTGCCGGTATGTGCGTGACAAGACTAAAAAGGACATTACGAAAATAGATTGTCGCCGGATTTTCGCTTTCGACCAGCGCCAGCATTCGCTCGGATCGCTTCTGCCAGCGCTCGCCGACGGGTCGGCGTTCGTCGGTGTAGCCAGCCGTCGTGCCGTCTACGATGCGACGGGCGAGGGCGCAGGCATCCTCGATACCCATGTTCATGCCGCGCGCACCGACGGGTGACTGCACATGCGCGGCGTCGCCGGCAATGAAAATTTTTCCTTTCTGAAAGGTATCAGCGAGCTGAACAGGAATGTAGAAATCGTCAGCAAATAGAACCTGCGACACCGTGTACTTGCCCGGCACATATTTCAGGGCGTCGGGATGGTTAGCGATGGCACGATAGCGCCTATCACCGATGCAGACGGCAAGCCCAATATAGCCCGGTTTGAGCGCAAACAGGTGGATTTCGTCTTGTGGCCACGGAAAGTCCGGCGAGTCGAAATCAGCGATGCTCCATTTATTGGGGTGCGTATGGCCTGGAAAATCGATCCCCGCCTGTTGCCGGACGGTGCTGTGGATGCCGTCGGCACCGATGACGATGTCGTAAATATCTTCCGAACGCTGTCCCTCGTGTTCAAGCGCGACCAGCACTTTTCCGTGCTCGGACGAAATGCTTTTCACCGCAGTATCGAACTCGACCGTGCCGCCGAGGCTGTCGAGTACATCGATCATGATCTCCTCGGTCCGGTTCTGTGGCAAACAAAGCAGGAAATTATACTTGTGGCGCAACAGCGTTATATCGATAGCCGCGAGCGTCCGATTGCGGCCACGCACGTTGGCACGCTTGATCTTGAGCCCGGCATCCAGAAGCTTCGCTGCGACTCCTGATGCCTCCAGTAGGTCGAGCGAATGCGAACTGATGCCGACCGCACGGCTGCGCGGAGACGGTGCCTTCTTTGCATCGACGATGCGCGCGGTCAGGCCGAGGCGCGCCAGCTCAATGGCGGCCGTCAGCCCGGTCGGTCCGGCGCCGGCGATCAGTATCTTCATATCGCTCCTTTGACCTCGGCGAGTTCTTTCTGCTGGAAGAGGGCCATATCCGCCATATTCCGGCAGCTATCCGCACAGCGGTTACACAGCCGCGCGCAGTTCTGCATTTTATCGTCTTCCATGCCGGAACACGAGTCCGCGCACGCCTCGCACATCTCGGCGCACGCGCGGCAGGTGATGCCGTGGTGCTCGGATCCCCGCCGCATGACGTCGGCTGCCAACTGGCATGTCTCGATGCAGTCAAGCATTACCTTGATATGGTCGGGCGCGGCGTGCGGGCCGCTCATCTCAAGACAATAATTGAACAATGTGTCGAGACACGTGGTGCGGCATTCCCAGCACGTTTCGATGCAGTCTTTAAAGCGGCTGATATCGGTCATTTTCTTTCTCCCTGAATGGACTCTTACGGAATTCAAACCTGCCGTCGGAATGGGAGGTTCCGGTTGTGCGCGTTTGCTATTTGCTTTAATTTTACAGGCAGATAAAGGAGTCGCGCATGACCCACCTCAAGAGCACGATCAACACCGGCAGCAAGGAATTCCAGAAAAACAAAGCGCACATGGAGGCGCTGGTTGCCGATCTGAAAAAGAAAGCGGCCACGATCGAGCAGGGCGGAGGCGACAAGGCGCGCGAGCGCCACACCAGCCGCGGCAAGCTGCTGCCGCGCGACCGCATCAACCGGCTGCTGGATTCCGGCTCGCCGTTCCTCGAGCTTTCGCAACTGGCCGCGCATGAAGTTTACGATGACGACGTGCCCGCGGCCGGGATTATCACCGGCATCGGCCGCGTGGCCGAGACGGAATGCGTCATCGTCTGCAACGACGCCACGGTCAAGGGCGGCACCTATTACCCGCTGACGGTCAAGAAGCACTTGCGCGCGCAGGAAATCGCGGAACAGAATAACCTGCCCTGCATCTATCTGGTCGATTCCGGGGGCGCGAACCTGCCCAATCAGGACGAGGTGTTTCCCGACCGCGACCACTTCGGCCGCATTTTCTACAACCAAGCCAATATGTCCGCAAAAGGCATCCCGCAGATCGCGGTGGTTATGGGCTCCTGCACCGCGGGCGGCGCCTATATTCCCGCGATGTCGGACGAGAGCATTATCGTGAAAGAGCAGGGGACCATCTTTCTCGCCGGACCACCGCTGGTGAAAGCGGCGACGGGCGAGGAAGTCAGCGCTGAAGATCTCGGCGGCGGCGATGTGCACACGCGTATTTCCGGTGTAGCCGATCACCTTGCCGACAACGACGATCACGCGCTGCAGCTCGCGCGCCGCGCGGTTTCGAATCTTAACCGCATCAAGGAACGGCCGCTGCGCTGCCGCCAGCCGCAGGAGCCCTTGTTCGACCCGAAGGAATTGCACGGCGTCGTGCCGCCGGATCTCAAAACGCAATATGATGTGCGCGAGGTGATCGCCCGCATCGTCGACGGCAGCGAATTCGACGAGTTCAAGAAGCGCTATGGCACCACGCTGGTTTGCGGTTTTGCGCATATCTACGGCATGCCGGTCGGGATCATCGCGAACAA